>CAJUOQ010000040.1 GCA_910588235.1 uncultured Atopostipes sp. | reverse complement strand
AGAAATCTATACCAAAAATTCGGGAATTAGTCCCCGAGAACTATTTTACACATACACAAATACTATTCGTATAGAAGTTTTCTCGTAAGTTATTCATATGTATATTAACTAATAGCACTTTATTCTTCGTATAATTTTTCAAGTTTATATGTACTTCTGAATAGGTGAGTCTTTATTCTCATAAAATATGTTTCACCAGATTTAAGTGTATTCCATACTTGGCTTATGGCTATTTCCATTACTTCAGAATCACTGTTTTCATAAATGATTTTTTCTGAAAGACTATTTTTTATTAAGATAGGATTCTCATCTCCTAAATCAGCAGAGATATAATATTCATCGTTTTCGACATTTTTATCCGTTATCTCTACCCATCCAAAACGCATTTCTTGAAATGGAATTAAAAATCTCAGTACCAACAAAACAAAAATTAAAATACCAATTAGTCGTAAAAAAATCTTTTTCTTTTTTCCGATTTACATCCACCCCTTATTTGTACTAAATTGCTTTGTAACTTTATCACATGTTTTTCTAAGTTTAAAGAATGAATAAAAAACGATTAATTATTTTAAAATTCCTTATAAACTGAAAAAACTAAAAGCGAATGATTAAAGGAATACTCTTTAATTATTAAAAAGCGTCTAGTTTTTATCCTAGACGCTTCGTAAGAGATTATAAGCGAGTAATGTTATATCCCGCATTTTTTAGGACTTCATTGGCCTGATCCCCTGTTTCATCATCAGTTTGAATCGTGATTTCAATTTGGTTTTCTAAACGGTTCACCATAATGTGTGAAAGACTAATGTCAGCATTGGCTAATTCTTGCGTGATATGCGCTAAAACACCGACACGATCTTCGTCAATATAAATTAAAAAGCGTGAACCTGGATCATTATATCCTGATAAGTCAATTAACGCTTTAAAGATATCTTTGTAGGTAACAATGCCCACAATATGCTGGGCATTATCTAATATGGGTAAGACAGTGACATTTTGTTCTTTCATTAATGTCGCTGCTGTTTCTAGCAAAGTATCGGGTGTAACCGTCACATTATGCTCCCGCATAATTTCTCCGACTGTCATTTTATCAAATAAATAGTTCATCTCATAAATACTAAGACTAGTAGCACTCGAAGGAGAGTTTTCTGCTATTTCCTCTTCCGTGACAATGCCTATATATTTATTCTCTTTAATGACTGGTAAACGATGAAAGTGGTTCTTTTCCATAATATCTACGGCATCGGTCACTCTCGTATCGGGCGTTACTGTAATAACGTCTTTTGTCATAATATGTTCTACATCCATGATTATCCTCCTAAGTATGCTCTTTGAACTTCTTTACTATCTAATAGGGCTTGTGCCGGCCCCGCTGCAACAAGTTTGCCGGTCTCCATTACATAGCCTCGATCTGAAACTTCAAGAGCTACCTTTGCATTTTGTTCAACCAATAGAATAGTTGTTCCCCGTTGATTGATTTCTTCAATAATATTAAAAATTTCTCGAATAAATAAAGGAGCCAAGCCCATTGAAGGTTCATCTAATAATAATAATTCAGGATCTGATAATAAAGCTCTTCCCATGGCCAACATTTGCTGCTCCCCACCGGAAAGTGTCGCCGCATCTTGCGTCAATCTTTCTTTGAGGATCGGGAAGCTTTTGTAAATGCGTTCTAAATCTTTTTGAACATTTGCTCGATCTTTTCGTAAAAAAGCACCCATTTCTAAATTCTCTTTCACAGTCATGCCACTAAACACACGACGTCCTTCGGGTACTTGTGAGATCCCTGAAGAAACGATTTCTCGAGTACTCGCTTTTGTAATGGGTTTGTCTTTATAAGAAATGGTACCTGAAGTTGCTGGAATTAAACCAGAAATTGTATTTAAAATCGTTGTTTTCCCTGCTCCATTCGCACCAATGAGAGAGACCACTTCCCCTTTGTTGACTTCAAATGTAATGCCTTTAATTGCTTCAATGACTCCATAATGCACGACAATATCATCAATTGCTAGCATTTACTCACCTCCTAGGTATGCTTGAATAACATGTTGATTTCGTTGAATGTCTTGTGGTTTGCCTTCAGCAATTTTTTTACCATACTCTAACACATAAATTCTTTCCGATATATTCATAATGACTTTCATATCATGTTCAATTAAAACAATCGCTAAATCAAATTCATTATGGATTTGTTGAATTAATTCAGTTAATTCATGACTTTCACGAGCATTCATGCCTGCTGCAGGCTCATCTAAGAACAGAAGTTTAGGATTTGTCCCTAGTGCTCGTACAATTTCTAATTTTCTTTGATCCCCATAGGGTAAGTTCGAAGCTTTCGTTTTCGCTTTGTCTTCCATATTAAAAATTTTCAACAATTCCATTGCTTTCTCCGTCATCTCGACTTCTGTGCGATAGTATTCTTTGGTTCGGAAAAAAGATTGCAATAAGTTCGCGCCAAGTTCACTATGCATCCCAATGCGTACATTTTCTAGTACACTCAGTTCTTTAAACAAACGGATATTTTGAAAGGTTCGAGCGATGCCTAGCTGTCCGATCTGTGAAGTATTTTTGCCACCTAACTCATGAATTTCTTTGTTCGGATTGAACGTAATACTTCCTTCAGAAGGGGCGTAAACGCCCGTCAATAAGTTAAACAACGTCGTTTTTCCTGCTCCATTCGGACCAATTAAACCTACCAGCTCATTATTTTTCACTTCTAAATCCACATGAGAAATTGCGGTTAACCCGCCAAAGTTTTTCGTTAAATTATCTACTTTTAGTAAAGTCATCTTTAAGCTCCCTTCTCTTGTTCCATATTTTCGATTGAACCTGGAACGTCTTGTGGTCGTTTAAATAATTTACTTAATGAAAATTCAACATTCCCCATTAAGCCTGAAGGTCTAAAGATCATAATGAATATTAAAACAAGGGCATAGATAATCATACGCAAGGCGCCAAATTGTTGAAGAT
This sequence comes from uncultured Atopostipes sp., assembly GCA_910588235.1. Lineage (GTDB taxonomy): Bacteria > Bacillota > Bacilli > Lactobacillales > Carnobacteriaceae_A > Atopostipes. Next base: position 14,339 of record CAJUOQ010000040.1, on the reverse strand, counting down.
AAACGTTAATAATACCTAAAACAACAGCGGCTACCACACTGCCTGTCACACTACCAATTCCACCAAATACAACGATAATTAAAATATCAATGGATTTATTGAAAGTAAATTGACCTGGATTAATGACTCCAAAATAGCTCGCATGAATACTCCCTGCCAAGACAGCAGTAACTGCTCCAATTAAAAAAGCTAAGTTTTTATAATAAGTGGTTTGAATACTTAATGATTCTGCAGCAATTTCATCTTCACGGACTGCGATGGTTGCGCGTCCTGGACTACTACGAATATAATTTGAAACTACTAGAATGGTTAGCGCAGCTATAAAGTAAGCAAAACGCCAATCAACCATCAAAGGAATCCCACTAATACCTACAGCACCATTCGTTAAATCAGGTAAGTTTAAAATAGCAATTCGGATAATTTCACTAGCTCCAAGCGTGGCGATTGCAAAATAATCCCCTTTTAGACGCAAAGTAGGAATCCCAATAATTAAAGCTAAAATACCAGCCACCAGCATACCGACGAGCATACTTACGATAAGACCGGCTCCACTTGGCATTTTTACCAACAGAATACCCGTAGCATAAGCACCAATCGCCATAAAACCCGCATGGCCTAAAGCCAATTGTCCTGAAAAACCAACGATTAAGTTTAAACCAACGGCGAGGATAATATTAATAAAAATATTCACGACGGTGATTTCATAAAAAGGATCGATAATCCCCGCCCAAGTTAAGCCTTCCAGAACAAAGTACGTCAGAATAAATAAAACAATCCAGCTTATATTTGTACGATTAAAAATTTTCATCAAAATCACCTACACCTTCTCTGTTTCATGTTTGCCTAAGATACCATTTGGACGAACGAGTAAAATAATAATTAAAATTAAATAAACAACGGCATCGCGAATCATAGAGTTTCCAAAAGCGGAAATCACCACTTCGATCATACCGATGAGATAACCCCCAAGCATAGCTCCAGGAATACTGCCGATACCTCCGACAACAGCGGCTATGAAGGCTTTCAAACCAGGTCCTGCACCCATCGTTGGAGTGATCGTATTATAATACATCCCTACCAAGACCCCACCAGCACCTGCTAGCATAGAACCTAAAAAGAATGTAAAACTGATCACTTGGTTTGAATTAATCCCCATCAATTGAGCCGCCTCTGGGTCATTACTCACCGCTCGCATGGCTTTCCCAAATTTAGTTTGTTGCACAATCAACTGCAAAGCAATCATTAAAAAGATGGTCGTCATAAGCATTAAGATTTGCATCGTACTAATTCGAATCGAACCTAAACTATACATTTGATTATCTATAATTTGTGGAAAGGAACGCGTCTGTGGTCCAGCAATATAAATCATGCCATTCTGCAGTAAATAACTCATTCCAATCGCCGTAATCAAAGAGGCAATTCGTGTGGAATTACGCAAAGGACGATACGCGATTTGATAAATAAAAACACCGATAAGCCCCGTTATGAGCATCGTCAAAACTAGTGTCGGTACAAAGCCTAAATTAAAATTCGCGATAATATAATAACCAATGAAAGCCCCGACCATGTACACATCACCGTGGGCAAAATTAAGTAATTTAATAATTCCGTAAACCATCGTATATCCTAAGGCAACGAGTGCATAAACGCTGCCTAGGGATAGACCATTAATTAGTTGTTGGATAAAAGTATCCATTTTTTATTCACTCCTCTTCTACCAAATCAAGTTATTACAGATTTTCAGGATCTACTTCATAAGTGTTGACGGGTTCTCCATTTTGTAACTCTAAAATTGTAACTGTTTTTGAAGGGTTATGCATCTCATCATATGAAAAAGTACCTGTTACACCTTCAAATTTTTCAGTTTCAGCTAAAGCTTCATTAATCGCTTCTCGATTATCCGAACCAGCTCGTTCGATAGCATCTCGCATAACGTAAGCGGCATCGTAAGCCATCGCCGCAAACATATCCGGTTCCGAACCATAAGCTTCCGTATAGCTTTCAACAAACTCATCAACTAAAGGATTTTCATTTAAAGTCGTGAACTGTGTCGTATAATAGACATCGTTTAAGTTCTCTTCACCCGCTAACTCGACAAGAGCTTGGTTTCCAAAACCATCTGGTGCTAAGATCGGTTGATCGAGTCCCATTTCACGTGCTTGTCGTACAATCGGTCCACCTTCTTCATAGTAACCAGTGACTAGTAACACATCAAAATCAAGTTCATTTAAACTCGTTAAGGTTGCACTAAAGTCGGTTTGTCCCGCTGTAAAGTTTTCTTTTCCAACGATTTCCCCTGAAAATATTTCTTCAAAAATTTCAACAAGACCTACCGAATAGTCACTAGAGTTATCCATTAAAATAGCGACTTTTTCTGTATCTAATTCTTGCTCAGCAAACTGTGCGAGTGCGCCGCCTTGGTAACTATCCGGAAAAGCTACACGCCAGCCCCATTCTTCAACGCCTCCGTCTGAAGCAATGGTGTAGTTATCCGCGGATGCGGAAGGTGAAAGTGTTGGGACTTCGTGTTGGGTCCCACTTTGTAAAGCACTTTTAGCGGATCCCGATGTATCGGCACCTAAAATAGCATCTACATTATCCTGAGTGGCTAAGCGCGTCGCTAATTGAGCCGCTTCTGTATCGACTGAAGTGTAATCATAGTTTACGAGTTCGATTTCTTGATCATCTAAAACACCGCCCTCTGCGTTGATTTCATCAATCGCCATATTAATCGCATTTTCTTGCGGTGTTCCATATGCAGAAACAGCTCCAGTTGTGGCAAAGACAGTACCTAGTTTTACTTCCTCGTCTTCATTGGCTGCACCTCCACCAGGCCTTCCACTATTCCCACAGGCCGCAGCTAATAATGATGTTGCCGCTAATAAACCAACTAATCCTTTTTTTAAATTCATTTTCCTCTACCCCTTCTATTGTTTTTGTCGCCATTTATTAAAGGTTGCTGTATGACCCTTATTAATCAAAAAAGACAAGCCCTTTTTTGAAAGGCTTGTCTTAGTTAATTTTTTTAAAATTACTATTACGAGCCTTTTTTGTAATGTACAAATAGGACTCTTTAATGACCAAAGAATCCTGCTACGTAATAATAATAATGACGACTGAATTTTCAGGAGATAATAAATATGCATACGGATGGAAGCCCGTTTTATTCATGTTTTGAAAAGTCATTTTTATTACCTCCCTCAAATATTTTATTTATTATAGCAGATTCATTAGTGTTGTCAAATGGTATTTTAATATTCAGCTAATACTTTCTCATCCACTTAAAAATTAGGATCAATTGCATAAACTCCCGCTTCTTCGTTGTCTTGAATCTCAATGATATTGACCGTTTTTATCGGATCATGCATTTCATCAAAAGAAAAGGTCCCTGTAATTCCTGGAAAATCAGTCACATTCGCCAAAGCTTCATTCACTGCTTGAGGATCTGCGCTTCCGGCTTCCTCAATAGCCTCTTTAATGACATAGACAGAGTCATAAGCCAAGCCTGTAAACATATCTGCTTCAATCCCAAACTCTTCTTGATAGTTATTTACAAACTCTTGCACCTCAGGTTCCTCAGAAGTGACCACAAAATGGCTCGTATAATAGACTTCATTCATATTTTCGGCCCCTGCTAGCTCTCGTAGAATTTCATTTCCCATACCATCCGGGCCAAGAATTGGTTGCTCAATGCCCATTTCTCGCGCTTGTTTGATGATTGGTCCGGCTTCTTCATAATAGCCAGGGACATATAAAACATCAAAATCGATATCTTTAATATTTGTTAGGACCGCACTAAAATCTGTTTCTCCTTCAGAAAAATTTTCCGCAGCAACAATATCGCCCTCAAATATTTTCGTAAAAGTTTCTGTTAGTCCAATCGCATAATCACTCGAATTATCACTTAAGATAGCCGCCTTTGACGCGTCGAGTTCATCATTAGCAAATTGAGCCAATGCACTTCCTTGAAATGAATTCGTAAAGCTAGTTCGCCAAGCATAAGGATGAACGGAACCATCATCCGCTGTCAGAACACCATCATCAGTTGCTGTCGGTGACATGATCGGAACCTCTGCATTGTTCGCATTCGGGATAGCTGCTTGCATCGATCCTGTCGTAGCTGGTCCAATAATAGCTGATACCTGATCGCGCGTACCTAGTCGGGTCGTAAGACTGGCCGCTTCTGTTTCATCTGTTTTGGTATCATATTCAACAATTTCAATTGTACGTCCATCAATTCCTCCAGCATCATTAATTTCATCGACGGCCATACTCACCGCATTATTCATAGAAGTCCCATAAGCTGCAGCGGATCCTGTTAATTCAAACATGGACCCAATTTTTATCGTATCACCTTCATCTGCTGATTCACCATTGCTACATCCCGCTACAATAACCACCATCAGTACAACTAGACTAAAAAACAGACCCTTTACATATTTTTTCATTTTTCTCCCGCCTTCTCCCTATTTTTACAACATCTCTCATAAAACAAAAAACGAGCCATAATTCTTAAGTTAGAATTAGGCTCGTCCTTTTAAATATTTATTAGTTAAGGAGGAGCCCCAATTGTATACAAAAGAGGGCCCTCCGTAATCAACATTATTACTCGTTCGTTGATTAGGTAGATCCCTACTTAACTAATAATAATAATAAATTTTCGTTTAATGAATAGAAGACAGAAAATACGTATTTTTTATGTTTTTGTTTAAAATCAATTTGCATGGTTTTCCGCCTCCTAAAAGTTGTTGCAGTTATTCTAATCTATCTCCCATAATTTTGCAAGTAATTTAATCAATTTTTAATAATAAATACTATTTTTCTTGTTCAAGATTATTTTCATCCTATTTAAGCTTTATATTTTTTCTGCTTTTACAAGCTATGTTATATTTAATATTGAGTAATAAAAAAATTGGAGGAATGATCTTAATAAAGATACAACAAATTCGGAACGCAACGGTCGTCATCGAGTATGGAGGCAAACGTTTCTTAATCGATCTGCTTTTTGGCGATCAAGGTGTCTATCCCCCATTTCCATCTCTTAGAGGCGATGAAAATAACCCACTTGTTGAGTTGCCGGAATTAATAGAATCTATTACGAAGGATGTTGTTATGGTCATCGTGACGCATACCCATCTAGACCATTGGGATCCAAAAGCAGCTGAGGTTTTAGACAAAGATTTACCGATTCTTGTACAAAACAATTATGATGCAGAAGTTATTCGAGAAGATGGTTTCAATAACGTATCCATTTTAGAAGATGAGACACAAATGGAAAATATAACGATCACCAAAACACCAGGTATGCACTATGTGGATGAAGATACGAAAGAATATCTAGATGAACTAACTGATGTGACGGAAACAATGGGCTTCATTTTCTCTGCAGATGAAGAAGAAACATTGTACTTAATGGGCGACACCATTTGGTATGATGAAATTGAGAATGTTTTAAGCACTTACAAACCTGAAGTTATTATTGTCAATGCAGGAGGTAACCAATTTGCGATGGACAGTGATGATCCGGACAAAGGACGTCTGATTATAAACGCAGCTGAACTTTATGAAGTGCATAAAGCAGCACCAGAAGCTAAATTGTTTGCGTCCCATATGGAAGCCATTAATCACTGGTACACTTCTCGCCAAGACTTAAAAGATATTGCAGAAGAACGCAATTTTTCAGAACAATTATATGTGCCTGAAGATGGAGAAGCTGTCGAATTTTAAGTGTTTCCTTTATAAGAAAAAAGCAACAGCCTTTCAGTGGCTGTTGCTTTTTGTATTTTAGTCAGATTTTCGCTCTTAAGATTGTAATGTATACTTCTTATAATAATTCACCATGATGTTTTACATAGTATTTCTTCACAATTTGAACCAATACGAGATAAGCAATGACTGTAATGGCGAGTACCCACCAGAAGTTTCCAGGAAGAGGTGCCAATCCTAACGCTGAACCTAACGCTGTGTATGGTGCGATGGACCCTAGGATAATTCCAACACTTGTGACTGTCGTCATAATGAATGACGGGTGGCTCTCGATAAACGGTACTTTTGGTGTTCTTAACGTATGCAACACTAAAGTTTGTGTCCATAGAGAAACAATAAACCAGCCCGATTGGAAAATCGATATAAAAACCTCTTGTTGTTCAGCGCCTAGTGAATGATAACTTCCTCCTGCAATCTGTGGGGCAATGAGAAAGTACAAGACAATAAAGGATGTGACGTCAAAGATAGAACTTGTTGGACCAAACCAAACCATAAAGTCCTGAATACTAGATGCTTCCCACTTTTTCGGTTCATAGAGATATTCATCATCAATATTATCCCACGGAATAGACATTGAAGAGATTTCATAAATCAAATCTAATAGTAAGATCTGAATAGGAAGCATCGGTAGAAACGGTAAGAAAATACTTGCGATCAAAACAGAAAACACATTTCCAAAGTTTGAACTGGTCGTCGCTTTGATGTATTTCATCGTATTACCAAATATTCTTCTTCCCGCGACAATCCCTTGCTCAAGGATCATTAAATCTTTCTCCAGTAAGATAATATCGGCCGATTCTTTTGCAATATCTACGGCATTATCTACTGAGATTCCTACATCTGAAACCCGCATCGCCGGTGAATCGTTAATACCATCTCCTAAGAAACCAACGACATGATCATTAGCCCGTAAAATATCGACTAATTTAGATTTTTGTGTTGGATTCAATTTAACAAACAGACTATATTCTTCAACGATTTGACTTAGTTCTTCATCTGTTTTTGTCGCTAATTGATCACCCGAGATAATTTTATCAGCCGCTAAACCTACTTGTTTAGCTACCGATTCAGTCACTAATTCGTTATCACCTGTCATGACTTTTACATCAACGTTATGTTCGTTTAAAGCAACAAGTGCTTCTTTGATCGATTCTTTCGGAGGATCTAGGAAGGCCAAGTAACCGATTAGTACCATATCCGACTCATCTTTCACTGAGAACTCATCCACTGGACTTGGATTTGTTTTTTGCGCGACACCTAAAACACGCATTCCTTGTCGGTTTAATTCACTGACTCGGTCTAAAACATAATGGCGTTCTTCTTCTGTTAACTCACGAATTTCATCTCCATGGTCCACATAAGAAGATACTGAAAGCATTTCTTCAATAGCTCCTTTAGTAATCATTTGTGTTTTACCAGTTGGGTCTTCTACTACAACGCTTAGACGACGACGTTCAAAGTCAAAAGGAATTTCATCAACTTTCGTGTAATTAAATGCTTCAGTATCTAATTCTTCAGCACTACGATCAATAATTGCTTTATCCATCAAGTTTCCTAAACCTGTTTGATAGTTACTGTTTAGATAGGCATGGCGTAAAACACGTTCGCTATCTGTTCCGTCAATATCTAAGTGATATTGTAGAACAATATTGTCTTGGGTCAGCGTTCCTGTTTTATCCGTTACTAGGACATCAATCGCTCCAAAGTTTTGGATCGCATTTAGATTACGAACGATCGTCCCTTTTTTAGCCATGTCACGTGCACCTTTGACTAAGTTTGTGGTTGTAATCATCGGTAACATTTCAGGCGTTAAACCAACCGCTATTGAAATACCGAATAGTAAAGCTTGCAGCCAGTCGCCTTTAGTTAAGCCATTAATTAAGATAACTGCCGGCGCCATAATCGCCATGAAACGAATTAATAATAAAGATGTATTCTCAATTCCTAAATCAAAACTCGTTTTTGGTGGTTCAGCCGCTAGTTCATCTGCAATATCACCAAATAGGGTATCATTCCCCGTGCGGACTACGATACCGATCGCACTACCACTAACAACTTCGCTTCCTGTGAAAGTCAAAGTTTCATAACTAGTATCGTTTGAGGCTTCTGTTATTTTCGTTTGTGCTCTTTTTTCAACCGGATAACTTTCTCCGGTGAGTGAGGCCTGTGAAACAAATAAGTCTTTTGTTTGCAGGAGACGCAGATCGGCAGGAATCATATCCCCCGCTCTTAATTGCACTAAATCACCAATTACAATATCTTCCGTACGAATTTCGCTATAGTTTCCATCTCGCTTAACGGCAGACGTCACTTCAACCATTGACTCTAATTCATCGACCGATTGATTCGAACGAATGGTCTGAACTAATGTCATTGTTCCACTTAAAATAACTAATAATATAATAATCACTGGACCAATAATTTCTTCTTCGCCTTCTGGTACAAGGACATAGTCGGTGAAAAATGAAATAAGTGCTAAAGCAATTAAAACAAGTGTAAACGGTGTGATGTACGCTTCTAATACCACGCGCCACATCGGTTTTTCTACACCATAATCAATCTCATTGCTTCCAGCTTCTTCTCGTACACGATCTGCTTCTTCTGTTGTGTAACCTTCGTCAGAAGTATTAAATAATTTCCAAATCTCATCAATCGGTTTACTCGCCAGTTCAAAATAATTTAAGCCTTTAATTTTTTCAAACATTTGTATCATCTCTTTCTATATTTCTTTATTAGAATTCGTATTTTGCTGAGCGTAAGCAACACCTATCGAATTCCCTAGAAAGAAGACATAGAAAAGTTTCAATATATTGAACAACAAAGTGAACTTCTCGAATGACTCTTGTCCCTCTCATTGTCATGTGGATGCCCTCCCTTATCTAAATAATTTAAATATGATTGGTCGGAAAAAATTAAAAAAGCCCCCACTAAAAGTTAGTGAGGGCTCAACCTAAATATCCACACAAATATATAATAAACTTTATTATATATTTCTATAGTCGATTTTTTTCGTGGAGTTTCAGCACTATACAACGTAAACATCTCTGTTAGCTACATTAGGAAAGCCTTATGTCGAACGATTCCTGTTATACCCATTGGCGTCTCTGGACGTTCCTGGGCAGTAGCTTGTGTTTGTATAGGAGCCTCTGCCTAACAAATCATATTCGTTTTTCAACGCTTCCTATAGTAGCACCGGATATAGGAACTGTCAACTCTAAAAGCGCATATTTTTTATTTTACTTGTTTCCAGACTAATTTTCTTTCAGGATGTTCAACGTTTGAAAGATGGAATTCATCGCCTTCAATCGTTGCTTTCCGACGTTGTTGAGAGCCAATGTAATTCGGAATTAAGCTTAATTCGACATTTGTGGTCAAAATAGCTTCTTCCTCATCTATTGTATAAGGACCCGAGTAAGCATGATAACCTAACTTCGCCATCTCTCCTTCGACTGCGGTATTCATATTTTCGATTACTTCAGTCGGCACTTCTTGTTCGCGATCTGCAGCCATGAGCTGTACGGAAAGAATATTTTTCTCAGTGAATGCGATATATCCTTTGGCATCTTCACCTAAAGGATAGTTAATTTCGCCATTTTTATCTTCTGATTGATAGGTCACTAATGACCAAATTGTTCCTTTTAATTGTTCTTCCATCAAAATCATTCTCCTTTATTTATACTTGTCTACTCCTCTATCAATTTACCATAAAGCAGTATGAAAAACAGTGAAACACATTATGAAGGCCTCACTTATTTTAAATATTTTTTGAAAATGAATGATTATTTCCTGTATAATCTGTTATAATTATTTTTCGAAAAAACGCTTTAGAAAGAGGTTGAAACATGAGGACCATAAAGACAACATTTGACACTATTTGGCAATCAAGGAAGGCAGAGGTCGTAGTGCTATTCTATATTCTTGTCGTATTAATGACAGGTTTATCTTTGCAATCTGTTGACGATTTAATTCAAGGACTAAGTGAAATATTTACGACATCTGGTGTTTTAATTACAGATTACTTGGTAATTGGGGGCGTCGGGCCAGCTTTTGTTAATGCTGGAATTGTAGCACTCATTGGCTATATTCTTTTAATTCTGAATAAAGTACAATTTAGTGGTATAACCATCGCAGCTCTTTTTACCATGCTAGGTTTCGCTTTAATGGGTAAAACGATCTGGTCGATACTCCCTATTATTTTAGGCGTGTATCTCTATAGTAAATTAACTGACCGTGAATTTATATCGAATATTTATCCTGCATTATTTGGAACAGCCCTATCTCCACTCGTAACGCATGCTGCATTTAGTTTTAATTGGGGCATCACTGGTGGAGTACTCGTCGGGGTTCTAGTGGGCTTAATTATTGCTCCGATCGCTAATCATTCTTTTTCTTTTCATGAGGGTTACAATCTTTATAACGTTGGCTTTGCTGCTGGCTTTGTGGGTCTCATTTTTATCAATGTTATCCGTGCTTTTGGTTATGATTTAGACAGTGCCTTAATTTGGGGAACAACATTTGATACGTATTTAAGAGGTTTTGTCATTGTCCTATTCCTTAGTATGCTAGTATTTGGTATACTTATAAGCAGGAACGAGAAGGAAGACTATAAAAAAATATTAAAAGAACCAGGAATTACAGTGACAGACTTCATCAATGTGGCGGGCTTTGGAAATACACTAATCAATATGGGCCTCGTTGGTTTCATTGGAATAGCTTTTATAGAGTTACTCGGTGGTCACTATAATGGGCCGACCCTTAGTGGACTATTTACTATGGTCGGGTTCGCAAGCTTTGGAAAACACCCTTTGAATATTCTACCGATTATGGTAGGTGTCTGGCTCGGTTCCTTATTTTCTATTTATGAAACAAATGCTCCAGGTACCGTTTTGGCCGCTCTCTTTGGGACTACTTTAGCGCCAGTTGCTGGACGCTTTGGACCCTTCGTCGGTATACTTGCTGGCATGTTACATCTAACATTAGTTTCAACTATTGGTGTGGTCCATGGAGGATTAAATTTATATAATAATGGCTTTGCAGGAGGTTTCGTTGCCTCTTTTATTATTGCCATTCGAACAGGTATCTGGGAAGATTAACGAGGTGATGAATTGATTCTGAGAACGGATAAACATAAAATAAAATTAATGGTCGATGAATTACTATCAAATGCCATCGATGCTCATGCCGAAGATATTAATATTAATATCCATAAAACAGCGGATGAGATTATCATTATGATTGAAGATGATGGGATTGGGATGGACGAAGAAAATTTAAATCGTACAAAGAAATTATTGAACCAACCCTTTAGAAAAGACCTTGGAGAATATTTCGGCCAACTCACTGGTTTAGACAATAGTACTAGTGGCCTTAATTTAATCGGTATGCAAAGTGAACGGGCGGAGATCGAAAGCATAGAAGGTCAAGGCACAAAAATAACGATCTATAATAAACGGCACCACTAAATGTTAACTTTGAAGTATAAAAAGACTCCTTTTTTAGTGAAAGGAGTCTTTTTTCATTTTAACAAATTAACGAACATTTTCGATGATCATGCCACTTTTTGGAATCGTCGGCATGCTGACGACACTATAGCCTAAATCTTGTTTAGGAACATCATAAGTAATATCCTTTGTTAAAAACTCAGTGGTCACTTTCATCGCTTCTACGACATTCCACTCCCCTGGACAGCGGTGTCCTTCTAAGTAGTCGCCACCGCCTTGGGCTACTAGGCGGTATTGCACTTGATCAGTGGGACTGACTGCCCATTCTTTAAAACGATCCGGGTTAAACACTTCCGGATTTTTCCATAATCTTTCATCGTGAGAAGTGCCATAAAAATCAAAGATTACCATCGTATCTTTTTCAAATTCAAAGCCGTTCCACATAAAATTCTTGCGAGTAGTTCCTGCATTGAATGGGAAGAAGGGATAGTAACGACGAACTTCTTGCACAAAGTTTTCATAATACTCCCCATCCAGTTCCTCTTCTCGCAATCGTTCTTTCATTTCTGGAAATTGCTGCAGAGTTAAAGCCACAAAATTAAGATAAATAGCGATCGCTACTGATGGACGTATCACACTCAATAAATCTGTGGCTGCAGGATGTAAGTCGATCAATGTCCCATCAAGATCTGTATGAAAAGCAATTTTATATAAGGCTGTTTCTTTCTCAGGATGCAGCTCGCCATCCCGAACTTGTTGAATCAGATCTTCGGCCCACTTGGTTCCTGTTTTTCGAGAGATGACGCCTTTAGCAAATTTAGGACTCGCTTCGGCAGCCATTTCAAATAAGTTAGCCATTTGTTGTGTTCGTTTTTCTACGTCTTCTTCAGGTAAAGGCACACCTGCCCATTCACAGACCGCTCGCATTAACACTTTTTTTGACTCTTCGTAAAATACAATGGAAGGTTCTTCCATCCAATGAATCGCGCTCTTAAGAAATTCTTTTTTCAGAATCATGCGCCACTCTTCAATTCGATCATCAGACATTAAATCTAAAAAATATTGTTTCCGATTTCGGTGTTCTTGATCATCCAGCGTTTGCACCCCATCTTCACCAAGTAAAGTGCTTCGTGCAAACTTCGGTGCCGCACCTCCACGTTTTATTTTACTTTCATCATAAAATAAGCGCGCGGCTTCTTCACCACCCATACAATAAGCTTTTTTCCCAAGTAATGTTGTTTCAAAAACATCTGATTGATAAATTTTATTTCGATTTGAAATGTACTGATACCCTTCTCGGAGTACTTTCAGTCCATTTTCAAAGCCTTCTTCTTTTGGCATTGTTTTTACCGCCATAGAATCATTCCCCCTTATTTTTAACAATAAAACAAAGCCATCCGTATCAAGATACGAGATGGCTTTGTTGATTTATTCTCTTAAAGTTTCGCAAGAGCATCCGAAATACTATCCGTACCTTTTGTTAAGTCAAAGTCTTTGTTGACTGCGTTCTCATCTTGAAGACTAGCGATAACAACAGAAGCGACATCCTCTCGCGGAATCTCCAAGTTTTGATTTTTCGTTTCTAAATATTCATCAATTTTTACTTTTCCTGTCCCTGGTTCATTGAGTAACGCAGATGGACGGATAATAGTATAATCTAAACCACTTTCAAGTAACCAGTTATCTGCATAATACTTCGCTGCATAGTAGTAACCAGCTGCTCCTGAATTTTCTAGTCCATATGACCAAACTTCACGTCTATTCGCATTCAGTGCACTGATCATAACAAAGCGTTTCACATTTTTTCGTCGCGCCGCTTCAATGGCTTTGACTGCGCCATCTAAATCGACCATCATAGTTTTATCGGCGCCAGTAGAGCCACCAGAACCTGCAGCAAAGATCACAGCATCCATCCCTGACATCACTTCTTCGAGATGTTTCATATCTTTTTCTAAATCGACTTTTGCAACATCAATTCCTCTTGCTTGTGCTTCATTCATTTGGTCGTCTTTACGGTAAGCAGCTGTTAAATTAAAATCATCCATTTCCTGCATTTTTCCAGTAATGAGTCGACCAATCTGTCCATTTGCTCCAATCAGTAACACATTCATTGAGATTCATCCTTTCAATATAAGTGTAACAACGTTTTCTTAAACCATGCAACGATTTACTATACTCACTGGCTATTAACGACCTACCGTCCAGCCACCATCCATATAAACTTCTGTTCCGTTCATATAGTTTGAATCATCAGAAGCTAAGAACAATGCGAGTTGTGCAATTTCTTCCGGCTTTCCCGCTCTTTGATCTGGAATATCTTGCAGACGTTCTTCTTCGACATCTTCGGTCATTGGCGTATCAATATATCCTGGCGCCAATAGATTGGCTTTAATTCCTTTAGGTCCATAGTCGTAAGCAAGTTGTTTTGTAAAACCTACCAAAGCGTGTTTGCTGGTCACATAGCTCGTTCCTCCGACACCCGCAAATTTACTTCCCTGAGAACCTAAATTAATCACAACTCCTTTCCCTTTTTCTTCAAAGATTGGCATCACTTCTTTTGTCGCCGTAAAAAGGGATTTAACATTTAACTCTAAAACACTGTCAAAAGTTTCTTCGTCCGTATGAATAATATCTTCATATTTATCCAGAATGCCTGCGCCATTATATAAAATATCAATGGTGCCGAAAGCATCCACTGTTTCGCGTACGGATTGCTTGATCTGCTCTGTATCCATTAAATCTACTTGGACAAAGATAGCTTCGCCTCCTTCGTCTTTAAGAGCTTCTACTATCTTGTTTCCGCGCTCTTCATTACGGCCGGCAATAGCAACCTTAGCCCCTTCTTTAGCATATAGATGGGCAGTCGCTTCCCCTAGTCCAGAAGTGCCACCGTAAATCAAAGCCACACGATCTTGCAATTTTGCCATATTATCCATCCTTTATTTATTTTTGTCATATTTATTTTATCAATAAGTCCAGAGATTATATAGCGTAAGGCCTTTTGATTAACCAAAGCTTTTTTACTTTCTTTCATTCAAAGGCAATTTGCTAATGATTGGAGGGCATTTACTTTTAAATAATCGAGTAGGACAAAATAAATCGTCCTCTCACACCACCAGACGTACGGATCCG
>CAJUOQ010000039.1 GCA_910588235.1 uncultured Atopostipes sp. | reverse complement strand
AATAGGGTCTTGTTTTTGAGAAAATAGGTTTCCGAGGAAATATTGACACATACAGCGGGCAGTTGCTTCTTCTTTATTTTTCCAACCTGTGTTAAACTAAAGAATTAGAAAATAAAATAACTTTTTTAATCCTTTTAGAAAGGTGGCGTTTCCTTGCGCAAAATTAATGAATATTTTAAAACAGAAGGCATTATCCGTGCCATCATCGCAATTTTAGGTATTTTATGTTTTACTTTTTCCTCAAGCTTTGGTTGGGGGTTTATTCTTGGCGGACTTGTTTCTAAAGAAAACATTCAGTTAAAAACGAAACAAGGCTGGGGGCTGCTAGCTCTTATTATGGCCATCATGCTCATTGCTATTTACTTTTTATTAGACACACCTGCAATTTATGGTTATATCGCTTCTACTGTCTTCTATTTTATTCTTAGAGATGTTTTAAATTATTTTAGAAGATGAATCATTAGCTAATAATACCTCCCCCGATTTCAACAAAAATAAAAATACAAGACGCTTTCGTTTTTTAGCGAAAGAAAACGGACAGGCATTCTAAAATTTTAGATAATGATAAGGAGAAAGACAAATGAAAATCGAACATGTAGGACTTTGGGTACAAGATTTAGAAGCGATGAAAAAATTTTATGAAACATATTTAGAAGGTATCGCTGGAGAACTTTATTATAATCAAAAGACAAATTTTAAATCTTACTTCTTAACTTTCCCGGAAGGTGACACACGTTTAGAGTTAATGAATAAACCTGAACTTGCGGATAGGTCAGAAGAAGCTTTTGGTTATGCCCATCTTGCTTATCAAGTGGCGGATAAAAATGAAGTCGAGGCCTTACATCAACGCTTGGTGCAGGCAGGATATAAACATGTTAATGGCCCGCGAACAACCGGAGATGGCTATTACGAAGCAGTGATTGAAGACCCTGAAGGGAATTTAATTGAAATTACCGCTTAAATAATGACCTTGATTAATTAAAGCCTTTTCAAATAAAATAACCCCCGAAAAGTTCGTATAAACAAAAAACTTTTCAGCGGGGTTTTTATTTTATACAAAATAATAAGCCCTTTTAAAAGCAACAACTCTGCAGAGTCTTTTCGACTCCTTTCATGAGCAAAGACTCTAAAGCGCAGCAATAAAGCTATTAGCTTGCTTTCCCTCCATATTTTCTGTCTTTTACTTATCAATCATTTAATTTTAAACATTCATTAAAAACTGCTCGTTTTTTATAAACAAAATGAGGAAGACTATTCAATGGAAAGAGGTTAATATGAAACAAAGAAAAATTATAAAAGATTTAATCCATATAAAACAAACAGATGATACAATCACCCGAGTTATCGGTGCAGGCTTAAGTACGTCTGTTCCTTTATTCATCGGTTATTTTACCGGGAATATGCAAATAGGGACTTTAGGAGCGTTAGGTGCATTTGCTTTCCTTTCTTTCACTCCCCTTCCGCTAGGTAAACTCGCAAAACGGATCCTTAAGATGGGACTCAGCATTATGGCCGGTTTCTATCTCGGATTACTTTCCACACTTGTCCCTTGGTTGATTCCAATTGTTCTAGGAGGCGTCAGTTTATGCGGTCTTTTTATGGCTCGACTCTTACAGATCCCTGGACCCGGCGCCTTCTTTGTGATTATGGTGACAGCGATGAGTACGGGAATGGAGATGCCCTTTGAAGAAATGTTTCCTGCTATGTTAACAGTAGGTATCGGTGTTCTGGCTTCTATTTTTATGGCTACGATTGCCGGAATCATTAATAACTACTTTCAACTTTGGACCGTCGAAACGGAACAACCTTCTTATGGAGAGCGGATCCAAGACACTATTGATAAAAATCCAGAATTATTGCTCGCCTCTCTTTATCATGCAGGCGTCATTTTCTTTGCTACTTATGTCGCCCAATCTCTTGGTTTTGCTAACCCCTATTGGATTACAATTTCTACCGTAGCCGTGCTCCAAGGTAAAAAGTTAAAATTTATCTTTGAACGCAATGTCCAACGTATTATCGGCGGCATTATTGGTTTATTGATAGGAATGCTGATTTTCTCATTAAATTTAGAATTGTTAGAAAAAATATTCACACTGATTATTTTAAATATTTTAGTAGAGTTCTCTATGGTTCGAAATTATGGTTTAGCGAATTTCTTCACGAATCCTTTATCTGTTTTGCTCTCCAGTCTATCGAGTGATCTCTTTGTTTCTGAACTATTCGCCGCACGCTTTATCGGCATATTACTAGGAAGCCTCATAGGTGTTATTGGCGCTGCTCTATTTTCTTTAGGTCTTCGAATGTATGAACGAGAACTATCGCTGATTCAAAAAAATAGAGGCGAATAGATAAAAGGAAGAGATCAAAATAAAAAGAATTTTTTTATACACAATCTCTTTTTATTTTATTCAATTTTATATCTAAAAAGCCCCACTTTAAGATTCGTCTTAAAGCGGGGCTTCATCATTATTTTTTTATAGATTATCCTAGTTTTTCAACTAAATCTACAAATTTATCAATAGCAGATTGTAAGAATTCTTCCGTACCTTCTTGGATGAATTCTCCTTTTTCATTAAATAAAGCAGGAGTCTCTGCAATATAAACTTCTGGTTGTTGCACCACAGGCACATCCAAGAACGTTAGCATTTGACGTAAGTGATGGTTGGCTCCAAATCCACTAATGACACCTGGTGACTGACTAGCAACTAAGGCTGGCTTACCTGCCCATTTGTTTTCACCATAAGGACGAGATGCAATGTCTAAAGCATTTTTCAGTGCAGCAGGCACACTACGGTTGTGTTCTGGTGTCACAAAAATCAATGCATCTTGCTCTTCTACTTTCGCACGAAAGTCAAGATATTCTTGGGGTGAATTTTCATCTGAATCTTGGCTGTATAACGGTAAATGTTCAATTTGTAAATAGTTCGCTTCATATCCTTCAGGTAATAATGAAACTAATGCCTTAGCTAATCTTCCTGAAAAGGATCCTTCACGAATACTACCAACAACTACTCCAACTTTTGTCATTTTTACATTCCTCCTGTAAATTTTCAAAAATTTCTTTTACATTTTTATCTTAGCAGGCGTTTGAAAAATCAGCAAGCATAATGACTCGAATTCGAGCTTTTATTTTTTCTCTGGTACCGAACATTAAAAGACTAAAAATTATTCTTCTGATACAATTATTATTTTCAAAAAACTTAAGTTAATATTTTTTTATTCTCCTTGCAAATATTTTTAGGTTGCCCTAAAATGAAGGTAGTGAAAGGTGGTTGAAGCATTTAGGATTTAAAATTCATCTTTTAAAAGAAAGGAAGCTTACAATGAAAATTTCACCAAATAAAGAAGATTATATCAAAGCCATCTATGCGCTTAATGGTGCTCATGAAGTGATTAGTAATAAAGATATCGCTAATGAGCTTTCCGTTTCAGCTGCTTCCGTAACAGATATGAATGCTCGCTTAGTAAAAGAAAATCTTATTTCTTATTATCCTTATAAAGGCGTACAGCTCACAGCACTCGGCGTCCAAGTGACCAATCAATTAATTCGTAAACATCGTCTGTGGGAAGTCTTTTTATATGAAAAACTAGGCTTCCAATGGAATGAAGTGCATGACGAAGCAGACAGGCTCGAACATGCTTCCTCAGATAAAGTTACTGAACGATTAAATGATTTATTAGGAAACCCTCAATACGATCCTCATGGGGGCCTCATCCCAAATGCGGATGGAACGATTGATGAAGAAAAAATTAAGCTCGTTCCTCTCACAGCGATTGAGATTGATCAATATTTTATTGTCAAAGAAGTTCCAGATGATGAAGAATTACTGAATTATTTATTTGATAAAGGGATTTCTATTAATGATAAATATAAATTAATCGATATCAATGCTTATGATGGGATGCTGACAATAAAAGATGTGCATACAAAAGATGAAGTAACGATTAGCGAAAAAGCTCTTGAAAAAATTAAAGTGATCCAATTGGTGAATGGATAAAAAGGGAGTTTTATTGACCTATGCTAACAGAAGCATAGGTTTTTATTTTCCCTATTTTCAGTCATTTGTAGATGTGTAATCGTTTATAATTTTTGTCTATGTGTGATACAATCGAACTATCGTAAATATAAATGACATAAATAATAAGTGTAAGGATGTTGTAAAATGAAAAAGACAATTTACTCCACCGTGCTATTATCCTCTCTTTTCCTAGTTGGCTGTCAAAATGACGCCGCAAATTCTGAGGAGAATGCACAAGAGCAACCAGAAGATGCCACAGAACAAGTTGAAAACGAAGAAGAAACAGAAAATATGGAAGATACGAGTGAAGCTGAGAATGATGAAGAAGTAGATGAAGAAAAAGATGCGGACGAAGAACTTACATATGAATACCAAATTAATCCGAATACTTTCTCAGTAGAACCGATCGAAGCAGATGAAGCAGCCGATGAAAAACTCGTCTTACTTACATTCGATGACGCACCATATGGCAATACGATAGAAATCGCTGAAGCTTTACAGGAACGAGATGTTTCAGCTATCTTCTTTGTCAACAGTATGTATATGGATGAAGAAGGTACGGAAATCATGCAACAGGTGCACGACATGGGCTTTGAAATTGGTAACCACACTCACACCCATGCTAAATTAGATGATTATTCTGAAGAAGAACAATACGAAGAAATTGTTACGACCAATGATATTATTGAAGAAGCCATTGGTGAACGCCCACGTTTCTTCCGTGCCCCTCACGGCATTATGACCGATTATGCAGAAGAAGTGGTAGCGGATGAAGGAATGACGTGGATGAACTGGTCCTTTGGTTATGACTGGGAAAGTCAATATCAAGACCCCGCAGCATTAGCAGATATTACCTTGAACACAGAACTTTTAGGAGATGGCGCAAACATTTTAATGCATGACCGTGAATGGACGGCTGCAGCAACACCTGATATTGTCGATGGTCTCTTGGAACAAGATTTCACTGTAGTGGATCCAAAATTAATTACACATGAAAATTAAATACTAAAAAACTCCTTTCTCATTTTTAAAACATGATGAAAGGAGTTTTTATTTTTAAAATAGTTTTCCAATGCCTGCTCAGATAAATGTAGACCATCATTTTTAATTAGGGTTAATCTTCTAAATGCCAAATATCTGCATTATAGTCAGCAATAGTTCGATCCGCTGAGAAAAAGCCTGCTTTGGCTATATTGGTTAATGATTTTTTCTGCCAAATAACTTGATTTTCATAATCTTCGTAAACTTTTTCTTTGGCTGAAATAAATTCTTCTAAATCAATGAGTGCCATAAAATAATCTTTATTTTTTATATCATGATATAAGCGGCTTAAGTTCTCTTCACTACCCAGTTGTAACATTTCATCACTCACAATAAAATCGACTAATGGTTGAATGGTTTCTTTCTCGTAATAATAACGAGGGTCATACCCATCTACCTCATATAAGTAGACAATATCTTCACTTGAGCGACCAAATGTATAAATATTTTCTTCACCCACTAATTCAGCAATTTCAACATTCGCTCCATCGAGCGTAGCAATCGTCAGAGCGCCATTTAACATAAACTTCATATTCCCCGTACCACTTGCTTCTTTAGAAGCTAATGAAATTTGTTCGGAAATATCGGCGGCTGGAATTAAATATTCAGCCTCACTGACGTTATAATCTTCTACAAAAACAACCTGTAAATGTGGACGGACCGCCTCATCTTTTTCAATTAACTCTGACAACGTTAAAATTAAATGGATAATATCTTGAGCAATTGTATAAGCTGAAGCTGCTTTCCCCCCATAAATAATCGTAATTGGTGTTTGAGGAATTTGGCCCTTTTTTATAGCCATATATTTATGAATAATGTAAAGCGCCAGCATCTGTTGTCGTTTATATTCATGTATTCGTTTAATCTGCACATCAATAATAGAATTTTCGTTAATGGAAATCGCTTGTGTACGTTCTAAGTGATTTTTCAGTTGCTCTTTTTTCTCTCTTTTGATGTTATATAATTTATTTAACACTTCAGTATCTTCTTGATAAGTCAGCAAGGCGGATAAATCACCATTTTTATGCCAAGCGGTTCCATTTTTTTCATCTAGAAAACAACTCAATTCTGGATTTGCAGCCATTAACCAGCGGCGAAAAGTAATCCCATTTGTTTTGTTTGAAAATTCATCGGGATATATTTCATAAAAGTCTTTTAGTTCGTTCTCTTTTAATATTTCGGTGTGTAGTTTAGAAACACCATTTGTACTAAATCCGTAATGGATCGCTAGTCGCGCCATATGGACAATATTGTTTTTATCGATAATATGAACATGGGGTTGCTGTGGAAATTCTTCTTTGATTTTTTTATCTAACTTTTCAATGACTCCTGCAATCTCCGGCACTACTTCTTGAATATCTCCTAACGGCCACTTTTCTAGAGCTTCCGCAAGAATGGTATGATTCGTAAACGCAACAATATTACGCGTAATATAAACAGCCTCTTCAAAATCCATCCCATGTACAGCGGTCAAGAGACGCGCAAACTCAGGGATAATAAAGGCAGGATGGGTGTCATTAATTTGGACAACGACATAATCGATTAAATCATGAAGATGGCTCCCCCGCTCCATTGCTTCTGCCAACGCTAATTGCGCCGCGTTTGAAACCATAAAGTATTGTTGATAAATACGTAATAAATTCCCATTGCGATCGGAATCATCTGGATATAAAAATAACGTTAAATTTTCTTTTATGTTTGTTTTATCAAAATGAATGGTGCCTTCTTCGATAATATCACTAGTGACACTCTCCAAGTCAAATAAACGCAGCTGATTCCGTGTCTCTTGATGATAGCCAATTACCTCAATATCATATAATGTAGAAGTCAATGTGAATTTACCAAAAGGAATTTCAAATGATCGCTCTGATTTTGTTAGCCAGTTCGGCTCAGAGAGCCATTCATCCGGCTGATAGTTCTGTTTATTATTTTCAAAAACTTGCTGAAATAGGCCGAAATGGTAATTTAAACCAACGCCATCACCATTCAAGCCTAAAGTCGTTATTGAGTCTAAAAAGCAAGCCGCCAACCGACCTAACCCTCCATTTCCAAGGGATGGTTCTTGTTCGGCTTCTTCTACCTCGAGTAAAGATTTCCCATAGCTGGCCAATTCTTCTTTTACTTCTTCGTAAAGACCGAGATTTAACAAATTATTCGTTAAAAGTTTCCCGATCAAAAATTCTGCTGAAACATAATAGAGTTTGCGCTTGGAGTGATTTTTAGCTAAATGTTTCGAACGATTTTGTATCAATTGCAGCAACAACTGATAAATCTCTTGATTTGTACAAGTAGCTAATGACTTTTGAAATTCTTCTTGAGCTTTGCTCTCTAAATGAATCATAAGGCCCTCCTTCTATTCTTTGTCGTTCATTTCTTTTGTTCCTTCGGTTATTAATTCCTATTTCGATGGGGTTGTTTGCTTTTTATTGAAAGCTTCATTCAGGCGGAAATAAGTTTGCGTCCACTGAAGTAATTTTTCTTTCACATCGATAGTCATTGCATCTGGCGTCATCCGCCAATCCCAATTATCCCCAATCGTTGAAGGAATATTCATCCGCCCTTCTTGGCTGAGATGTAATAAGTCCTGCATCACATAAATGGCGATCTTACTTTGTGAAGCGGCAATTTCACGACTTAGGGCATCTGAAATATGTTCGCCTGCACAACGTTTAAGATATAAATCGGCTTGATCTCGCTGGTCTGCATTCGCATAATTCAAATACCAATCAAGTGCTGTGGGATTATCATGGGTCCCGACGTAAGCGATCGTATTTTTTCCATAATGATGAGGTAAGTCTAAGCTATCCGCTCCAGAAAATCCATTCTGAAGAATTTTCATTCCAGGAAAGCCGGTGTCTTCTCGCATGGCGATAACTTCATCTGTGATATAACCAAGGTCTTCCGCAATAATTTTTAAATCGCCAAGTTCTTTCATTATTCTGTGAAACAAACGCACCCCAGGCCCTAACTTCCATTCGCCTGTAGCCGCTGTTTCAGCGCCAAATGGAATTTCCCAATAACTTTCGAAGCCACGAAAATGGTCAATCCGTACCGCATCATATAACTTAAAACTTTCTCGCATCCGTTGAATCCACCACTCATAATCCGTTTGGCTCATATATTCCCAGTCATACAAGGGATTGCCCCAATATTGCCCTACTGCAGAGAAAGCATCCGGCGGCACACCAGCGACTGCTGTTGGTTTTCCTTCTTCATCCACTAAAAAGAGTTCAGGGGTAGTCCACATCTCAACACTGTCGCGCGCCACGTAAATAGGCATATCCCCGATAATGAAAATATTGTGGTTATTGGCATATGTTTTTAAGCTTTGCCATTGTTTAAAAAACCAATATTGCGTCACCAGATGATAATTTAACTCGTCCTTATTTTCGGTACAGTAGCCTTGAACAATTTTTTGATCATATGTTCGGAATTTTTCAGGCCATTCATACCACGGTTTTAACCCCTGCCCTTCTTTGACCGTCATATATTGCGCAAAAGGCATTAACCATGATTCATTTTCCCTAACAAAACGTTGATAAGACTTCGTTTCTAAGCCTCCTTCTTCAACAAATTTAGAAACAGCCTCAGTTAATAAGGGTCGTCGATTTTTAAAGATTTTTTCATAATTTACTTTTAATGGATTGTCTCCAAAATCAGCTTCTTCTACTGCTGATTCTTTTACATAACCTTCTTTTACTAAGCATTCAAGATCAATAAAATGAGGATTGCCAGCAAAAGCCGAAAATGATTGGTAAGGAGAATCGCCGTAACTTGTCGTGGTTAAAGGTAAAATTTGCCAGTATTTTTGTCCCGTTTCAACTAAAAAGTCTACAAATTCATAAGCGGTTTGACCAAAAGAACCGATACCATATTTGTTGGGTAGTGAAGAAATATGCAAGAGTACGCCACTCGTTCTTTCCATCTAAAAAACCTCCTCTTCTTATTTTGTTTTCTATATTATACGATTAAGTAACTTTTTGTGCAACCGCTTTCTTTGATTGTTCTCTTCCTCTCCTATTTCATTGAAAACGAATACAAATTTGTCTATAATAAGCTTAATATGATTGAAAGGAAAAATAATGATGCCTATTACAATAAGAGACGTAGCCAAAAAAGCTGGAGTCGCCCCTTCAACCGTCTCTCGAGTGGTTGCTGATAGTTCTTCAATAAGCGAAAAAACGAAAGAAAAAGTTAGAAAAGTGATGGATGAGTTAAACTATTTTCCTAACGCGAATGCGCAAAGGCTTGCAGGGAGTCGCTCTAAAACATTCGGACTTGTATTACCTTTAGCTTCCGATGCTTTTTACCAAAACCCTTTCTTTCCGACCGTATTGCGCGGCATTAATGATGCGATGTCTCAAAATGATTACTCGATTCTCTTATCGTGGGGCCAAACTAATCATCAAAGACTCAAGCATATTCAAAAAATTGTACGCGGCAAACAAGTAGAAGGCTTAATTTTCTTATACGCCACTAAAGATGATCCTTTATTAAATTTTGCGCAAGAGGTAGCTATTCCTTCGGTAGTAGTCGGTTCACCAGGAGATGCTAAAGTTCATCTCGTCGATAATGATAATGAAGAGCTCGGACGAATAGCGACTGAGTATCTTATTAAAGAAGGTTGTGAGAAGATTGCGTATATTGGAGGAGATATGGATCAATTCTTTATTTTAGATCGATTAAAGGGCTATAAACAAGCACTTATAGCCAATAACCTCCCTTTCCAAGAACATTTTATTCACAATGATTTTTCTTTTCTTGCTTTAGATGGTTATCATTTAGCACAGAACACGCTGAAATTGGCGCACTATGATGGGCTTGTGATTGCGGATGAACTTGTCGCTGAAGGCATTCAAAAGGCTTTTGCTGAAGAAAAGAGCCTCCAGATTAAAACGATGAGTTTTAAAGCTTATGAACATCCCTTGTATCGACCGCTAACCGAAGAGTTTTATATCAATTTAAATAGTCATCTCCTCGGAAGTCGTGCTGTTGAAATTTTATTTGATGCTCTAGCAGACAAGGAGGCATCTAAACAGCGATACATTCATGAGTATATTCCGGCCGATATTGTATCTGTTCGCAAAAGTTAATTTTATTTTCAAAAATTATAAAAACAAATTAAAAAGTTACATCAAGGAGGTTGCTCCATGGCTAAGGATACACCCCAACAATGGCGAGGACTTAATATTTATAGTCTTCAAGTACGAAATTTTACGAAAGCTGGAACATTTAATGCAATTCATTCTGACCTCGATCGCATTCACTATTTAGGAACAGACGTTATCTTATTTCTCCCGTTTTATCCACTGATTGACGAAACAAATACTGACGACTCTCCCTATAAGATGAGAGATCTATACCAAATTGACTCTGCGTATGGGACGAAAGAAGAATTTGTCCTATTAGTTAAAGAAATTCACAAAAGAAATATGAAGGTTATGATTGATATCGGCTTTAATCATACAGCAGATCCTATTCTACTCGCTGAACATCCTGAATGGTTTGGGCAAAAGACCAAAAGTAAATCTATTCAAAAAATAGATGATCCGGCAGATCTCATTATTTTAGACGATGGGGATCAAGGACTTTGGGAAGATCAGATCGAAATACTTAAAGAATGGGCTCGCTGGGTGGATGGTTTTCATTGTCAGACAGCTTCTCTCATTCCGATCGAATTTTGGGAGCGGACTCGCGCAGAAATACAAAAAATGAAACCCCATTTTATTTGGTTAGCAGAAACGTTAGAGCCTGACTTAATTCAGCGAGTACGTCAAGAGCATCTCATTGCTTATAGTGATAGTGAGCTTTACACTGCTTTTGATTTGACCTATGACTATGACGTGCAGGAAGATCATGAAGCGTATCTAACGGGAGATATTCCGTTATCAAAATATATTAGGAGCTTGCAGCGCCAAGATACAACTTATCCTTGGAATTATGTGAAACTTCGTTTTTTAGAAAATCACAAATATGATCGAATCGTCAATTTTTTACCGGATATTGATAGTTTAATTCAATGGACCGCTTTTAACTATTTACAAAAAGGAGCGGTGTTAATTTATAGCGGCCAAGAAGTCGCCGCTAAAAACTTCCCTCCTTTGTTGGATAAAGAGCCGATTGATTGGAATACCGGTATTAATTTAAGTAGTTATATGACCCACTTAGCGCAAATTAAAAAAGAGTATATTCCTACAGCTAATGTGGAGTATACGTTGAAAGCTTTCGATGCGTTAGAAACAGTCGTTATGTATTATGTTGATGAAGAAGAAAAAAGAATTGGTGTCTTTAATTTAAAACACAAAGTAGGCAAAGTACCCATTGATATCCCGGATGGAGAGTACCAAAACTTACTAAATAATCATCCAATAGAAATTGTAGACGGACATTTAGAACTGACAGAATCCCCTGTGTTTTTCATTGGTAGCTATTAAAAAAACGGATATTGCTTGATATGAGAGCAATATCCGTTACTTATTTTTATTCTTCTGTGACCGGGACTACTGCGCCATCCCAAGTATCTAAAATAAATTCTTGTGTTTCTTCAGATTTTAAAACTTCAATTAAGCGTGCAATCGCTGGATTATCCTCATCTTCTGAGCGAATAGCCACCACATTACCATAAGGTGAAGAAGATTTCTCGATGGCAATCGCATCTTCTAAAGGATTTAAACCATGATCAACCGCAAAGTTCGAGTTAATAAAGACAACATCACCTTCATCTTGCTCGAGTAATGTTGGCATTAAAGCTGGATCATATTCGTATTCAAATTGTAAATTCAGCGGATTTTCAGCAATGTCATCAAAAGAAGCAGTTGTCAAGTCAACGCCTTCTTCTACCGTCAGCAGACCAGCATCTTGTAAGATAGCAAGTACTCGGCCATAGTCTGGCGCATTACTACTGACAAGAATCGTTGCATTCTCAGGTAAATCTTCCAAATTCTCATGACGTTGAGAAAAAGCACCGATCGGTTCAAGGTGAATCGAACCCGCATTCACAAAATCATAATTATTTTCAGCTACCGCATCTTCAAAGAACGGCTCATGTTGGAAATAGTTCGCATCAATGTCGCCCTCTTCTAAAGCCACATTAGGAATCACATAATCATTATATCGTTCAATCTCTACGGTAATCCCTTCTTCTTCCAACGTAGGCGCCACATGTTCGATAATCTCCGCATGGGGAACGTTTGAAGCTCCCACTCGAATCGTTGTTTCTTCTGTTTCATTGCTGTTCTCTGCGGTATCGGTTGCCTCCTCATTGCCACAAGCCGCTAACAGTAAACCAACTCCGACTAAACTAATCCCTTTTATCCATTGTTTGACTTTCATATTTCTTCCTCCTAAATTGTTCTTTCTTTATTTTTTAACGTTTATCAATACGGTTCACAAGTAAATCTCCGATGGTTTGGATAATAAATACTAGAATTAAAATAAGAATCGTGGCCACTAAAGTAACCGTTGGCTGACTCCGTTGAAAACCTTCTAGGTAGGCTAAGTTTCCTAAACCGCCGGCTCCGATAACCCCAGCCATTGCTGTATAACCAACCAGTGAAATCGTTGTGGTGGTTATGCCCGCTATAATGGACGGTAAGCTTTCGGGAATGAGAACTTTCAGTATAATTTCTGCTTTATTTGCGCCCATGGATTCAGCGGCTTCAATGACTCCTCGATCGATTTCACGAAATCCTGTTTCGACTAGCCGACCATAAAAAGGCGCGGACGCCAAAATTAGAGCCGGAAGTCCAGCAGTTGGACCAGTCATACTCCCGACCAGTTCCTTTGTGAAAGGAATCAGTAACACAATGAGTATGATAAAAGGAATCGAACGGAAAATATTAACAAAAAAAGCAACGACTTGATGAATAATTTTTGAAAATAAATTATTCTTTTCGCCTGTTTCAAATAAAATTAATCCTAATATAATTCCTAAAAAGAAGACCGCAATGACTGATACAAAAGTCATATAAATTGTTTCTAGCGAAGCCTCATAGACTCGCTCCCAATTTACCTCAGAGAATTCAAAATATTGCGAAATAATACTCTGGCCGATACTAATCTGCGTCAACATTATTTACCTCCTCTGTCTCAACATTCATACGCTTAAATTCATCAATGGCTTGTTTGATATTTTCTTTATCTCCAAGAATTTG
Organism: uncultured Atopostipes sp.; assembly: GCA_910588235.1. Taxonomy (GTDB): domain Bacteria; phylum Bacillota; class Bacilli; order Lactobacillales; family Carnobacteriaceae_A; genus Atopostipes. Next base: position 5,288 of record CAJUOQ010000039.1, on the reverse strand, counting down.
AACATATAAAGAGCCCAGTAAAGTCTCTTGTGTAGATTGAATATTGCCTTGGATAATATTGATATCCACTTCATAATCACGGCTAATTTTCGAAATAATTGGTGATTGCGTACTACCTCCATGGAATCTCAAATGAAGCAATTGACCATTGGGAAATTCTTGAATGAGTTTTTCAAAAATATCGTCCGTATTTTCACTATCTGGATCCGTGTCTTGACGAATAAAACGTTTAGTTGCTTGGTTTTGTGGATTTTTAAAAATATCCACAACGTCCCCTTCTTCAATAATGTTTCCCGCTTCCATCACAGCCACACGTTTACAAATTTTTCGAATGACATTCATTTCGTGGGTAATGACAACAATCGTTAAATTTAAACGTCGGTTAATATCCACGAGTAAATCTAAGACGTCTTCTGTTGTTTGGGGGTCAAGTGAGCTTGTCGCTTCGTCACAAAGTAAAACTTCTGGATCATTGGCTAATGCCCGCGCAATCCCTACTCGTTGCTTCTGCCCACCAGAAAGTTGTGATGGATAAGCATCCTCTCTTCCTTTCAGGCCTACAAGTCCGATTAACTCTTCGGCTTTACTGTCTCTTTCTCCTTGAGGGACATTGGCGATTTCAAGAGGTAAAAGAATATTTTCTTTGACTGTCCGACTCCAAAGTAAATTAAAATGTTGGAAAATCATTCCTATTTTTTGTCGTCTTTCACGTAGTTCTTTTCGTGATAAATGATTTAAATTTTCGCCATTAATCAATACATCACCTGTTGTGGGCTGTTCTAAGCCATTTAACATCCGGATTAAAGTACTCTTCCCAGCTCCTGAATATCCAATAATGCCGTATATTTCTCCTTCGTCCACTGACAAAGAAACATCATCCACAGCGGTGACTGAATGTCTTTTTCCTTCATAAGTTTTATTTATATGGTTTAATGTAATCATGGAAATCCTCCTCCTTATTTTAGAAACAAAAAAAGCTTTCATCCTTTGAATGCTACTCATTCAAAAAGGACGAAAGCTTTCTTTCGTGTTACCACCTTTAAACGTTGCCTCATCACTGAAACAACCTCAGCCAGTACGTAGATAAATCTATCATCTATTATACCGAGGCACGTTATCGGGTGCTACCGGGATTGATTTGCGTTCAACGTTCATCAATCCTTCTCAAAGACCATTTTCGGCTTCTTCCTTCAGACCTCTTTCACCAAACGAGGCTCTCTGTGCATGTTTCCAAAGCTTACTCTTCTTTTCAAAGTTTTTATATTATTTAATTCAATATATTCTTGCGTCTAAGTTATCTAATATCTTAGCAGATTAAAAAATAAGTGTCAACTGTCTTTTTAGGCTTCTCTATTTTTATCCCTTCAAATTATAAAGAGGACGAATATATTCTAAAACTTGAATCGTTGGTTGGGCTAATTCTAAAATTTTCTGTTGTTCATTGTAAGCAGATGGGGCTTCATCTAGGGTTTGTTTTGAAACAGAGGTTGAATAGACATCTTTCATCATTTTTTGATATTCTTGAAAGGGTATTTTCTTCTTCGCTTGCGTTCTTGACATGGTTCGCCCAGCCCCATGCGGAGCGGATTGGTTCCAATCTTCATTGCCCTTCCCCTTCGCAATGACGGAGCCATCTCTGGAGTTGAACGGAATAATCAATTTTTCACCTTGTTTAGCAGAGATCGCCCCTTTACGTGCGATCATCGTCTCCATATCAATATAATTATGCACGGAATCAAAACGATCACGATGTTCTAAACCGTTACTTTTTAAAATCGCATCCGCCATCGCATTTCGATTTTGTAAGGCATATTTTTGAGCTAAAGCTAAATCATGTAAATATTGTTCTAAAAGCTCCCCATCTAGATAGCTTTCTTCTTTTTTATCATTGGGATGTTGAGCATCCGCAAGGTCTTGATAGATCGTAGCCACTGTATGTCCGATATTTCGACTGCCTGAATGGATAAGTAAATAGACTTTTCCATCATCGGAAGCTTCTAAACTCACAAAATGGTTGCCGCCTCCTAAAGAACCGATGGATTGATAGAAGATATCTTCCTCTAACTGATCAGCGACAATAAAATCTTCGCGCTTTAAAGTGGGTGAATCTTGGAAAGCCTTATGCCGCTTAAAGCCTAAAGGAACATTTTGTCTGACATTGCGATCAAATTTCTTTAAAAATTTAGGATCTGAAGCTTCTTTTTTATTAATCTTAAGCTCCGTTACATTCACCCCACAACCAATATCAACCCCGATAAAACTTGGTACAACTTTGTCGTCCACTGTCATCGTTGTGCCCACTGTAGATCCTTTACCATAGTGCACATCGGGCATAAAACGAAATTTATTCTCTTTAAACTCTTCGCGACTCATCATGCTTTGAATTTGTTGATAAGATGCTTCATCAATATCTGGATTAAAAACTTTTGCCGAGTTATGATCACCGGTGATTGTTATAAACTTCGACATTTTATTTGCCTCCATCTTTATATTTATGCAGTCAAACGCATATTTCTTCATCGTTCATTGTAGCTTATTTATGAACATCTATAAAATAATATCCTTTTAAAAAACTTTAGAGCTCTTTTGACCAGATGGATCTCTATCTTTTATAGCAAATAAAGTATCTCCTAACTTAATTTTTCGACTTCAAGATATAATTTCGTTAAACTATAGTTTACACATTAAAGACTTTATTTGTTTGAACAGAAAGGAATCAGATAATTATGAAACCCATTGTTGGTATTGCTGGCTATTATTTAACTCGTGGAGAAAATCATTTATTGAATTTCGATATTAATATAGCACCCAAACCTGTGACGGATGCTTTTAAAAATGCAGGAACGGTGCCTTTTATTTTACCCTTATCTGAACCGGAAGATGCCGCCTCTTATATTAAACGGATCGATGCCTTGGTTCTAACGGGTGGTGCGGATGTGAATCCAATGTTATTTGATGAAGAGCCACAACCTAAAATAGGGATTATTGAACCAGACCGCGATGCTTTTGAATTGGCTTTAATCCGAGAAGCTTGGGCCCAAAAGAAACCTATTTTTGGTATTTGTCGCGGGTTGCAGTTGTTGAATGTTGCTTTCGGGGGGTCTCTTTACCAAGATTTGGCTTATTATTCTGATCTCGCTGTCAATCATACGCAACCAACTCCTTGGAAAACACCGACCCATTCGATTAATATTGCCGAAGATTCTTGGTTAGGTGCTTCTTTAGGAACAGAACAAGTAATTAATTCATATCATCACCAAGCCGTGAAAGATTTAGCGGACGTTTTCCGTCCCGTTGCTTGGTCAAAAGATGGTTTAATCGAAGGCTTTGAAAGTATGGAACGTGAGCAAAAAGTAATGGCCCTCCAATGGCATCCAGAAATATTAGTGGAAGTTGTGCCAGAAAGTCAAAAAGTTTTCGATGATTTTGCCACATTAATTAAAGAAGATTAAACTTAATAGATAAAAACTGGAACTGCGCATATGGAGTGCACAGTTCCAGTTTTTTATCTTTATTCTTCATTTTCACCTTCGCCAAACCATGGATCATTGCCTAGTTCAGCCGAATCGAAACCTAAAACATCTGTTAATTCAACGATCCAGTTTTCAGAACGATCATCCGAGTTTAGCAGATCTGTTTGATCTTCTAATTCTTTATGAACGTTCTCCACCGAGCCACTAATAGGAGTCGTAATTTCAGTCACTGCTTTAGCTCCCTCGACACCGATGAGATTATCGCCTACATTAATTTTATCACCATAAGCTGGTAACTCAATGAACATAACTTCTCCCACATCGTCTTGTCCTTTTTCGGATAAGCCAATACGGTAGGTATCGTCTGTTTTTTCAATCCATAAACCTGTTTGTGTATACTTTACAGTCATCTAGAAAACTTCCTTTCCTCTGTTAAAGATTTATTTACCAAATAATTATTTAATTTTATATAACTTTCTTTTAAGTAATACTGTTTCATTTTCATCCGGATAACCGGTCCACCCTGACTCTTCGCGTTCTTCTTTTTCTTGTCGCTTCGTTTCATAAGCGAGGACCGATTGCCCACTTTTCAACTCAAAAGTTAATGTGTTCACCAAAGCGCCAATTAAAATAATTGCACTTGATATATATAAAAATAACATTAAAACAATAAAACCACCAACTGTTTGGTTAGCGACTGCATCTCCTCCCATAAAACGTGTAATGAGCGAGAAGGATTGAGAGATTAAAACAAGGCCCAGAGTCATAAAAATTGATCCAGGAATCGCATATTTAAGACGCAAGTGATGATTAGGCACGAGATCATAAATAATAAGACCAACTGCAAATAAAATAAGGGGTAATGCCACCCATCTTAATTGTAACAGCCCTTGTGCAAAAGGTAATTGGATTCCTAAAAAATCATTGATAAAATTAAAGATTTGTTCTCCAAATACAAAGACAAAGACCGCAGCACCAACGACAAACAAAATAGCGACCATTGCTACGAGTGAAAGCAAACGAGCAATAATAAAGTTTTCTGACGCATTCGCACCATATACTTCGTCTAATATTCGTCTCATTGTACTAAATACTTTACTCGCTGACCAAATCGAGGCCAGTAACCCGATTGAAATCGCCCCTCCACTTGAGGTCTCTAAATATCCCGTTACAATAGGCATTAACATTTCACTGATATCCCTAGGGAAAGCTTGCTCAATAATTGAGAGAACTTCCGACGTATTAATAGGCAATAAAGGAATAACGTTTGCGATAACTAAGAGAATAGGAACAAGCGATAGCAACAAATAATAAGCCATCTCGGCTGCGCCCTGCATGACGGAAGCGCGTGTCCAATTTTCCATAATAATTTTAATCGCATCCACCAGGTTATATTTTTTCGTATAGTTTGTATCCATAGGCGTCCTCCTTAACTTTTAACCATACGTTTATTTCATCAAGATTATTTATGTAAATTATAATCTGCTAAAATACTTTGAACAGCATCTTCAATGGTTAATGCCGTCCCTTTTTGGTCCTTTAGGTTTGTGACTTGGTAATGGCGCTCGCCTTCATCTTGGTAAATCTCACCGATCACTCGATCTTTGATGATCACTTGTAAATCAGTCACGACATCGCTGTCGCGTTTCGTAGGAATAATACTCACTTCTTGTGGTTTTTTCTTTCGAGCCATTTTTTCTCCAACTTTCTAACTTGATTTCTATAATATAACAATACGCGAAAGATCTGGCTTAAGCAAGATCGAGTAGGAGATAAATAATTAATTTATTTATCGTCCCCTCACACCACCATACG
>CAJUOQ010000038.1 GCA_910588235.1 uncultured Atopostipes sp. | reverse complement strand
ATATCTTTACAGCTTATTTTTTATCATTGTTTTTCATAGAACTTTTGGAGGTACCGCAAAAAGGATAGCTATTAAAAGACCTGCCCAATAACGTCGACTATATTTAAGTAATTTTTTCCAGGTATCAAAGAAGTTTTTTGGTTTCTCAGTTTCTGTTTGTTGTCTTCTCACGTCAATTCCTCCTCTGATAATTGAGAATGGGCAATTTCTTGATAAACTTTATTTGTCTCTAATAATTCTTGGTGGGTCCCAATTCCCACTATATGGCCTTTTTCTAGCACAATAATTTGATCGACCATTTTAATGGTCCCGACCCTTTGAGCGACAATAATTTTTGTCGTTTGAGGCATTTCGTGTTTGAGTGCGCTTCTTAATTGCCGATCTGTTTTAAAATCAAGCGCTGAAAAAGAATCATCGAAAATTAAAATATCAGGCTCGCGAGCAATTGCTCGCGCAATGGTAATCCTTTGTTTTTGTCCTCCTGAAAAATTTGTGCCTCCTTGTGCAACAGGCGACTGGTATTTTTCCTCAAGCTTCTCGATAAATTCACTAGCTTGTGCAATCTCTGCTGCTTCTTGGATTTTATTTTCTGTTATCTCTTCTCTTGCATTTTCTCCATAAGCAATATTTTCTTTAATATTCCCTGAAAACAAAACCGCTGATTGCGTAACAAAACCAATCGTATTATTTAGAGCTTTTTCAGTATATTCTTTTACATTCCGTCCATTAACCAATACTTCACCAGCAGTTACATCGTAAAACCGCGGGATTAAATTGATTAAAGTACTTTTCCCGCTACCTGTCGCTCCTATAATGGCCGTTGTCCCGCCCGCTTTTACTTTAAAAGAGATATTTTTTAATATATTATTTTCGCTATGAGGATAGCGGAAACAAACATTCCGAAATTCAACTTCACCTAAATGGTCTTCTTTACTTTTTGTCTCTGTCCCTTCAATAATCGTCGATTTTGTGTCCAATACTTCTAAAATACGATCACCTGAAACTTTTGCTTGAGGGAAAATGACAAAAACAACGATGAGCATGAGTAAAGACATAATCACTTGAATAGCGTAGGTAGTAAATACAATCATTTCTGAAAATAAAACCACTTCGTTGCCTGCCGTTGTATTCTGAATCAGAATGGCACCTATCCAATAAATTGCCAGCGTTAAAACATTCATGATGATTAAAATAGACGGTTGCATAATGGCCATAATTCTACTGACAAAGATATTGGTATTGGTAAAATCCGTATTCACTTGTTCAAATTTATCCGTTTGATAGGTTTCCGCATTGTATGCGCGAATGACGTCCATACCCGTGAGATTTTCTCTGGTAATTAAATTGAGCTGATCTGTAAATTTCTGACGTCGTTTGAATTTAGGAATTGCAAAATACATAGCTAAGCCTATAATAAGAAACAAAATGATCGCAGCAATCATTGTAGCCATCGTCCACGCCCACTCTGTATTTGAAATACGCAAGATCGCCCAAGTCGCCATAATCGGTGACCGAATCAACATTTGGAGTCCCATAACTAAAAATACTTGGATCTGAGTAATATCATTGGTTGATCGTGTGATCAAACTCGCTTTAGAAAAACCACCAATATCTTCCACGGAAAGGGATAACACGGTATCAAAAAGTCGTTCTCTTAAATTTGCAGCAAAATTAGCGGCAACATTGGCGATGAGCACAGCGACCAACATTGAAAATATTAAGCTGCCCAAAGCGGCTAAAATCATAAAACCACCCACAGACATGATCTGCTCCAGCTCACTGCCAGGCGTTTGGATCAGTACAGTAATGGCCTGCATATATGCGGGTAATTGTAATTCCAACCAGACTTGTCCAAAAATAAAAATGAGAATAAGAACCATAAATAATTGATCTCTTTTTGTTAAAACTTTAAGTAATTTCATTATATGTGTTCTCCCTGCTCTTTAATGTACCATCATAATAAACTTTGTGAGCGCTTTAAGCAATTTATAAATATAAAACCTTCAGAATCATCAAACTCTGAAGGTTTTATATTTACTTCTCATATTTTTGATAAAAATATAGTGAGGCCAATACAGGGATTAAGACCAAAAATGCTAGAATAATAATAAAGGCCCGGACAATCGCTCGGGTAGGTAAAAACACAAGGAATACTGCGAAGAGTCCTCCAATGACCCAAACTTTACCAGCTAGTCGATGTGTCATGTACCATACTCTTTCAGATGCTAAAGTCCAGCTTGTTTTAATGCCTACAAAATAATTAGGTTTAAACTTAGGCATCATATTTCCTAAAAAGATAAATAGAAGACCCATCATTAAGGGCATGATTCTGGATACATTGATCTCATAGCCAAACGTATAGAATATGGTCATCAATTGAATGCCCATCATTAAAAGAGCGATAATAAAGTGAATATTATAATAATGCGGTTCAAATTTTTTATAGGTTCCTGATTTTGGATCAATTTTTCGTAAGCTTTCTGCAAGAAAAATCATAGCGAAATTTATGCCAGGAGCTAGAAAAATAGTCCAACGACTCCCATAACTATCCGCATATCCTGAAACATCAAAATGAACAGGAATCTCTTCTGGAAGTTTTGGAAAAATAAATATTCCAATGAGCAAGGTAAGAATAAATACTAGCCAAATTTTACGATTATAAGGATGAAAAAAACTTTTGCATTTAATCTCCTTCCTTTCCAATAATATTTGCTAACCACTGCATAGCTTCTTCTACGACAGAAGTATTTAATTCATAATAAATATATTTTCCTACTTTTAAATCACTGACCAATCCTGCATTCTTTAACACAGAAAGATGGCGAGAAATGGTCGCTCCTGTAACATCAAACACAGCAACAATTTCGCCTGCTGTCATTCGACCAGGTTTTAATATTTCTAAGATACGCCGACGAGTCGGATCGGATAAAGCCTTAAATGTTTCTTGAAATCCCATAGCATCTCTCCTCTCTCGTTCTATATGCTTAACATTTAGCTAGTTAGCTAAATGACTAATTATAGTTTACCAAATCTATATTCTATTGTCATTAAATTAAGAAAAACAATTCGTTTTAGTAGTCAAAAAAATTCTCTGATGGTAATCTAGGCATGTGAATAAAATAAATAAATAGGAGTTGTTATTGATGAAGAATGAACATTTAAGAGATCCTCGCAAAGAATATTATACGGATAAGTTTCCTGATCAAGAACAAGATACTCCAGCAATACAAGATGATATGGAGCCGAAACCTGACTGTGGAGAAGATTCTTATAAAGGACATGAACGTTTGAAAGGACGTAATGCTTTAATCACAGGTGGAGACTCTGGAATCGGCCGCGCTGCAGCGATTGCTTATGCACGAGAAGGTGCGAATGTTGCGATTCAATTTTTCCCTGGTGAAGAACAAGATGCGAATGAAGTCAAAGAATATATTGAACAAGCTGGTCAAAAAGCGCTACTTCTGCCGTATGATTTACGTGAAGATCGCGCAGCTACTGAGATTGTTGAAAAAACAGGTGAAGAATTCGGAGGTTTAGACACTCTAGTATTAAACGCTGCCCAACAAATTTCACATCCTAATCTACAAGATTTACCAATGGAACAAGTCCATGATACATTTAAAGTAAATATTATTAGTATGTTTGAAACTGTAAAAGCAGCTGAAGAATATCTAGAACCTGGTAGTGCGATTGTCACTACAACCTCTGTTCAATCCTTTAACCCAAGTCAACCACTGATTGACTATGCGGCTACAAAAGGTGCGATCAGTAACTTTACGGTCACACTATCCAGTTACTTTGCGGATAAAGGAGTACGTGTGAACGGTGTAGCTCCCGGTCCAATCTGGACACCCATTCAATTGGACAAAGGTCGTCTAGAAGGTGAATTACCAGAATTTGGTCAAAATAGCCCTCTAGGTCGTGCTGGTCAGCCCGTTGAGCTTGCGGCTATCTATGTCCTTCTTGCTTCAGATGAAGGAAGCTATATTACAGGGCAAATTTACGGTGTAACAGGCGGACAACCGATCGACTTATAATAAATCAATAATTTTTTTAAATCGAAGGATTTTTTTACTGAATGAAGCAAAATTAAAAATACAAAATGAAACATTAAAAAGAGAGTCTGTTTTCGTAGACTCTCTTTTTTGAATATAAACTAGATTCCTAATTTCTTAAGCTTATTTTCGGTCCCAAAAACGCTTTTGAGCAACAGCTTCGACAAATTCTTCAGGAAAATCAGTCGCAGATGCAGCATACACAACACCTAGCGGATTTTCTCCTTTAGAAATTTCAAGATATTTTTTGCCATTTTGAGTAATCCCTATCGGCTTAAAGAATTTATAGGTATCATAATAAAATTCCATCAGGTATTGATTGAATTTTTCTTGGTCTTTCGCTTCTCCTCCAACAATATAAAGAGCATCGTATAAAACTGGATGCTTGGTTTTAAAAGTCTCTTGTACTTGTAACTCAGTTCCATCCTGACCAGTAAGAGTTCCTAAGTTCTCACTGACAATATGCACAAAAGCTCCTTGTTCTTTCAGCTTTTCTAAAACTTGATTAACTTCTTCACCGTCAAAATCATCACCAATGAGCACCCCTACTTTTTGAGTAGAAGCAGAGAATGCCGTATTTGCCATACTAAGTGCAGGGGAATTTCTTGTTTCTTCTACTTGAGAATTTTTAGGACGGTCTACACCTAATCGATCTGCAAGCTCATTTGCAAAGTCATTATCTACATTCGCCCACATCTTAACGTTCTGTTCTCTAACTGACTGATCTTTTACATATTGTAGGTGATAGGTAAACGTATCGATTAAGTCTTTTCTTTCAAATGATGCCAAACTATTCCAGTAAAGTCTCGCCTGAGAAAAGTAGTCAAGGAAGGATTCACTGGGCGCTTCCCGCGTTAAATAGCCTTCTACTTTTTCCGGAAAATGTGTAAAACCGCCTTCCTCTGGCGACGCTTCTGCAGGTGTATTATTCGCTAATGAATTTTCATGATATGTCACATCATCTTCATCAATGGGATAGCGTGAATAACTGTCTCTAAAGTTTGTGTTTACTTCAGAAATTGGTTTATTTACAGGAATTTCATTAATGTTCCCTGTTCCTAATCGATAATAATCTGTATCACGGTAAGCAAAAGCCCGTCCTTGTAAAACAGGATCATTTGTAAAATCAATCCCTGGGATCAACGTAGACGGATCAAAGGAAGATTGTTCTTCTTCTGCAAAAAAGTTATCAACTAAACGATTTAACGTTAGCTTTCCAATGATTTCAACCGGCACTACTTCTTCTGGCCATAATTTTGTCGAATCAAGTACATCAAAATCGTACTTAAATTCATCTTCTTCTGGAATTAACTGGACTCCTAAGTCATACTCAGGATAAGCTCCTTTTTCAATCGCTTCAATAATATCTCGACGGTGAAAATCTGGATCGACTCCTCCAATAATATTTGCCTCTTCCATTAATAATGAATGCACACCTAATTTTGGTTTCCAGACAAAACGAACAAAAGTAGGTTTTCCTTCTTTATTTATAAAACGAAACGTATTGATCGGATAGCCTTCCATCATCCGCCAGCTTCTTGGGCGCCCTCGTTGCGACATCAGCCACATCACCATATGCGCTGATTCTTGGTTATTAGCCACATAGTCCCAAAAGTGATCATGAGCGACTGTCGCTTGCGGTATATGCGTTGTTTGATTAGGTTTAACAGCGTGAGTAACATCCATAAACTTAATCGCGTCTGAAATAATAAAGACCGGAAATTGTAGAGCCAACATATCGTAATTTCCTTCTTTAGTATAGAATTTTGTCGCAAATCCTCGTATATCTACCGCTGTGTCTTTTGACCCTTTGTTTCCAATAAAATTAGAAAATCGATTGAACACTGGTGTTACTGTGCCGGGTTCTTGTAAAAAATCTGCGACTGTATACTCTTTCATAGATTTAGTAAGTTCAAAATCACCATATACTCCAAACCCTCTAGCATGCACTACTTTTTCAGGAATACGTTCTCGATTAAAGCGAGATTGTTTTCTGTAAAAATGAATGTCTTGTGAGAGTAAAGGCCCTCGCTTTCCTGCTCGCAGACTCCAGCGATCATTAGAAACTTTAAAACCCGTATCACTCGTCATTTTTTTATCAGAGCCTGTATTTTTTCTGTGATGTTGATCTATCTGTTTCTTTTTATCGTCCTCTGACCGTTGTGCGTCCTTTTTCTTGTCCATGTGATTTATCCTTTCTTTTCATAACAATTCAGTCGGCTTCATCCACTCATCTGTGATTTGTAAAAATAAAAAGTGTAATTTTTCAGTTGAAACAATCACCAGCTTTCTTGAAGAAAGGTAGAATAAATATGCACAATACTAAAATTTTTTCGCTAGAATAACTTTAATTGAAAACTATTCTACACGCAAAATAAGCGCCTTCATTATAAAAAATATGTCTAATACGATTAGAATCTTTTTTTAATCTTGAATGATAAAATTCATCTAGGAAAATAAATGATTCTATAATTTATGATGTTAATGAATCAATTCAAATTCATTGCTACTATTTCTATGTTTGCAAATAAAAAAGCCAGTGAATCTCTATAATTAAGTCTCAACGACGTAACTAGGAGGCTTCCTATAATTCTCTCGTACCCTATATGAAAAACTTTGTAGATTTGTTTTTGATTTCGGATCTTTGGTATTCCTTCTAAAAGTAATTCTTCATTTCTGACTACTTGACGAATTACCAAACAACTGTATTTCAGTTGTCGCGTGAATTATTTATGTGAAAATTGGAAAATTTCTACTAGTCTCATCGATAACACAGATATTATTGAGGACTAAAAAACCGGACGCGAGGTCCGGTTTTTTTACAATTATGCTTTTTATTTTAGAACCCTGCTGTCCAACCACCATCTGCAACAACGATTGTCCCATTCACAAAATCGGATTCATCAGAACCTAAAAATAACGCAACATTTGCAATATCTTCTGATTTTCCAAGTCTTGGACTCACCGCTTGTGTAATACCTGTACGAGCCACACCTTTTTCGCTCGCATTTTTGATCGTTGATCCGATATTTGTATCGACAGCACCCGGTGCAATTCCGTTTACACGAATATTGTCTTCCGCATACATGAAGGCAGTATTTTTCGTCAAAGCAACAACCGCATGTTTAGATGCCCCATAAGCGACTCCGGCATGGGCGCCATTTAAACCACCGGTCGAAATCGTATTGATAATATTACCGGCTTTATCATTATCTAACCAATAATTAACCGCTCTACGCATAGCACGCATGACACCTTTTGTATTCACATCAAAAATTCTGTCCCATTTTTCGTCTGTAATTTCGCCGACTGGTTCGAAGCTATCCATGATTCCAGCATTATTTACTAGTATATCCAATGTTCCGAATTCTGTAACCGCTGTATCAATCATATTTTCGACATCCTCTTTATCAGAGACATCTACTGTAAGGGCCAATGTTTCATGACCTTTACTATTTAATGTATTTGATAATTCTTTTACACCTTCTTCATTAAAGTCAGCTAAAATAAGTTTTGCTCCTTCTTTGGCATAGATTTCTGCAGTCGCTTTACCCATACCAGATGCAGCACCCGTAATGATTGCAATCTTATTTTTCAATTTACTCAATATTATTTCCTCCCATATTTTTGTGATTTAAATAACAATATTAATTTTAACAAGAAACCGCTTTTAAAACAATAATATTTTAAAATTATCGAATTCATAAGTCTCATTCAAATGAAGATACTTCGATAATCTAATTCCTATTTCTTTAAGCTCGTAATTTATTTCATTATAATTGTCATACTCTAAAGCTGGTTTGAAAAAGTTTTTAATATCACTAACTTGAGAATGAAAAACGAGAAACCACAATAGGCTTCTCGATTAGTTTATTACTATTCATTTTTTAACCTTTTGTATTGCTTAAATCTTCACCATTGGTTTCGATGACTTTTTTATACCAATCAAATGATTTTTTCTTCGAACGGTCAAGTGTACCGTTACCTTCATTATCACGGTCGACATAAACAAAACCATAACGTTTTGCCATTTCTCCTGTACTTGCGGATACTAAATCAATCGCTCCCCAAGTGGTGTATCCTAGCATTTCGATACCATCTAATTCAATCGCATCTTTCATTGCTTGGATATGTTCTTGTAAATACTCAATGCGGTAGTCATCAATGATTTCGCCGTTCTCGTTGAATTCATCCTTGGCACCTAGTCCGTTTTCAACGACAAATAGCGGTTTTTGGTAACGATCATATAATTCATTCATAGTAATACGGAAACCTAATGGATCAATTTGCCAACCCCATTCACTTTCTTTTAAGTATGGGTTCTTCAATGACTCGAAAATGTTGCCTGCAGTAAGTTCTCCTTCAATATTATCCGGATGTGCGGCCACACGAGAAGAGTAATAAGAAAATGAAATGTAATCTACAGTATTTTCTTTTAGTAATTCTTTATCTCCTTCTTCAAACGGAATCTTGATTCCTTTGCGTTCCAAATCTTTTAGTGCGTAATTTGGATATTCTCCACGGGATTGAACATCAACAAAGAAATAGTTTCCTTGGTTCTCAATTTGGGCTGCACGTACATCTTTAGGATCTGGACTTTGTGGATAATATTGACCCGCAGCTATCATACAACCGATTTGATTTTCAGGATCAATTTCTTTAGCAATTTTTGTAGCTAAAGCACTCGCTACTAATTCATGATGGGCTGCAATATATTTTACTTCTTCTTCGTTTTCTCCTTCTTCAAAAACAAGACCGGCTCCCATAAATGGTGCATGTAAAATCATATTAATCTCGTTAAAAGTAATCCAATATTTTACTAAACCTTTATAACGGGTAAATAAAGTGCGGACTAAGTTTTCGTAAAAGTCAACAACCTTACGATTACGCCAGCCTCCATATTCTTTAATTAAATGAATCGGCATGTCAAAGTGAGTAATAGTTACAAGGGGTTCAATTCCATGCTTATGCATTTCTTTGAAAACATCTTCGTAAAACTGTAACCCTTCTTCATTTGGCTCGCTTTCGTCTCCATTTGGAAAAATTCTTGTCCAAGCAATTGAAATACGGAAAGTTTTGAAGCCCATCTCACCAAGTAATGCAATATCTTCTTTATAACGGTGGTAAAAATCAACACCTACTTTAGCAGGGTAATAATGATCTTCATCAAAGTCCAAATGTTTCATTTGTCCAGTGATAATTGGATAGCGATCCTCACCATGCGGAACAACATCAACGTTTGCGAGTCCGCGTCCTCCTTCGTTATAGCCACCCTCGTATTGATTAGCGGCAGTCGCGCCACCCCATAAAAAGTCTTTTGGAAAACTCATTTTATTCCTCCTGTTAGTATTATTTAGAATAGTCTTCGTACAGTACTTGGCCATTGGTTTCAATAACCTCTTTGTACCAATCGAATGATTTTTTCTTGTAGCGTTCCATCGAGCCACTACCGTCATCTTCACGGTCCACATAAATATAACCGTAACGCTTACTCATTTGAGCAGTTGACATTGAAACTAAATCAATTGGCGCCCAAGATGTATAACCCATGACCTCCACGCCATCCTCAATGGCTTCACCAACTTGTTGCAAGTGTTTCTTTAGATAGTCAATTCGGTAATCATCTTCAACCGTATAATTACCCTCTTCGTCTTGGATGAGCTCGTCTTTAGCACCCAGACCATTTTCGACGATGAAGAGTGGTAGTTGGTATCTATCCCAGAAATCATTTAAAACGAGACGAAGACCCACTGGATCAATTTGCCAACCCCATTCTGAACTTTCTAGGGTGGGGTTACTGATTCCACCCATAATATTTCCTTCGCTACCTTCATAGACCTCTGGATTATGGGCCATTGCAGTACTCATGTAGTAAGAGAATGAGATGAAGTCAACGGTATGTTCTTTCAGTAACTCAGCATCTCCTTCTTCAAATTCAATCTCAACATTATTTTCTTTTAAATAGCGTTTGAGATAGCCTGGGTACTCTCCACGAACGTGAATATCTGTAAAAGCATAGTTCTGATTTTCAAATTGACGAACAGCCAGCATATCTTCTGGATCTGGTGTCATTGGGTAGGCAGGCATTGAGATGACCATACAGCCTACTTCTAAATCTGGATTGATTTCATGAGCGATTTTCGTGGCAGAGGCAGAAGCAACCAATTGATTATGAGCAGCTTGCCATAATTCTTCTGTCGTAAGCTCTTCTTTCGATTTAAAGATCGCACCATTTGCTGGTGCACCAATAATTGAATTGACTTCATTAAATGTTAGCCAGTATTTTACTTTGTCTTGATAACGCTCAAAGACTGTTCGTACATAGCGGTTAAAGAAATCGATCAAACGACGATCTGTCCAACCATCATAATTACGTGCTAAATTTAGTGGCGGTTCATAATGAGATAATGTCACCAAAGGTTCAATATCATATTTTGTCAGTTCATCAAAAACATCATCATAAAATTGTAAGCCTTCTTCATTTGGTTCAGCATCGTCCCCATTTGGGAAAATACGTGACCAGGCGATTGACGTTCGATAAACTTTGAACCCCATCTCTGCGAATAATTTAATGTCTTCTTTATAATTTTCATAGAAGTTGATACCTTTTAATTTTAAGTTATCCTCGGTTGGTTCTTCAGTTGGTGGAGTTTGCAAGCCATTTGGCATAACATCTTGCACACTTAATCCCTTACCATCAACATTATAAGCCCCTTCATATTGGTTAGCGGCTGTCGCGCCACCCCATAAGAAACCTTTTGGAAAACCCATTTTATTCCTCCTCATTTTTTCTTACTATAACAGTTTAACAAAACTAAATTTAAACACCAATTTTCATTATTTATCTTACAGAAGTTAATAAATAATCTCCTCGTTCAACAGCTGCTTCATCTGTAAACAAGACATCTTCAAACTCATTTGTATTTGTAACAACAATAGGCGTCTGAACTGAGAAACCGCGTTCATTAATTAAATCGATATCAAAACGAATTAACTCTTGCCCAGCTTCTACTTTATCATCCGCTTCAACCAGTTTTTCGTAGCCTTCACCATCAAGCTCAACAGTATCTAGTCCAATATGAATTAAAATTTCTGTACCTTCTTCTGTTGTTAAACCAACCGCATGTCCTGTGGGAAAGATTGTCGTGACAGTTGCATTCGCTGGTGCATAGATGACTCCTTCTGTTGGGTTAATTGCAAGGGCTTTGCCCATAGCTCCACTTGCGAATACCTGATCCTCAATGTCTTCTTGTGTGATAATTTCACCAGTTACTGGACTTGCAATAATGTCTTGTTTCGCACTTTCTTGAATTTCTTCACTAGTAGCAACGCTTTCTCCATTTTTATCTTCTTCAGGTGTAGCCTCTGTTGTCTCTTCTTCTAAATTCGGAACAGGAAAAATCATTTGTAAGGCAAAACCTACAAGAATCGAAATACCAAATCCGATAATTACATTCCAAAAGTTCATTGTTAATTCCCCATTTGGATCAATAGTGTTGAATATAGAAAACACTCCTAATCCACCGGTTCTATGAGCAACAACATTCATCATTCCTAAATAAGCTCCACCTACAATATTACCGATAATTGCATACATAAATGACTTTTTCATCGGAAGCATTAAACCATAAATGACTGGCTCCGAAATCCCAAATATTAAAGAAATAATTCCTGGAATTCCAATATCTTTAATTTGTTTTTCCTTTGATTTAATGACTAGTGCAAGTACAACTCCTAGCACACCAAAAGTAGAAGCCATCATTGGTGGGCCCATTGGGTTAATTCCTTGTTCAGCTAATAATACATATGTTATAGGTATTATTCCCCAATGTAATCCGAAAATCACTAGTAGTTGCCACGAAGCAGCTAAAAGTGCTCCAAAAATTAAAGGACTAAAATCAAGAAGACTTGTAAATATTACTCCAATGAGGTCTGCTCCCCATGAAGCTACTGGACCAATAACTATTAATGCGATAGGCACCGTGATAATAACTGTAAAGAATGGCGTTAAGAAGGATCTAACAACACTAGGTATAATTTTTTTCATCCAAGCTTCAACATAAGATCCAAGCCATACCGCTAAAATAATAGGAATAATAGCAGAATAATAATTACCTGCTGCCGGTAAAATAATAGGAATTCCTAAAAAAGTTGAGTAAATTGGTGAAGCAAATGCCGTACCTTCAAATAATGTATATAAAACTTCCCCATTGGCTAATTCGCTCAAAGAGGGATGTAAGAATGCAGTTGCAATCGCTAAAGCGGTAAACTGATTCATTTTAAAATTACGCGCCGCAGTAATCGCTACCATAATTGGTAGAAATTGGAAAAATCCATCCCCAGCAAAATTTAATACTTGATATAATCCATTTTCTGGATCAACACCAATCGTACCTAAAAGAGCGACAACACCTTTAATCATTCCTGTAGCAGCAAGGGCCATTAAGAATGGTTGGAATACTCCTGAAATAAAATCAATAAATTTATCTATTACATTTCGGTCATCATGTTCGTTATTATTTGATCCTCCTGAAGAGCTTCCATCTCCTATTCCTGATACTTCAGTAATTGCATCATATACTTCTGCCACTTCGTTACCAATCACGACTTGGTATTGTCCGCTACTTTGAACAACCGTTACAACACCATCACGTTTCTTTAAGTAATCGGTATTTGCTTTACTTTCATCTTTCAAGTTAAATCGTAAGCGTGTAATACAGTGACGTAGCCCATCGACATTTTCTTCGCCACCGATATTTTCTATTATATCGCGAGCGAGTTCTTCTTGTTTTTTATTCGCCATTTTTCTTGCTCCTATCTGTTTTAGTTTTATTCGTTTTTTAAAATCCGTTCAATATGAATAGTTAAGTAAACTTGTTCATCTTCACC
This sequence comes from uncultured Atopostipes sp., assembly GCA_910588235.1. Taxonomy (GTDB): domain Bacteria; phylum Bacillota; class Bacilli; order Lactobacillales; family Carnobacteriaceae_A; genus Atopostipes. The sequence goes on along the minus strand of CAJUOQ010000038.1, from coordinate 5,834 downwards.
CATTTCAAAATCATAAGTCGTTTCAATAAATTGCTTAATTCGAAGGACGCATTCAAAAGTTTCTGGATAAGACTTCTGAACTTGTTCATAGAGAAACGAATCCGTAGTTCCTTTTTGTTCACCAAAAACGACTCGATGCGCAAAGTACTGCACATGGGTTAAAAATCTTGCGTATGAAATGGATTCTTCATCAAAGTTGGTCCCAAAGTAAATTCGAACGATATTTAAAATATTGTGAACAATTTCAGTCACTTTTACTGTTTGAGAAATTAAGTACCCTTCTTTTTGACCCGTTACAAAGTGAAGAGCTAAAGACGAAGCTTCATCTTTGTATAACGAAATACCTAAGCGCTTTTCAATGAGTTCTAAAGCTGCTTTTCCTACTTTATATTCTTCAGGATAATACTTACGTACTTCATAATTTAATGGGTTCGTTAAAGGCAGGACTTGTTTTGTGCGTTCTAAGGTATAATGAATATGATCCGCTAACGCAATATACAAATTCGATTGAAATTCCACATTCAGCTTTTCCTCTGCCATACTTATAATTTCAATAACGACATCAATCTCATCTTCAGATAATTGATGATAGATATCTGGAAAAATTGATTGGGCAACATTCTCTGTCAAAATAAATTTTTTATCAATTAATTTTGAATCAATCCTGTCGCCCTTTTTCTTTTGAAAACCAATCCCTTTACCCATAACCACGATCTCATTCTTCTCTTGATCAGTGGTTAAGACAACGTTATTATTAAAAATTTGTACAATTTCCACCCATTGATAACCTCCTTCCAAATAAAAAAACCTAAACAGATATACAATAAGTATACGCCAAAAAAATAAAATTTTGGGCACAAATATTGTATATGCTATTTAGGTTTTGCCTGCTTTACCAGTCACAATCCATATCATGATTTTATTGTACACGTTTTCTTTTTACATTTCAAGGAGAAGTTTCGTTTCCTTCTCCAATCATAAGTCTCATCTTATAAGCTGATCTTTTACTATTTGTCTATCAGTTTTGGTATGATAAATAGTAACCAAATAAAAAGGATGTGACCGATGAAGATATTAAAAGAATCGTTTAAAGAAACATTGATGTCCGTGTCGCCAGTAGTGATTATTGTAATCCTTTTATCATTATTTGTGGTTGATATTACTTCGTCAATGATGTGGAGTTTTATTCTCGGAGCTCTATTGATTATTGTAGGTTTAGGAATTTTTTTGTATGGTATTGAAACAGGAATGGAACCCGCAGGAAAAAAGTTTGGGAACACGGTTGCTGAAACAGCATCCAGGTGGCTGATTGCTTTTATTAGTTTTATCTTGGGGTTTTCGGTAACTGTGGCTGAACCTGATTTATTAATCTTAGGCCAAGAAATCGAAACAGCAACGGGTGGACTTTTAATTGCGCCCATCGTTGTTGTTGCTGTTTCGATTGGTGTCGGTATTATGATTGCATTTGGCGTTTTCCGCCTTATGCATAACTTCTCCATTAGCAAGTTCTTTTTAATCATTTATATTGCTATTTTTATCTTAGCCTTTTTCGCCGATGAAGGTACCATTGCGATGGCCTTTGATGCTTCGGGTGCAACAACAGGTGCGTTAACGACTCCTTTTGTTTTAGTGCTTTCCGCAAGTATTGCTGCTCGTAAAGGTGGAGATGAAGCGAATGAAAATTCTTTCGGTCTGGTCGGTGCCATGAGCACGGGCCCAATTATTGCCGTTTTTTTACTCGTGTTATTCACTCAAAGTGATATTCAAGCAGCTGATGTGCAATATGAATATACTGATGATGTTATCTCACCGATTATATCGGCAATCGGCCCTACTTTCTTAGAATCCTTCATTGCCCTACTTCCTATTATTATTTTATTTTTAATCATGAACTGGCTAACATTTAAAACAGAAAAAAGTGAATTAATGAAGATTTTTAAAGGCTTCGGCTACACAGTTATCGGCTTAACCATGTTTCTCATCGGAGTCAATGAAGGCTTTATGGATATGGGGCACTTTTTAGGAAGTGAAATAGCTACCTATGGAATGTGGTGGTTAATTATTATTGGATTGATTTTAGGTCTCGTCGTGGTACTAGCTGAACCTGCTGTTCAAGTGCTTGGAGACCAAGTGAGTGAAGTCAGTAATGGACAAATTAAAAAGCCGATTCTCATGTCTGCATTATCACTAGGTGTAGGTATTGCCGTGGGTCTTTCTATGCTGCGCATTTCATTAGGAGGTTTTGAAGTTTGGCATGTTCTTCTTCCTGGTTTTGTTCTTGCTATTGTTCTCTCTTTCTTCTCCCCTCCAATTTTCACAGGAATTGCTTTCGATGCAGGAGGGGTAGCGTCTGGACCGATGGCGGTTACTTTTATATTGGCTTTTGCTCAAGGTGCAGCGAATTATATTTCGACTGCAGATGCACTAGACGCTTTTGGTGTCATTGCGTTTATCGCTCTTACCCCGATCATCACCGTCCAAATACTAGGCGTCTCCTATAATATACGTTCAAAATCATAAAGTGAATAATAAAAACATCTTATTCGTTTCCTATGAAGGGACTAGTAAGGTGTTTTGAATGTATAAAGACTTTAAATCCTCTTTTTGAATTTAAAGTCTTTATCTATTTATTCTTTTAAAAAGTAATCGCGATCAAAGTGAATACGGATTGGATATCGGTTTAATTCTTCCGACAAATCTTTCGTAATCATTTCATGAAGCTCAAGATCACTTGCTTCGACAGAATCTGGAACCGTCACATCGAATACAATTTCTTGTTGCCCATTTTGTTCTTCTAAACGAAAATCATGAAAATGAAATTTATGATTATAAGATTTCAGAGTTTTCTTAATAACGGCATAGATGGCATTTTGTTCTTCATCATCTAACTCTACCGGATCTAAATGGCCCACAAGTTTAATATCGAACTCTTTAGCAAAATCTTTTTCAATGGTATCAATGATTTTATGTGCTTCAACAAGATTCCAACGCGAGTCAATTTCAATATCGACAGTAGCAAATATTTTATTTGGGCCATATTTATGAAGAATTAAATCATGATAGCCCACTAATTTATTATAAGAGTCTAGTAATGTCTGCATCCGATCAATTAACTCTGCATCCGGTCTTGTTCCCAACAAGTCATTAGAGGATTCAATGATTGAAGTCACGCCACCATATAAAATAATTAAAGCAACCAATGCACCTATGTAACCGTCAATGTACCAATCCATCTGAACCTCAAGCCAATAAGAAAGGATAATGACGATGTTCATTAAAGTATCATAAAAACTGTCTTTAACCAATGCTTGAATAGCAATCGAAGGATAATCCATATGTTTATTTTTATAATAATAATAAATACCTAACCCTATTTTGATAAACACAGAAACAATTAATAAAATAAGAACCAGGCGAGAACTGGCAACACTTGTCGGATCTAATATTTTTTCAACCGAAGAAATTAAAAATTGGAAACCGACAACGACAATAATAATCGCTGTAAATAAACCGCTAATGTATTCCGCACGCTGATGTCCATAAGGATGTTCGCGATCTGGAGGTTTATTTGCGACGTAAAAACCACCGATCGTCAGCAAAGCACCCGCCGTATCCCCCAAACTATTCATAGCATCCGCTAAAATCGAAACACTATTCGCCGTAAAACCAGCAATTAGCTTAATAATCACAAGTACTAAATTGACAAATAAACCAACTAAGCCGGCGCCAATTCCAACTCTCGTTCTTTTATCTTGTTCAGATTGGTCCATGGCGTCCACCTGCTTCCCTTTCTAAATAAATCTTTTAAAAATAGCTCTCAAAATAAACTTTTTTTATAACGTATAAACGATTATGATGGTTATTTTAACATATATCGACCGAGAAACTACCTTCAACCTTAAAAGTTACGGTTTGTTTTTATTCCACACCTTTCCCTTATGATACAAAAAAGACTTTTATTATTAAATGGTTCTTTTAATAACAAAAGCCTTCGATGAAAGAATAGATCTATTCTCTATTTTTTTGGATATCTTTTAAAACGATTTGGTAGTTATTATTTCCACCTGATAAATTATAAACTTCCTTAAACTCATTATTCAATAAAATTCTTTGCGCATTATAAGAAGTTTGACCCGAATTACAATAAACGACGGTCCGTTTCTCTGGATCTAATTGATCCATATTTTCTCTTAATGATTTAAGAGGAATATTGATCGCATCTTCTATATGTTCTTTTTCATAAGCTTCTTCATTGCGAACATCTACGATAACGACTTCTTCTTTTTCCTCCATCATCTGGACTAAATCCTCCGGCATAATTAATGGCGAGTTATCAAGCGCATTAGTTAAAGCCATACCTGTGTACATTACAGGGTCTTTCGGCGTTGAAATTGGTGGCGTAAAAGCTAAGTCTAAATGGAAAAGATCAGAAACTTTCGCGCCTAGCGTCATGGCTGTCGCAAAGACATCAATTCTTCTTTCAACCCCTTCTGGACCAATCATTTGTACCCCTAACAAAGTCTCTGTTTCAGGATCTGCAACCGCTTTAATCAACATGTCTTTTCCACCCATGAATTTCAAAACGTCTGGTTGGGTCGTAGTAAGAACTACTGGATCATAGCCTTTTTCACGAGCAGCAATTTCGGTCATCCCTGTAGCTGCAATGGTTTGCCCAAATAATCTGACCGCTGAAGTTCCTAAGATTCCTCTAAATCTTAAATCGCCACCTGTGATAACATCTCCAGCAATTCTTCCCATTTTCGTAGCAGTTGTGGCTAGAGGTAAATACATCGGTTCTTTTGTAATCGCATGGTAAGCTTCTGCTACATCTCCAACCGCATATACACCTGGAAGATTTGTTTCCATTTTATCATTCACGGCAATTGCCCGCGTTTCTCCTAACTCAACACCAATCGACTCAGCAAGCGCAGTATTTGGACGAACGCCCGTTGCTAAAATGTATAGATCGGCTTCATAGTCGTTGCCTTGTGAGGTGATAACATGTTCTAGATACTTTCCATTCGCTGTTAACTCCACAACCCCCTCGTTGCCATGGAATTTAACGTCATTTTCTTCAAGAATGTCCGCAATATAGGTCGACATATCATGATCTAACTGTGCCATCGGATATTTTAAGAAATCCAAGGTGCGGACTTTTATACCTGCTTTTGTTAATTGCTCAGAAACACCTAAGCCGATATAACCTGTTCCAATAACAACCGCTGTTTTAGGGTTTGTTTCATTAATATAGTTTTGTAATTTTCGACCTCGCTGGACATTTTTTATTTGGAATAGATTATCAAATTCTCGCCCTCGAAAAACAGGAGGGACTCCAAAGACGGTTCCATTTGCAAAGACTAAGGCATCATAAGTATCTTCAAATTCTTCATCTGTCGTTAAGTTTTTAACAAAGACCGTCTTACGTTCATGGTCAATGCTTGTAACTTCGTGGCTTGTGTGCACATCAATATTGTAATATTCTTTGAACCATTTTGGTTTTTTAGGTACTAGATCGTCCATACTATCTACTTGACCGCCGACTGCATAATGTGTTGCGAAACCAGCATGCGCGACATCTACGTCTCGATCGTAAATGACAATTTCGGCTTCTTCTGAGTTTCTTCTCGCTCGAACAGCAGCATTCGTTCCTGCCGCCACCCCTCCAATAATGACTATTTTCATAATATATCCCCAATTCTTTTGTTAAGTTGTGATACACCTCACGGATGCGGTCACATTATACCCTGAACTTTCGGTTTCGTCAAAAAGTATTTAAAAACCTGAATAATTCATACCTCTAATTTAAGAGGCAGTTTTACAAAATTAATTTATGC
>CAJUOQ010000037.1 GCA_910588235.1 uncultured Atopostipes sp. | reverse complement strand
AATAGGGTCTTGTTTTTGAGAAAATAGGTTTCCGAGGAAATATTGACACATACAGTAAACAGTTCCTTTTGACACTTAATCATTAGTATGCTATTATTTACTCAGATAGATATCTGATGTGTACGCGATACCTAATAATGCGTGAACCCTACAAGTAACTATGATAAGGGATCCTAATAAGATTAATAATGACAGGCCTTTTCACTTGGAAGTCAGAGTTAATCTTTGTGGAGCCCACCTGCAAACAGCGGGTTCTAAAGTAATAGGTACACAACCGGCACAATCGGATATCTTTTTTTATTTTAATAAAATGAAAGCTCTTACATAAAGTGCCTTTCAATAAAATATAAAGATAGCGAGGGGTAAATATGATTTCAAAAGAATATAATCGTGTGATGGTGGCTATTGATGGTTCAAAAACCGCCGAAATCGCCTTTAAAAAAGCAGTGAATATTGTTAAACGAAACCAAGGGACATTAATCATTACACATATTATTGATACACGCTCTGTTATGCTGTTTCCTCAGTATGAACCTTCTGTCAGTCAGACCAATTTTTTAGAGCAATCGTCACGAGCGGCGACTCGTACTGTCGAAGCTTATAAAGATTGGGTCGAAGGAAAAGGTGTGGAAAACATCGAGACGATCATCCGCAACGGTTCTCCTAGAACTGAAATTGCCGATGCCCTTCCAGAAGAACAAGATCTTGATTTGATCATCTTAGGAGCGACGGGATTAAGTGCGCTTGAACGTGCCTTTGTCGGTTCAGTGTCCCAATACGTCGTGCAAAATGCACCTTGCGATGTTTTAATCGTTCGTCGTGACAGCGATGAAATTGACAGCGCGCCCATTATCGATGAAGACTTTTAAGAAATCCAATATTTAACCATACTTACTAACACAAAAAACCTTCTGTAAATTTCTACAGAAGGTTTTTTATTGACTAAAGTTATGTACGAGCTTTTTTCATAATATTGGCGACGGCTTTGGTCATTAACCAAGCAATCGCTGTGAGACCAAAAAAGAAGAGCATTCCTGGCCATAAAGAAAAAATAATGACGAAGACGATCAAGCTTCCGATAACCCCCAATGTTATGAGTGGATGACCGACCGCCATCAATAAACCCAACACAAACACCCGAATATGGTCCTCGCCTGTTTGCTTCGTCAAAGGATAAGCATATAAGATAGCCATCGTCAGCAAAAATGTGAAGGTATAAAAAGCATATTTAACAATTTGAAACCATGCCGCATTTAAAGTGACTTGATTTAAATAATAAATATCGACGGTAACGACAATTAAAATCACCAATAGTGGTAATCCGAACTTAAAACTCCTTTTAAAATGGGCCTTAAATGCTTCTTTAAAGCTCTGAAAGACCTGTGCAGGCCGTCCCACTTGTTCCCATTCATAAATAACGGTGAACACGGCGTCCGTCGCTGGAATCAGCGTCACAAGCGGGAGTGAAAATAAGAGCCAACATAAATTAAGAAGCGCTAAACTGGAAAACCATTCCGTCCCTTTTACGACAAAATCCGTAAAATCGATCTTTTTGAACTTCATACACGCTTCTACCCTTTCGTTCCTGCAGATAAGTCCATACCTTCAATGAAGTACTTCTGCGCAAATAAAAATAACAGCACCGTCGGCAAGAGGACTAAAGTTGCGCCCGCCATTAAGTAGTTCCATTGAGTCGTTGATTGACTTTGAAAGACTTGCAGTCCAATCTGTAACGTATATTTACTCTCTTCGTGAATATAGAGTAAAGGCCCTAAAAAGTCATTCCAAGCGCCATTAAAAGATTGAATCCCAATGGTGATCAATGCTGGTTTTGTCAACGGGAGCATCAAACGGCTCCAAATATACAGATGATTGGCACCATCGATTTGAGCCGCTTCAATTAATTCATCATCAATCGATAAATAAAATTGACGCATCAAGAAAATATTAAAGCCACTTCCAAAGAACGAAGGCACAATCAGAGGTAAATAAGTTCCTACCCAACCAATTTTACTAAATAACACGTATTGCGGAATCATCACGACGAAACTAGGAATCATCATCGTCGCAAGAACCAGTGAAAATAATAACCCTTTCCCTGGAAAATCAATCTTCGCAAAACCATAAGCAATAAAGGAGTTCGAAAGTACATTGCCTAATACAACAAAGAAGGTAATAAACAGCGTGTTCTTCGCATATTGGAAAAACGGAAACGAGTTAATCGTTTCTAAATAGTTCTCCCACTGGACTTCTTCTGGTAGTAAAGTTGGTGGGAATTGAGCAATTTCTGTCATTGGTTTTAAAGAGGTAGACACCATCCAGACCAAAGGTAACATTAAAATAATACTCACGAGAATTAAAATAATGTAAGTAAAGAAATTCCCCATCTTTTTGGTATTCTTTTGACTTTTAAAAAAGCTTGTTTTGATCGCCGGTGGGTTTAATTTCTCTGCACCGGTCTTTTCTGTTGTCCCAATCATTCGTTACTACCTCCTCCGTAATGCACCCAACGTGGCGCTAGTTTTAAGTTAATAAAGGTGAGAACCAATACAATCACAAACAATACCATCGACATCGCCATGGCATACCCCATATCAAAAGCGACAAACGCTTTATTCCACATATGGAAATTGTAGAATAATAAGGAGTTAGCCGGGCCTGCTGTCCCACTTTCCGTCATGACATAAGCTTCTTGGAAAATTTGGAAAGCGCCAATCGTCGAAGTGACAATGTCATAAAATATAATTGGCGTAATCATGGGTATTGTGATGTTGCGGAAGCGTTGGAAAGCATTCGCGCCATCGATTTCAGCTGATTCATAAAGTTGCGTCGGTATATTTTGTAAGGTCGCTAAGTATAATAACATCGAGCCCCCGACACTCCATAGACGCATCAAAATCAAAGCAGGCTTCGTCCAGTTAGGATCAAATAACCATGCCGGTCCATCGATTCCTATCAGGGCGAGTAAAGAATTCACTAACCCAGAAGATGGAGACAGTAACTGCATCCATAACACATAGACAGCTACCCCTGATAGAATAGCGGGGAAATAAAAGATCGTTCTAAAAATACTAATGCCTCGGATTCGGCGGTTAAGAAGCACCGCTAATAAAACACTTCCGACGGCTGTTAATGGCACATTGAACAAAACATAATAAGCGGTATTGTATAAGGATGTCCAAAACAATTCATCACGAGTGAACATACGTATAAAATTACCAAAACCGATAAATTCCATGTGCGAGGTTAAGTTATAATTCGTAAAACTTCCATAAAACGAAAAGAGCATCGGTCCCAGCATAAAGACTAAAAAACCGATAATAAAGGGCGAAACAAAAAACAAGCCCCACATCGCATCTTTTTTCCTTTTCTTTGACCATTCTTTCTTTTTCCGTGGTTTCACTTTGGAAGCCATTGCGCCACCTACTTTCTAAAAAACATTCCCTGATTAGGTATAAAAAAGGATGACTCTTGCAAAGATGTCATCCTTTTTACACCTATACTTTTATTGAGTTGTTTTTATTCTTTATTTTGAACGACTAAATTTTCAACGGACTCTTGTGCTTGATCCAGTGCTTCTTGTGGCGTTAGATTGCCTAATAACGCTTCATCTAACGGTCCATTCACTAAGGATAAATAATCAGGTGCCGTGAGTGGTACCGGTGTAATCACTGTGTTTTCAAAGTTCGTATCCGCTAACTCATAAATCATTTGTCCTTCTTCATCGAGCTCTGGGTGTTCGACTAAGTTTTCGTTAGCTTCTTGATTCGCCATAATGTCAAAGCTGTTTAAACCAAAGCGTTCTTGCACTTCTGTAGAAGTCGCATATTCCATAAACTCATAAGATTCTTCGGGATGTTCCGCACCATAAGGGATTTCTAAAACGAAACCACCACCCCATGACCAGTTACCTGAACCTTCTTCATACTCAGGAAGTGGGGCCACGCCGAAGTTGAAATCATCCGGAGCATTTTCTCGTAAATCCGTGTAGTAATTGATATTTTGTCCACGCATAGCAAGTAAACCTGAAATGAAGGGGTCAGTTACGCCGGATCCGAATTCCGCTTCATAAGCATTAATGTTTGACTCCCCATAGTGTTCTTGCCAATCTGTGATCCACTCTAAAGCCGCAACTTTTTCTGGCGTATTGATGGTGACATTCTCTTCTTCATCAAACCAGCTTCGACCATTATCAGCATTAATTGCCCAAACGTCCGTGCCTAAATTCCATAACGGGTAGAAACCAAAGCGTTCCCAATTATCGCCATCTTGAACATCTAATGCACGAGCGTATTCTTCTAATTCTTCCCAAGTTTCTGGCGGTGAATTTGGATCTAAACCAGCTTCTTCGAATAAATCTTTATTATAAAATAAGACATGGGTATCTGTATTAAACGGTAAACCATACGCTTCATCTTCATAGACCACTGTATCCCATAATTGCGGATAGAAACGATCTTCGATGTTTTCGTCTCCGGCATCGATATACTCTTGCAGATTCGTCGCTTGTTGCGCATCCGCTCGTTGTCTTACTGTGTTAATATCTTGGACCACCATATTTGGCGGGTTCCCTGCCGTAACAGCAGCGAGTGATTTCGTCCAAATATCGCCCCAAGGTTGATAAACATGTTCAACGACAATATCATCTTGTGACTCATTAAAATCATCAATAATCGCTTCAATTGTTTCTCGTCTTGGGCCTGATCCCCAGAATGACCAAAATTCGAGTTCCACTTTGCCATCCTCTGTTTCTGAGGCCGTTTCGCCCTCACTACTATCATTCCCACAAGCGACCAAAACAACTGCAGCCATTATTGCAAATAAAGATAAGTATATTTTTCTCCACTTTTTATTTTGCATTTCCCTTCCCTCTTTCCTATTTTTTAATTCGCTTACATTTGTTGTCTATGTATATTAAAACAACTTTTTTTATATAGTTCTAGAGTACTGCTTCTTCTTCTACTTAGCAATCGAAACGATTATAAAATGACTTTTTTATGATTTTTTTATAAATATTGAAAAAAGATGTTTGAAGAAGAGAATGAGTTGGACTTTGTAAGCCTCTCAATAGGGTTAATGGAACTTTTTTGTTTTTATAAAATGCCATAAAAAAAGGATGCAGTGATTAACTACATCCCTTTAAACCTTCATCTTTTGTTTTATTTTTAGTTATTTGCTTGTTGGTTTTTGAAGTATTCAACGTCACGAGCGATCATAATTTCTTCATCGGTAGGAATTAATAAGACTTCTGCTGCTGAATCTTCTGTTGAAATAACACGCTCAACACCACGAACATCGTTTAATTCTTCATCGAGTTCGATCCCCATGAATTTAAAGTTTTTCATAATGTTTGCGCGTGTCGTTGGTGCATTTTCACCAATTCCTGCTGTAAAGACAATCGCATCGACACCTTCCATTTTAACAATGTATTGGCCGATGTAGTTACGTACACGATCTTCAAAAATGCGTAAAGCAATTTCAGCACGTTCGTCGCCGTTTGCTTCTGCTTCTTCTAAGTCACGCATATCGCTTGAGATCCCAGAGATACCTTTCAAACCTGATTCGTTATTGAAGATATCAATCATATCTTGGACATCTGTGAGCTCTAGTTTTTCCATTAAGTATGGAATAAGTGAAGCATCAATGTCTCCCGTACGTGTACCCATGGTCACACCAGCTAATGGCGTGAAGCCCATTGAAGTATCAACCGATTCGCCATTTTCAACGGCAGTAATTGAAGCACCATTTCCTAAATGAGCGGTAATGATTTTCAAATCTTCGAGTGGTTTATCTAACATTTCTGCTGCACGCTCAGCGACAAACTGATGACTTGTTCCATGCGCACCGTATTTACGAGCGTCATAGTCTTCATAATATTCATAAGGTAAGCTATATAAATAATTGACGGCTGGCATTGTTTGATGGAAAGAAGTATCAAACACAGCAACACTTGTAATGTCAGGTAAAACATTCTTGAATGCTTTAATTCCTGTTAAGTTCGCCGGGTTATGTAGCGGCGCAAGTTCGATTAAACTATCAATTTGTTCAATCACTTCATCGTCGATAAGTGCTGACTCGCTGAAGATTTCTCCTCCTGCGACCACACGGTGACCAACACCTTCGATTTCATCGTAACTTTCTAAAACATTTAACTCGATTAATTGTTTCAATAATAATTCAACAGCCACTTCATGGTCGTCGATGTCTAAAACATCTTCATATTTCTCATCATTGCCGTATTCAATTGTAAAAACAGAATCTTTTAAACCAATTCTTTCTACAATTCCTGTTGCCAATGCTTTTTCTTCAGGCATTTCATAAAGTGTCCATTTTAAACTAGAACTCCCAGCGTTTATCGCCATTGTCTTTGCCATGTTTATTCTCCTTCAAAATTCATATTATTTATTTTCATTTTTCCACTTTGTAATTTCACCAAGGAACGATTTCATTGCTTCAAAATCTTTGAAATCCGGTGCATTACTGAGTAAAACGTCCCCCATTTGTTTGGCGTTATCGCCTTTTTTCTGGACAACAAACACCGATTTTCGCGAGGCTTCATTTGCGAAAATTTCTCGAGGTAACTGAATGATCCCTTGAATATAACCTATATCTTGCAGAAAATTAACAAGAACGGAAGTATTTTCATCATCAAATACATTACTTGGAAGTAAGAAAAAACCAAAGCCGCCCTCTTTTAAATAATTAAAAGCTTGTTCAATTAACAAATAGTGGCTATAAGATCTTTTATCTTTATCCGTGAACTGTGTTTGATAGTCCCTTAACTGCTCTTCTAAAGGATAGTAACCAATCGGTAGATCAGAAACCATAATATCTGCCGGTTGGACGAGTAAATTAGTTAGAGCATCTTGGTAGATCAGATTAATCGGCGTGCGTTGAATGGTCGAGTTGGTCGATGCTAGTGACAGCATCAGCTCATCATTGTCCACACCCGTAAGCGCAATTTCTCGCTTCGTATTTTGCATTAAAAAGTGATAGATCGTAAGCAAAAGGTTCCCCGTTCCCACGGATAAATCCGCAAGATGGATTTTTCCTTCCGGTTCAGCAATAATCTCAATTAAATAAGCGATTAAAGACCCGATCGAATCTGGCGTCATCTGATGATTCGGTTGGATATAATCCTCTTTCATCCCACGCAATAAAGCTAACTGCATGGCTTGCCGTATAACTTCGGGTTCAAATTTTTCTAATGCGACTTCTTGATAAAGCTCTTCTAATTTTTGCACAATTTCTTTTGAAAGAACTTGGTCTTCATTATAAACCGTTCCTTCGTCAATCAAATTTTCAGCAGTATGAATAAGAGCTTCTAAATAAGGAATCTTAAGCTCTTCTCGTAGTATTTGGGTTGATTCATCGAATGTGTGAAACAAGTCCATAGCATTTGTTTCCACGATATATTTTCACACCTTTACTTCTTTAGCTGATAAATAAATATCCTAATTCATAATATCTTATTTACCGTAAACCGACAAGTTATTCTGACTTAAAAAACTAAAAAAGACCACTTCCCGCTAACAAGTAACTGAGTAGTGATCTAGTTTTTAGCTATTTAATTTGCTACTGGATAAACGGATACTTGTTTTTTGTTGCGTCCACGGCGTTCAAATTTAACGACACCGTCGATTTTAGCAAATAATGTATCGTCTCCTCCACGACCAACATTGTTACCTGGATGCATTTTTGTACCGCGTTGACGGTATAAAATAGAACCACCTGTAACGATTTGGCCGTCACCAGTTTTCGAACCTAAACGTTTTGAGTGTGAGTCTCGACCGTTTGTGGTTGAACCTCCACTTTTACTCGTAGCGAAAAATTGTAAATTCATTTTTAACATATTGGTTGCACCTCCATGACTTGTAAGCTGATTTTTATTCATTGTTTGTTTTAGAAACAGAGATATATTCCTGATACTCTTCTTGAATATCCAATAAAGAATAATATAAGGCTTTTAGTAGAATTTGTGCCGTTTCTTGTTGGTTTTTATCCATCTGAGACGGTAAAACAATTTCTATAAAGCCACCTTCTTCTTGATTGGCGTCAATTTCAGGTTCAATCTCTGCGAGTCGTGATAAATTATTAGCCGTCCCGATCGTAAGCGCGGAGACAGCCGCACAGACTAGATCATGTCCATAAGGTCCTGACTCAGCGTGACCTGAGAGCGAATAATTCATCACTTGATCGTTTTTATAATTAAAATGGGCATAAATCATGCAAACATCACTCTTTATGCTTTAATTGATTCAATCGTTAATTTTGTATAAGGTTGACGATGTCCTTGTTTACGGTGAGAGTCTTTACGACGTAGGTAACGGAAAGTCGTTACTTTTTTCGCGCGACCATGTTTTTCAATTTTTGCTTCAACACTTGCGCCTTCAACGAATGGTGTACCGAATTTTGCATCGTCTCCACCAACAAATAAAACTTCGTCAAAAGTTACTGTCTCGCCAGCTTCACCAGGTAATTTTTCGACATAAATTTCTTGTCCTTCTTCAACGGAAAATTGTTTTCCACCTGTTTCAATAATTGCGTACATATTTGTTGCACCTCCTATTATAATATCTAAGACTCGCCGCTATAAGTGGCATCTCTGCACTTTGTACTTATATACGAGCGGTTGTAGATGTGGAACTACACAAATACAACGTTAGTATTATACCAAGCTTTACAAATCAGGTCAAATACAATTTACTTTATTTTCTTTTTCAGGATACTTTTTAATCTAAAGACGCCTCACCGAGATATACAAATGTACTTATTTGTTCATAAGGAGTATAATTTAGATGAAACAAGAAGCTCTAATCTTGTCTATTCACCTCCACTTGAGTACGGATCATCGTGCAAACACGCATAGAAAAGAGGGATGGTTATGAAAAAGTTATCGGGCTTACGTAAGATAAGTCTGTTGGCACTCGTTGCTCTCCTTTTATTTCTCACAGCTGCTCCTCTAGCTACCGCTGCTCCTTCTCGTTGGGTCAATAAAGGAAATACTTCCGAAAAAATTGTCGCCTTAACTATTGATGATGGCTCAGATGGGACGAATTATGCAAAAATTCTTCAAATCTTAGATAAACACAATGTAAAAGCTACTTTCTTTCTGACAGGAACCGGCGCTCAAAACCACCCACAAATGGTGCGAAACACCGTCGCTAAAGGACACGACATCGGAAACCACTCTTATAATCATCCAGACTTTACGAAGCTCTCTGCGGCGCAAATGAAGACACAATTAAATCAAACCGAAACCATCATTAAAAATATAACGGGCAAAACAACCAAACCCTATTTCCGTGCTCCTTATGGTAGTACGAACTCAAATGTTTTAAATACCGTCGGCAATGCAGGATACACGTATACTTTTCACTGGACGATCGATACCTTGGACTGGACCGGAAACGCAACGACGACGATCTACAATCGTGTCATGAATGGCCTGCAACCAGGGGCTATTATCTTAATGCATGCGGGTTACGGGGCTAAAAATACCGCCGCCGCTTTAGATCGTTTGATTCCTGCGATTAAAAATAAAGGTTATAAATTCGTCACAATATCTCAGTTGATGAAGCAACCGTCTACCGCTCCAACCGGCATCACTTATACTGTTAAAAAAGGCGATACCTTATATTCAATTGCTAGAAAATACAACACAACCATCTCAAAATTAGCGCAAGCAAACAATATTAAAAATATCAACCTGATCCGCGTCGGGCAAGTATTGAAGCTGCCAGGAACTGTTACACCTAAGCCAGCCCCTGTTCGAACGTATACCGTGAAGCGAGGCGACACGCTTTATTCCATCGCCCGAAAATATAACACCACGGTGACGAAAATCGCTCAAACAAATAACATTAAAAATGTCAATGTCATCCGCATCGGGCAAGTGTTAAAGATTCAATAACGAGAATAACAACAAAAAACTCGTCACTGGCTTCATTAGCAGTGGCGAGTTTTTATAGCGCTTATCATTAAAAAAAGCAGCCGTGTTTTCACATCGACTGCTTTTCTTCACTGGATATTTAATCTTTTCTTCCAAAGCGGAAAAGTCGTTTCCAAAAAGGTAATTTCTCTTCCTCTTCTTTAATCGTGAGTAACGGTACGGACTCTCCTAAAATTCGGCGAGCAATATTTCGATACCCTTTACTTGAATCATAATCAGGGTTTAATACGACCGGATTTCCTTTATTTGAAGTCCGAACGACTTGATCATCATCATAGATAATGCCTAACAATTCAATGGATAAATGGCGTGTAATATCTTCCACATCCATCACATCGTCATCATTCATCATTTCTTTCCGAATACGATTGATGACTAATTTCGGTGGTTCCAAATCACGTTGTTCCAAAATACCGACAATGCGGTCAGCATCTCGAATCGCAGAAATCTCTGGGGTGGTAATGATAATTGCTGCATCCGCTGCAATGATCGAATTTTCGAAGCCTTGTTCGATCCCTGCGGGTGAATCAATTAATATGTAATCATAAAATTCTTTTAATTCTTCAATGATTTCCACCATTTGCTCTGCTTCAATCGAATACTTATCGGCATGTTGAGCGGCTGGGAGTAAATAAAGAAGATCATCAAAACGCTTATCTTTGATCAACGCTTGATGCAACTTCGCGCGTCCTTCCACCACATCGACGATATCATATATAATTCTGTTTTCTAAACCTAAAACAACATCTAAGTTACGCAAACCAATATCCATATCAATCAAGCACACTTTTTTACCTTGTAGAGCTAAAGCAGTACCGATGTTTGCAGTAGAAGTTGTTTTCCCTACCCCGCCTTTACCTGAGGTAATTACAATTGTTTTTGCCATTCTTCAAATCCTCCTACATCTTTAGCAAATTCCGGACGAATTCGTGCTAAATCTTCCACGTCTGCAAATTCAATCACATGTAAATCATTTAAAAAGACGATTTGTGATTTTGTGGCTTGCGGTTCTTTCGGTTCCTCGTCTTCTTCATTTTCAATAATTTCAACATGCTCACTAATGCGAACCTGTCCATCAAATGAAAAAGGAGCAATAATCACTGCTTCTTCATTGCCAGAAGCTCCGGCATGGATGATGCCTTGGACATCTCCAATCACCATAACATTCCCTGCTGAACGAACCAAACCACCCGGACGAATATTACCGATTAGAATGATATCTCGTTTACTATGGACAATCTGTCCATTTCGAATATTGCGCACGACGATTAAAGGAGTCGTCTCTTTATGCCACTGTTCCGCTAATTCCCGATCAATGACGTTTTCAGCAAATTGCTTAATCACGAAATTTGAATGTTCATTAATGGACTTCACCAATGACGCTTTGACTTCTTCTTTAAGGATTCGATTTCCAGAATCGATCGTCAGTTCATATTCTTGTCTATATTTATTATCTTCTTTTAAATGCTCAAACAATGTTTCGAGATTTTCTTTAATCTCATCTAAACTTGATTCCTCATTTAAGAGCAAAAAATAACCTTCATTTGTCCCTTTTAACGTGATATGCTTTTCCAATTCATACACCTACCTATTTTCTGATTCACTCAACGTATTCACGACTAAACGATGAATGAAATAACTGAACAGCAACATTGCGAGTCCATTAAACAGTAATGTTGCACTCAATCTAGATACTACAAATACTTGGAATGAAATGGTTGTGATGCTTAAGATACGCATCAATCCATAAACAACCAATTCCGCAGCGGTTATGCCTAAAATTGAAACCAATGTATAAGATAAAACATTCGGTTGAATGATTTGTTTTAGGTTAGAAACGATCGTTACGACCAGCATAAATGACACCATATAAACGCCTAAAAATCCTAAGTAATAAGCATCCATCATAAAACCAAACGCTGCGGCACTCCCTAACATAAAACTCTCTTTATAGTGAAAACTTAAAATAATAAGTATTAATAGAATAATTCTGGGAACAACTAATCCAATATTCGTATCCAACGTTGAGGCCCAATAGCTGGCTATAAATCCATCCAACAAAACGGATGAAAACATCAATAAGAGGGGTAAGAGGGTTTGTTTCCAATGATTCACTTAAATCCTACTCGCTTTCTTCATCCGCGTCACTCACTGTTTCTGCTTCTCGATTAATGATGGTCACAAATCGAATATTTTCAAAATCAGCAGCCGGTTCAATGTATACTCGTTGACCGAGTCCATGTCGATCAAGAGAGACTTCAGCGACTGTTCCGACTAATAAACCACGAGGAACGAGACCACCTAAACCGGAAGTCACCACATCTGTCCCCTCTTCAATCGTTGCATCAGATGTAATTTGTTCCATGACTAAATTGCCACGATCGATATCAAAACCATTAATGACGCCATAAATGGTTTCGTCTTCTTGGACAATTTCTGTACTTGTTAAGACCGCCGCTTCTTCATTGGCGGTTAAAAGTGTCACTTTAGCACTGGTTGGGTTCACTTCTGCTACTCGTCCGATTAAACCGTTATTCGACATGACGGACATCCCATTTTGCAGACCATCCGTACTGCCGCGATCAATAATGAGTTGATCCACCCAGCGATCTGGATTACGAGCAATAACAGAACCAGTCACAGCATTATAATCGGTTAATGTTGACTGTAAATCTAATTCTTCTTTTAAACTTTCATTTTCTTCATTTAGCGATGTAATTTCAGCTTGCGTTTCTGCTAAGCGATCGACCTCTTGCTTTAAACGTTGATTTTCTTCAAAGGTATCTTGTAAATGATTAACATCAGAGAAAAAACTATTTAAAGCGTTGACAGGGGCTGAAAATACCCGTCCCACAACTGCAGTCATGTCACTCGTTATTTTTTGAAAATAAGGGGGCGATCCAAAATGACTAAATGAAAACCATAAAATTCCTATAAAAAAAATAAAGCTAACTAATAAAGTGATTAGTTTTTTATTATCGAAAAAGTTCTTCAACCTCTCACTCCTCACACTTCCTTATTATTTTTACTTTATTTTCTCTTTTGTAAAACTTCAATTTGAGAAAGTGCAATGCCTGTCCCTAGCGCCACACAGTTTAATGGATCATTAGCGACAAATACCGGGACATCTACAGCATCAGAAATGGCTTCGGTTAAGCTATCCAATAGCGCGCCTCCACCTGTTAAAACAATGCCTCGGTCGATGACGTCTGCTGAAATTTCTGGAGGGGTTTGTTCAAGGGTCTCTTTTACAATTCCAATGATATCAGCCACGACTTCTTGAATCGCTTCGCTAACCTCAACGGCATCCATCGTTATTGTTTTTGGTAAACCGGTCACTAAATCACGACCACGAATTTCGGTACTCTCTAATTCTTTCGCGGCTTCTAAGGAAGCTGACCCGAGTTCTTTTTTCACAGATTCGGCGGATCGTTCACCAATTAATAGGTTAAATTTATTGCGGATATGAGAAATAATCGCTTCATCCATGGCATCTCCAGCTGAGCGATTCATGTTGCTTGAAACCACTCCACCTAATGAAATGGTCGCGACATCGGTCGTACCGCCACCAATATCAACCACCATACTTCCTGTTGGTTCGTTGACGGGAAGATCTGCTCCAATCGCTGCCGCAAAAGGTTCTTCAATTAAGAAAGCTTCGCGAGCACCTGCCATCATGGCTGCATCGATGACCGCTCTTTTCTCTACTTCTGTTCCGCCGCCCGGCACACAAATCACCACAGAAGGCTTTTGTCCAAAACGACTGCCGACTTTATTGATGAAGTATTCCATCATTGCAGCGGTCGTATCAAAGTCAGCGATTACACCATCTTTCATTGGACGAGTCGCAACAATACTTCCCGGCGTACGCCCGATCATATTCTGCGCGTCTTTACCAACGGCGACAATGTCTCCTGAATCTTTTTCCATCGCAATTACAGAAGGCTCACCTGTTACAATCCCTTTACCTTCCACATAAACGTTTGTATTCGCTGTTCCTAAATCAATCCCGATTCGTTTTTTACCAAATAACGATAAGACCATGAAAATTTTCTCCTTTGTTATTCAAAATCATTTTAAATATTTTGAGTTAAGTTTTAATTTATTTTGGGTGGTTGTATCCACGACTTACTCGATACATATTACACTTTATTTATTGTAACGTTTTTTCAAGGCATTTGCATTAAGAATATAGAAAAAGTCAAGAAATATGTAAAAATATAGGTTTAGAAAATAATAAAACCGAGGGACAATGATGCCTCCTCGGTCTTTTCTTTGTAAATTTAATTTACAAGTAAGTTTTTATATTAGAATTAAGCTTTTTCTACGTTAGCTGCTTGTGGTCCACGGTCGCCTTCTTCAATATCGAAAGTAACTGTTTGACCTTCTTCTAATGTTTTGAATCCTTCTTCGTTGATTGCAGAGAAGTGTACGAATACGTCGTCTGCACCTTCACGTTCGATAAATCCAAAACCTTTTTCTGCGTTAAACCATTTTACTGTTCCTGTTTCCATATTACTTGTTCCTCCTCGTGCCTTATGCACAATATAATTTCACATATTTGCAAGGTACGAATTGGAATGCATTGAGATACATCGTCTTTCCTTCCTTACTAAAATGCTAAATCAATAATACCATGCATTTTTTTAAACATCAAGCATTATCCCTTTTTATTTACAAAAAAAGAACAAAATCTCCAATTTGTACATTGAAAGTCCCTCAAATAAGGATGCCCTTACATTAATCCTTCTTCACGTAAACTCAAATATTCATTTTCTCCGACAATAATATGATCAATCACTTCAATCCCGATCATCTCTCCAGAATCCACGACTCTTCTCGTAAAACCAAAATCCGCTTCTGACGGTTCAACACTTCCCGATGGATGATTATGCGCTAAGATAATACGCGCGGCCGAATAACGGACAGCGGCTTTAAAAATCTCCCGTGGATGCGCGACACTTGTATTCAAGGAACCAATAAAAAGAGTTTCCTTTTTGATAATTTCATTTTTTGTATTTAAATACAGAGCCAGCACATGTTCTTGCGTTAGCCCACTCATTTCCTTGATTAAATAGTTCCCCACCCAACTACTCGACAGCACCGTTCCTTCCTTCACTTGCGAACTCCGGGCAATGCGCTTGCCAAATTCGATCGCTGCTAGTAATTCAATAGCTTTTACGCGCCCAATCCCTGGAATTTCCATCAGCTCCTGCATCGAAACATGGCGAAAATGATAAAGGTGCTCCAGTTCCTTTAAGACGCCTAAGGAAATATCCACCACATTTTGCTCGCGGGTGCCTGTCCGTAAAAGAATGGCTAACAGTTCATGATCCGCTAGCGCTTGTGGTCCATAGTTTTCCATTCGTTCTCGCGGTCGATCATCGATGGGAATCAGTTGAATATTCGTTGGTGTTTTTTTCTCCATGAAAAATTCCTTTCTTTTTCCAAAGTTATTAGTGTCCCTATTAATAATATTTGCAAGAATTTCCAATTTTCACGAAAAAAATTTAAATTCTTTTTAAATAAACAAAAAAGCATTTCCTCCCCCTTATTCTCAAAAACAAGAGAAGGAAATGCTTGCTAAATATTCGAAAATTTTTAAAAAGAAATTATTCATTTCTATTTTCTATAAAAGCAATCACGTGGTGTAAGTCAGGCAAAACAGCGAGAGCTTTTTCTTTCATTTCAGCATCCGGTGCCAGGAGATCCGGAATCAACAGCGCTGGAATGTTGGCGCGCGCAGCGGCCCGGAGTCCGTTTTTAGAATCTTCTAAGATCAAAACCTTTTCTTTATCCGCAACGCCGGTCTTTGAAAAAGCTTTTTGGAAAATATCAGGCGCCGGTTTTGCGGTCGGGACTTCATCGCCTCCAACCACTGCTTTAAAATAAACCGCTACTTCTAACCGTTTCAGTAAGTGGTCCACTATTTCCCGACGCGTGCTCGAGGCAACGACCGCCGGGATATTCTGTCTTTCTAAATAATGTAACACTTCAAGTAGGCCATCTTTTTTAGCAACGGGACCGTTTAATAACAATTCTTCCAGTCGTTTAGCACTTGCACTAAAAAATTGTTCCAATAATTCATAGTCGGGATACAGGGCTCGCATCCGCTGCTGATACTCCTCATCGCCGGCTCCCACCATTTGTTCATACACCGCCCATGAATAAGGCATTCCGAGGGCATCGGCCGTTTCTTGTCCGGCTTGATAATAAATTTTTTCCGTATCAAACATTAAGCCATCCATATCAAAAATCACGGCTTGTACTTCCTGCATGCCATCGCTCCTTATCGTGTCTATCTTAGTCTAATTGCTTTAATTTTTCCATTTGTTCTTCGACCGCTTGGTAACGGTCTTGGTATTCTTGTTCTTTGTCTCGTTCTTCTTGAACAATTTTTTCCGGAGCATTTTCCACAAATTGTTGGTTGTTTAATTTTCCTTGCGCCCGTTTAATTTCGGAAGACCATTTTTCTAACTCTTTTTCTAAACGAGCCAGTTCTTCTTGAATATCCACTAATCCTTCCAGTGGGAGGTAAAGCTCAGCTCCTTTAATCACAGCGGTCATCACTTCATCCGGTACAGTGATTTCTGTCGCGATTGTTAGCTCATCTGGGTTACAGAAGCGCACGATAAAGGATTGGTTCTGCTCCAGCATCGCTCTGATGTCTTCCGTGTTCGCTTTTACCATGATATCGACCGGTTTTGAAATCGGACGGTTCACTTCTTGACGGATATTGCGCACGGCTTTAATCAGTTCAATCAACATATTCATATTTGAGCGCGCTTCTTCATCCGTAAATTCCTCATGAACTTCTGGGTAGTCAGCCACTACAATCGATTCACCATCATGTGGTAAATGTTGCCAAATTTCTTCGGTCACAAATGGCATAATTGGGTGCAAGAGACGTAGCGTCTGATCTAACACATAAGTTAAGATACTGCGCGTTGTTAATTTTTGCTCATCGGTGCCTTCATTTAGAATTTCTTTGGACATTTCAATGTACCAGTCACAATAATCATCCCAAATGAAACTATAAAGCGCACGACCGGCTTCTCCAAATTCAAATTTTTCAAAGCGGTCCGTCACATGAGCAATCGTCTCATTGAGTCGAGCCAGAATCCAACGATCTGCCAGTGTTTTTTCACCGGTTAGATCCATATCTTCAAATTCAAAGTCTTCTAAATTCATAATCACGTATCGGCTTGCGTTCCAGATCTTGTTGATGAAATTCCAAGCAGATTCTACTTTTTCATAACTGAAACGAACATCTTGTCCGGGTGTTGAACCGGTCGTTAAGAACCAACGTAAAGCGTCAGCCCCATATTGATCGATAACATCCATCGGGTCAATCCCGTTTCCGAGTGATTTACTCATTTTACGACCTTGCTCGTCTCGAATTAAACCATGGAGTAATACATTTTCAAAAGGACGCTCGCCGGTAAACTCTAACCCTTGGAAAATCATACGCGCTACCCAGAAGAAAATAATGTCGTAACCTGTAACTAAAGTATTCGTTGGGTAGTAACGTTGGAAGTCAGGGTTGTCTTTATCGGGCCAGCCCATTGTTGTAAATGGCCATAAGGCAGAACTGAACCAAGTGTCAAGAACATCTTCATCTTGTGCCCAGTTTTCAATATCTTTCGGTGCTTCTTCGCCCACATAAACTTCGCCTGTTTCCTTGTGGTACCAAGCGGGAATACGATGACCCCACCATAATTGACGTGAGATGACCCAGTCATGCACCTCTTCCATCCAGTTTGTAAATGTTTTTTCAAAACGTTCTGGATAGAAATGCACTTTATTCGCGGTTTTTTGATTGTGTAACGATTTTTGTGCGAGTTCATCCATGCGTACGAACCATTGGGTAGACAGTCTTGGTTCTACGACTACACCTGTTCGCTCAGAGTGGCCGACACTGTGGGTCATTTCTTCCACATCGACAAGTAAACCTTCCGCGTCTAAATCTTCAATCACTTTTTTACGCGCTTCAAAACGATCGAGACCTTCGTATTTCCCTGCGTTTTCATTCATCGTACCATCTGGATTCATTACGTTTAAACGCTCTAAATCATGACGGTTCCCAATGTCAAAGTCATTCGGGTCATGTGCCGGAGTAATTTTTACAACCCCTGTCCCAAATTCACGATCGACATAAGTGTCCCCAACAATCGGTAATTCCCGATTCATGAGCGGTAAGATCGCTGTTTTTCCGATATATTGTTGATAACGTTCGTCGTCAGGATGCACTGCCACAGCCGTGTCTCCGAGCATTGTTTCTGGTCGTGTGGTCGCAATTTCTAAATACCCACTACCATCCGCTAACGGATATTTCATATGGTAGAAAGCCCCTTGAATTTCTTCGTGCTCAACTTCAATATCTGAAAGAGCTGTTTGCGCTTGTGGGTCCCAGTTAATAATATACTCGCCACGATAAATTTTATCTTGATTATATAAATCAACAAAAACTTTAGTGACAGCTTCACTTAAACCTTCGTCTAAAGTAAAGCGTTCCCGGCTATAATCAACAGATAGCCCTACTTTACCCCACTGTTCACGGATACTTGAAGCATATTCTTCTTTCCAAGACCAGGCTTCTTCCAAGAATTTTTCGCGTCCTAATTCATGACGGTTGGTGCCTTCTTCTTTTAATTTCTCTTCTACTTTCGCTTGCGTCGCAATCCCTGCATGGTCCATTCCTGGTACCCAGAGGGTATCGTAACCTTGCATTCGTTTTTGGCGAACAATAATATCTTGTAGCGTCGTGTCCCAAGCATGTCCTAAATGCAGTTTACCGGTAACGTTCGGTGGTGGAATAACGACTGAATAAGGCTCCGATTCGTGATCTTCACTCGGTTTAAATAACCCTAAATCCACCCATTTTTCATATTTACCCGCTTCGACTTGATTCGGCTGATATTTTGTTGACATTTCAATTTCCTTTGCCAATTTCATCACTCCTCTGATAATGCGTAATTTTTACAACTTTCTTTGTTCGATTGGTTTGACAGACGCTTTTGG
>CAJUOQ010000036.1 GCA_910588235.1 uncultured Atopostipes sp. | reverse complement strand
CGGTGGTGTGAGAGGTCGACTAGTCAATTAATGGCTAGTCTCCTACTCGATTTTATTGACCAGTGTGGTCAGTGATGTTAAAGTATATTTATAGACCACCGTGGTCAGTTTATATTATGAGGAAAAGAAGTGAAGCTTTGGAAAAATCTTTTGAGAAATTAACCGCTGAAAAGAAAGAAAAAATACTAAATGCAGCGTATGAAGAGTTTACAGAAAAGGGCTATGAAGACGCGTCTACCAACAAAATTGTAAAGAATGCAGGAATTGGAAAGGGTACTTTGTTCTATTATTTTCGTAATAAACAAGATCTTTTCGAGTATTTAATCGATGAATCGATCGAAATTACATTTAAAGAATATCTCAATAAAATTGACTATAGGGAAACAGATATTTTTAACCGCTTAATTCGAGTGGGTGAATTAAAAAAGGAGGTTTACAAACAGTATGATATCCCAGTAACTTTTTTTATTAATGTTTTATTAAATGTAGAAAAATATGATTTTTTAGCTAAGGATTTAAGAGAAACACGAATAAAAGCGGAAAAACAAGTCGAGGATATTTTAAAAAGAAATATTGATTATTCAAAATTTAAAGAGGAAACGCCCGCTCCAAAAGCCGTACAGTTAATTTACTGGGCCATTGAAGGCTATCGTTTGGATTTAGAACAGCGTGTACAGAAAAAAACAAGTAATCACTTTTCAAAACAGGAAATTGCAGCGTATTATGCAGAATTTTATGAGTATATGCATATTCTACAAACAGCCTTTTATAAAAAGAAACATATATCTTTATTATCGGAGGGAAAGAATGACGAAAGTACTTGAAATAAATGATGTGACGAAAAAATTTGGTGATTTTAAAGCTTTAGACAAGATATCTTTTTCTTTAAATAAAGGAGAGGTGCTGGGCTTTATTGGTCCAAATGGTGCTGGGAAATCAACGACAATCCGCATTTTGTTAGGGTTATTGCAAGCAAATGCAGGAACGGCTCAAATTTTTGGCGAAGATGTCTGGGGGGATGCCGTTTCGATCCACGAACGAGTAGCTTATGTCCCAGGAGATGTTAATTTGTGGCCGAATTTAACAGGCGGAGAAATTATAGATTTGTTTTTAAGTTTTAGAGGGGCAACTGTTGATGAAGCGCGAAAAGAAGAATTGATTCGTCGTTTTGATTTTGATCCGACGAAAAAAGCACGCGCCTATTCAAAAGGGAATCGACAGAAAGTAGCTTTGATTGCTGCTTTTGCAGCTGACGCTGATTTATATTTATTAGACGAGCCGACCTCTGGCTTGGACCCCTTGCAAGAACGCGTCTTTCAAGAATGTGTAGAAGAGGCTAAAGAACGAGGGGCAAGTATTCTTTTATCGAGTCATATTCTTTCGGAAGTTGAAAGACTATGTGATCAAGTCGCAATTATTCGCCAAGGTGAAATTGTCGAATTTGGCTCCTTGGAAGAGATGCGCCACCTGACTCGAACCCAGATTACGTTAAAAACGACCGAAAATCTCTCACAACTATCTGAGCAATCTTGGGCTCATGATGTCGCTTATGAACAGGATGAGGTCGTTTTTCAGTTGGATAGTGAGCATATGAATGACTTATTATCCTTTTTACAGCCTTATCATGTGATTAAATTTGAAAGTGCTCCGCCAAAATTAGAAGATCTCTTTATGCGTCACTACGAGGCGGAGGAGGGTGTGAAATGATGAAGGATCAATTCGTACAAACAAGTAGATTATTTTCTTTTTCACTGAAAAGAGATTGGCTGAAAATCTTTGCTTGGCTGCTTGGCTTAGTGTCATTAGTGGCTATTGGGATCGTTGCTTACGTTGAGTTATACAGTGATGCAGGTGAGCGTGAGATGATGGCCATGATTATGACAAATCCAGCGATGGAAGCTCTGCTAGGACCTATGATAGGTTTTGACAATTACACAATTGGAGCCATGTATTCTCATACGATGACGATTATTGCTCTTTGTCTTTTCGCGATTATGTCTATTTTACTCGTCGTTTCCAATACTAAAGTGGATGAAGAAGAAGGTATTTTAGAACTTTTACGCTCTTTTCCTATTGGTCGTCTTTCGCATACGACCGTAAGTCTTCTATTACTAATTTTAACGAATGTACTCATTGGTGGCGTATCCGCTGCGATTCTTTATGTTTTTGGAGATCAGAGTATCAGTTTAGAAGGAGCACTCCTTACCGGAGCGATCTATGGAATGATCGGGATATTTTTCGGTGCAGTTGCTTTACTGATGGGGCAATTTACGACGAGCAGTCGCAATACCATGATGATTTCCTTTGGTCTGCTAGGAGTTTCTTATATTTTAAGAACAATAGGAGATTCGGGCTATGAATGGTTGAGTTGGCTTTCACCTCTAGGTCTTCTTTACCGGACCGAGCCTTTTGTAGAAAATAATTGGTGGCCTTTATTTTTATTAGGCTTTGTGACAATTCTAGTGCTTATTTTCGCCTTCTTCTTACAACAAAAACGGGATATGGGAGCGGGCTTGTTCCCTGAAAAAGCGGGGAAACGGCAGGCTTCTTCTTTCCTAAAGACACCGACTGGATTAGCGTTGCATTTATTAAAAACAACGTTGATTGTATGGACAGTCGCGATGCTATTGCTTGGTATTACCTATGGTTCCGTTATTGGAGATGTAGAAGGTTTAATTGGCGATAATGAAGTAATTGAACAAATCATCGGCGCAACGGCAGGTATGGATATGGCGGAACAATTTCTAGGGATGATTATTGGGTTACTGTCGATCTTTGCGACCATTCCTGTGCTTCAAACCTTTTTAAGTTTGAAAGGCGAAGAGACAAAAGGTCGCACAGAAAAAACCCTCACTGGCGTTTATTCTAGAACGAATATATTATTTACGTTTTTAGGTCTCAGTTTATTAACTAGTCTTATGATGCAATTCGCTCAACTCTTGGCTATTGGCGGAGCCGCTGCTGCTATGGATTTTGATTTTTCGATGCAGAATATTTTAAAAGCAGGGACCGCTTACTTTCCAGCGATTTGGTTTAGCTTGGGGATCGTTGTTTTGCTCTATGGCTGGTTACCGAAGTTAACAAGCGTTGCGTGGGGATATTTAGGTTTTGCTTTTATTGTGTTATACTTTGCCGACTTCATCGATTTACCAGCATGGGCGCAGACCTTATCTGTATTTCATCACACGCCGCAACTTCCCCAAGATGATTTCAGCTGGCAAGTTGCCCTTGTAACAACAGGGCTTGCATTGGGGTTAATGTTCTTAGGGTTGATCGGTTTTAAACGAAGAGATATGACAGACTAACGATAAACAATAGAGTATTTTTAGAAAACAGATAGAAAAATAAAATTTCAGAGCATTTATTGAAAGGACAAGGCAGGTCTGCTTTTCAAATGGAACTATCCATAAAAAATGAGTGAGGTCTTTTGAGACCCTTGCTCATTTTTTATTCTATTCAAAGGAATAATATTTTGTTTATGGTAAAATAGGCTATACATGTCCAGACAAGAGAGGAGGTCTCTAAGTGAAGAAAGAACTATTATATGTGGACGGCTATAATATGATTGGAGCTTGGCCCCATTTAGTCAAATTACAAAGGCAAGACGATATGGCGGCTGCCCGAGATATTTTGTTGCATGAACTCAGTGAATATGCGAAGTATGAAGAGATAGAAATTCGAGTTGTTTTTGATGCGCAATTTGTTCCGGGGATTCAAAAACAATATAATCGGTATCATTTAACCGTTATTTTTACAAAAGAAGACGAAACAGCAGATAGTTATATAGAAAAAGCAGTCGGCCACGAAAATTTATTTACAACAAATGTCGTCGTCGCAACCTCTGATCTCGCGGAACAATGGTTAATTTTTCAAAGAGGCGCCTCTAGGAAATCGGCTCGAGATTTATATAAAGAGCTGAATCACACGAAAGATAAAATCCGCATCGACACTCAAGATTATAATTTTAAAAATATCAGAAGAAATACAGCGCTCAGCGAAGAGCAAGAAGCTTTATTGCGAAAATATATGAGAGAACTGGAAGGTTAACCTAAAAAACTTTAAAGAAAGTGAATATTTACACAAAGTTTACGATAAATCCCCTAATCCCGGAAAATTTATGGTATGGTTAAAGTAATGAGGTTAACCGCTTTCAAACTTATTTATATGGGAGGGAAACGAGGGAAATAAAATGAAAGATAAAGAACAAAATGACAATGAACTGGAAATTTTAGTCATGTTGATTCAATGTATTGATTTTGACTTATTTGAACGATTATTAGAACGGTGTAAACCTATAATCTCTATTCTCGTTAATAAGTATTTCATAGAAAATTATAGTCGCGATGATCTCATCCAAGAAGCTCGGAAAGTGTTAGTGATTGCAGCGAAAAAATATGATTATAGAAGAGGTGTTCGATTTCCGACATATTTTTATATGCAACTGTCCAATCATTTTAAACATTTGTTGAGAAAACAAGAAGCACAAAAAAGAAAAGCAAATTCAAAAACATCCTCCTTAGACAATCTAGCAGAAAAGGCTGGAGTCCATGTCAAAGGAACTGCCTCTATTATGTCTCATCCTGAAGATGCTATGCTTGCGAAAGAAACTTTCGCTGATTACTTAGTAGAATTATCTCCTTTTGAAAAAGATGTTTTTTTACTTTTTCTTAATGGTCAATCGCCAGAAAAAATCGCAGAAAAATCAGATCTTAAAACAAAACAAGTACAAACGGCTATTTATCGATGTAGGACGAAGTTGAGAGATGCACTGAACTAATACATATAGAAATAGTTTGGCGGTTACCTTATCTAAGCACCTAGCTTCCATAGTAGGTGCTTTTTATTCTTCTTTGAAGCAGGGCGAGATAGGGCGGAAATTCCTTCCTGTTCTTTTAGTAGAGACGTTATTTTATGATGAATGGAGCACATAAAAAGAAGAGGTTTGGTACAAATGAAATACTTTTTAAGTTTTTTAGGGAAACTGTTTTCAAATCTACTAAAGCTTGCTATACTATGTGTACACTAATTGACTAGGGGTTGAGTGTTTTGGAAAACAAAAATAAAAAGAACATCACCCATTTAAATAAATATTCCGTTGATAAAACGCTGGATAATATTCGTAAAAACAAAAGAAAGAAATTTGTACGGATACGTACAGGGATTATTCTTGCGGTTGGGTTGGTTTTAATTGGAATTACAGGCTTTCCATTACTGAACAATAAAGAAAGTACAGACGAATTTAATCAGTTACATGCTCAAGCGGCGAATAATTTAGAAGAGCTTGAAGAAGAAAGACAGGCGTTAGAATACCAAGTCGGTTTGTTAGAAGATGAAGAATATGTGGCAAAGTTAGCACGCCAAGAACTGAATCTTTCAAAATCTGACGAAGTTTTAATTAACCTCCCGGAAGAAGAAGAAGTTGATGCGGAAGAAACAAATACAGAAGAAGAGAATGAAGCAGAATAAGATGGGAAAAAAGAGAAATAATTTACATAAAACAACTGATCCATAACGAATAAACGTGTTGCTTATAAAAAAATGAGAAGTAACACGTTTTTTGTCTTGGAAAATTTTCATATTTTTTTCAAAAAATATTAATTTTTTAAACATATTATAAAATAACATGTTATAATAGTTTCAAACTCATAGGAGGAGAAATGATTTAATGTCACTTGAAGTTGGCAAAAAGGTAGAAGGTAAAATTACTGGTTTAGCAAAATTTGGTGCGTTTATTGATTTAGGAGATAACAAAACAGGACTTGTTCATATTAGTGAAGTTTCTGATAAATTCGTAGAAGATATTAACGACGAATTGAGCATCGGTCAAATTGTTACGGTAAAAGTTCTTTCAATTGGAGATGATGGAAAGATTGCACTCTCCATGCGCGATAAAGAACAAGAAGCGAAACAAAAAGAAGAGCAGAAAAAAGCTCCAAGCAAAAGACGCCCGAGCAATAACCGACCAAAACAAAAATCAAATAAAGATTTCGATTCTTTAATGGATGACTTCTTAAAAGATAGTGAGTCACGTTTATCTTCACTACGTAAAAATACTGAAAATAAACGCGGAGGCCGCGGTGGACGTCGCAGCTAAACACACGTTAAATAAATTCTACTTAAAAGGCAGGAGATCCCCTGCCTTCTTTTTTTAGTTATTTGTTAGAATAGGTAGAAACAAGAGAACTGATAAATAGTTTTAAAACATGCACTTTTCTATTATACTGATGAGGTGGTGAATGGATGCAAATGATTCCAGACTTCAATAATATTCTTCAGAAAAATAATCTACTTAACCCGAAGCAACATGTTCTTTTGGCGGTCTCTGGTGGGGTGGATTCCATTGTCCTTTTTCATTTAATGCAAAAAATCCCTAAAACAAAACGCCCAAAAGTATCAATCGCACATATTAATCATCAACTTCGACCTGAAGCAAGTAAGGAAGCGTCTTTTGTTGAGCAATTAGCAGAAGAATATGATGTTCCCTTTTATTTATATGTGTGGGAAAAAAGCAAGCAACCCACTAGTGGAGTCGAAGAAGCGGCGCGCGAGATGCGATACGCCTTCTTTAAAGAAGTGATGGGAAAAACGGGCGCGAACGTTTTAATGACTGCTCACCATCAAGATGACCAAGTAGAAACCATTTTGATGAAATTAACCCGCGGAAGCACCTTAGAGCAACTGACTGGTATTCAGTTAACGCAAGCTTTTGCAGGAGGGCTATTGATTCGACCTTTATTACCTTTCTCTAAAACTGAAATTTATGCTTTTGCTCATCAGCATCATTTAATGTATTTTGAAGATGAGTCGAATCAAGGTTTGGCTTACAGCCGAAATCGCTTTAGAAATAAAATTATTCCTTTGTTTAAAGAAGAGAATGCGAAATTTACAGAGCATATTGAACAGTTTGCGGAAGATTTACAAGATCTTCTAGAAATTGCCGCTTACCCGATCGAAGAAGCTTTTACAAAGCTTGTCAAAAAAGAGCAAGGGCAGCTTTCATTCAAACACCAAGCTTTCTTTGAGCACAGTGAAGCGATGCAACGAGCTCTTTTACAGAAAGTGTTGGAGACCCTCTATGCGGAGTCAGAGATCTCTTATAAAACAAATTATATTGAAATTGTCCGCGATTGGTTGCGGTCGGGAGCAGTCAATACGCAACTGGATTTACTTGAAAATTTTGTCGTCAAAAAGACTTATCATGAAGTCATATTTTCTAAAAAAGAAAGAGACCATTCTTCGATGGCAATGGATCGTTATTTAATAGAAGAGTTGGATCAGTGGGTGCAATTATCAGAAACAGAAGCGATTGGCTTATTTACAACTGAAAGTGAAGAGTTAGAAGAGGACGTGATCGATACTTTTGTCTTCTCCGCAAATAAAGTAGCATTTCCTCTGACCGTTCGGCATCGTCAGCCTGGGGATCGAATGACTTACAGGGGGCTAGCAGGGACTAAAAAGATCAAGGACATTTTTATTGATGAAAAAGTTCCTCTAAATGAAAGAGATCAGGCATGGTTAGTTGAAGATGCTAAAGGACAGATCCTTTGGTTGATTTCCTACCGGCAAATGCAGTTGTTAAGTGAACAAAAAACTGATAAACTAACCTATATCTTGAAGTATAAAAAATTAACGACCTAAAATAATTAAGAGGAGTACTCAAAATGGATATGGATCAAAATATTGAAAAGGTTTTGGTTTCTGAAGAAGAAATTAAAGAAAAAATTGCCGAACTCGGCACAGTTTTAGCTGAAGAATATAAAGATAAAAATCCTATTATTGTAGGTGTTTTAAAAGGGGCTCTTCCTTTTATGGCCGATTTAATTAAAGCAACGCCTATTTTATTAGAATATGATATGATGGACGTTTCAAGTTATGGAACTGGCTTGACCTCCTCGGGAGAAGTAAAAATTGTAAAAGATTTAGATATGTCCGTCGAAGGACGTCATGTGTTAATTGTTGAAGATATTATTGACACAGGACGCACTTTAAGATACTTACAAAATATGTTTAAGAATCGCGAAGCTGCTTCAGTTAAGATTGTTACTTTATTAGACAAACCTTCTGGTAGAGTAGATGATTTAAAAGTAGACTGGAAATGTTTTGAAGTTCCGGATGAATTTGTTGTAGGATATGGGTTGGACTATCATGGAAACTATCGTAACTTACCTTACGTAGGCGTTTTAAAAGAAGAAGTTTATATTTAACGACTCTTCCTTGTCTTTTTTTCTAAAAAAGTCAAATAATATTCATAGAGTTCGTTGGGTTAGTATGATAGTATATCTAGAGGGTTAATTTGTCTAATCCAATTTTAATCAAAGAGAAATAGATAGTTTTAAATATTGCTTTTAAACAAATAATCGATTGCAATTAGTTACGGAGGATGAAATGAAGAGAAGAAATTTTTTAAATAGCAGTCTCTTCTATATAATTGTGTTTATTGGGCTAATTGGGTTAATCCAATTATTTACTAATAATACAGGGCCAGAGAGTACAGAGTCTGTAAGTACCACTGAGTTCGTTCAATATTTAGAAGACGACCGTGTAGAACAGTATTCAATTCAACCTGTAGGTGGCGTTTATGAAATAAGCGGTACTTTTCGTGAAGGCCAAGAATTAGAAACAGGTTCAGATGATGAAAGTAACCTTCCAATTTTTGGAAGCCGACAAGAAGATTCATCAGAGAGTTTTACAACTTTAATGTTGATGAACGACTCTGTTGTTAATGATGTTTATGAATTAACAAAAACCAATGATGTCCCCATGCATGCAGAAGAAGAACCTACCACGGGGATTTGGACAAGCTTATTAATTACTTTCCTACCGTTTATCATTATGGGTGGTTTTATTTATTACATGATGAAACAAGCGGGACAAGGAGGCGCTGGTGGTGGCGGTGGCCGCGGAGTAATGAACTTCGGGAAGTCACAAGCCAAAGAAGCAGATGCTGAAACTAGTAATGTCCGTTTTGCTGATGTGGCCGGGGCAGATGAAGAAAAACAAGAACTAGTAGAAATTGTTGAATTCTTAAAAGATCCTAGAAGATTTAACCAATTAGGAGCGCGTATTCCAGCTGGTGTCCTTTTAGAAGGACCTCCAGGAACTGGTAAGACATTACTTGCAAGAGCCGTTGCCGGTGAGTCAGGTGTACCATTCTACAGTATCTCAGGGTCAGAATTCGTTGAGATGTTTGTAGGTGTAGGTGCAAGCCGTGTTCGTGATTTATTCGAAAATGCGAAGAAAAATTCTCCATCGATCATCTTTATTGATGAGATTGATGCTGTCGGACGTCAACGTGGTGCCGGCATGGGTGGAGGACATGATGAACGTGAACAAACACTGAACCAGTTACTAACTGAGATGGATGGTTTCGAAGGAAATGAAGGGGTCATTGTGATGGCTGCTACTAACCGTTCAGATGTTTTAGATCCAGCTTTATTACGTCCTGGTCGTTTTGACCGTCGTATTTTAGTGGGCCGTCCAGATGTTAAAGGACGAGAAGCTATCCTGAAAGTTCATGCAAGAAACAAACCACTTTCAGATGAAGTGAACTTGAAGTTAATTGCTCGTCAGACACCAGGATTCTCAGGAGCAGATTTAGAAAACTTACTAAACGAAGCAGCATTAATCGCTGCTCGTCGAGACAGTACAATTATTGAACCGATCGATATGGATGAGGCACATGACCGTGTCATTGCAGGTCCAGCGAAGAAAGATCGTATTATGAATGAAACGGAACGTAAAATGGTGGCTTACCATGAGGCAGGACATACCATTGCGGGTCTCGTTTTAAGTGATGCGAGAATTGTTCATAAAGTAACGATTGTACCTCGTGGTCGCGCGGGTGGTTATGCGATTATGCTTCCAAAAGAAGACCGTTACCTCATGACCGAAAAAGACTTAACGGAACAAATTGTTGGTCTATTAGGTGGTCGTGCAGCGGAAGAGATCTTCTTCGGTACACAATCAAGTGGAGCTTCTAATGACTTCCAGCAAGCGACACAACTTGCTCGTTCAATGGTAACTGAATATGGAATGAGTAATAAACTTGGTCCTGTTCAATACGAAGATGGTGGCCAAGGTCAAGTCTTCTTAGGTAGAGACTATGGTCAATCGAAAGGGTACTCTGAACGAGTAGCTTCTGAAATTGACGAAGAAGTTCTACGTATTATAAACGAAGGACACGAACAAGCGTCAGATATCATTAAAGAGCATGGACCGCAATTAAAACTTATTGCTGAGCACTTACTCGAATATGAAACGCTGAATGAACTTGAAATCAAGAGCTTGTTTGAAGAGGGTGTTATGCCTTCACGCGATCCTGAGCGAACTGAATATCCTCGCGAAGAAGAGGAAGACGAAACAGCCGGAACTTCTTACGATGAGGTTAAAAAAGCTCACGAAGAACGTGTGAAAGCAATGGAAGAACAACACGAAGAACAAGTGACTGGACGTAAAACAATTGGCTTATCTGATTCCGAAGATTCAGAAGAATCTGAAGACGAAACAAAAACGGAAAAAGAGCCAGAAGATGTTGACGTCGAAAAACTAAAAGAAGAACAAGAAGCTTCTGAAGATGAAGACGCAGAAGCAGACGATGAACAAAATGAAACGAACGACGATGAGACAAATTAATTGTCGGTAAGTTGATAAAAAGTTAAAATTGTTTTTAAAAAGAGGATGCGTCTATGCGCGATCCTCTTTTTTAACGGATAAAAGAATGAATAATGAAAGAGTGAATAACATGTCAGATTCCTTAATAAAAGCTCTAGCTTACAATAATGAAATACGAGTGTATGTAGTCGATGCGACAGAGATGGTCGAAGAAGCAAGAGAACGTCATGATTCTTGGAATACCGCTACAGCTGCTCTCGGACGTGCCATGATTGGGACGACTTTACTTTCAGCCACTTTAAAAAATGAACAAGATAAACTAACCGTTCGTATCCAAGGAGACGGACCACTAGGCTATATCATTGTCGATGGGAATATGTATGGTGAGATCAAAGGATATGTGCATAATCCAAAAGTTGCTTTAGAGTTAAATGATCAAGGAAAATTGGATGTAAAAGGAGCGGTGGGGACTGAAGGCGGATTGACCGTTTCCAAAGACTTAGGATTAAAAAATCCCTTTATAGGCCAAGTTCCGTTAGTAAGTGGTGAACTTGCTGAAGACTTTACGTATTATATGGCTGTTTCTGAACAAACGCCTTCTTCCTTTGGTTTATCTGTCATCGTAAATCCAGATGAAACTGTGCAGGTCGCTGGTGGTTTTATGATTCAAGTCCTCCCTGGAGCAAGTGAAGAAACTCTTGACCAGTTGGAAGAAACGCTTAAAAAGCTTCCCCAAGTTTCAGAAATGCTGGATCAAAATAGAGACTTAGAAAACTTATTGGGCCAGTTAGTAGGGAAAGAGGACTATAAAATATTAGAGGAAATGCCGGTCTCCTTTAAGTGCGATTGTTCGAAAGAACGTTTCACGAGAGCAATTACGTCACTTGGTAAAAATGAAATCCAACAAATGATTGATGAAGATCAGGGCGCAGAGGCTGTTTGCCATTTTTGTGGAAATAAATATCAGTTTACAGCAGAAGAGCTCGAAGAATTAAAAACAGAAGCCAAATAAAAAAACAGGAGGGGGTTCATTGAACCTCCTCCTGTTTTTATAGGATTTAATATTTAAAAGCTATTTTTTAAACATTTATTTAAAAATCATAATCGTCTTCTTCCATCGCTTCTGATTCGCCCATTAAGTAGCTGTTGCCGACTTGTGAGAAGAAATCGTGATTGGAAGATTCAGTTGAAATACCGTTCATGACAATCGGATTTACATTCTCTGCAGTTCCTTCTTTATAAAAAGGTTCGAAACCTAAGTTCTGCAGCGCTTTGTTGGCATTGTACTGGATAAACGTTTTGACATCTTGAGTCCAACCAATTTGATCATAGACTTCTGCTGTAAATTTCTCTTCATTTTGCATCAAATCAAATAACAATTCATACATCCAATCTTTTAATTCATTGGCCTCGTCTTCGGGCAATTCATTGAATCCAAGCTGGAACTTATAACCGAGATAAGTGCCGTGAACAGATTCATCACGAATAATTAATTTAATAATTTCAGCAACATTTTCTAACTTGTTGTTTCCCAAATACCAAAGAGGGGCATAGAAACCACTATAGAATAAGAAGGATTCTAAAAAGACACTGGCTACTTTTTTCTGCAAAGGTGTTCCGTTTTGGTAAACTTCATTGATCCGTTTAGCTTTATACTGAATAGTTTCATTATTGTTTCCCCATTTAAAAATTTTATCAATCTCATTGGAAGTATTTAAAGAAATAAAGATGGTTGAATAAGATTTTGCGTGAACCGACTCCATAAACAAAATATTATTTAAGACCGCTTCTTCATGTTGAGTTCTTACGTCATTCCGCATAACATTTGCGCCTTCCTCTGATTGAAGCGTGTCGAGTAACGTTAAGCCCACAAAAGCTTTGTTGACTACATCTTGTTCTTCTGGAGACAGCATGCGCCAATCGTTCCGGTCATTACTGACGGGAATACGCGTATCGAGCCAGAACTGACTGGTTAATTTCTCCCAAGTCGCTTTATCTAAGCCATCCTCAATTTGATTCCAGTCAATCGATTTATAATAATCGACCGCATGATTTGTTTCGTCTCCCTGTATAATTTGATTAAAATATCTTTTCGTCATGTATTCATCTTTTCTCCTTCGATCTCTTTTTAAATAACGCAGCTTTCACATTCATTGACACCAATCTCTATCGAGTCATCACCTGTATGCGTACGCACATAATAAATGGATTTAATCCCTTTTGACCAAGCATAGTTCCGTAGTTTATTTAAGTCTCTTGTGGTCATGTTTGGTGACTTCCCATTTTTCCATTCATATAAACCTTCAGGAATAACAGAACGCATAAATAAAGTTAAACTCATTCCTTGGTCGATATGCGCTTGAGCTGTGGCATAAGTATCAATAACATCCCGCATATCGGTATCATAAGCTGATTTATAATAATGAATCGTCTCATTATCTAAATGAGGGGCTGGATAGTAAATCGATCCAATATTCTCTTCTTGTCTATTTTCAATTAAGTTAATGACTGGATGGAGTGAACTGGATGCTTCATTAATATAAGAGATACTGCCAGTAGGAGCGATCGCTAATAAATAAGCATTATATAAACCATCTGTCATAATATCCTCGTTTAACTCTTTCCAATCATTAATGGTTGGCATTGTTACATTTTCGAAAATAGCTTGTACTTTTTCAGATTCAAATGAAAATTCTGGTTGATTAATATATTTTCGATTTAAGTAAGAGCCATCTGCATAAGCTGATTTTTCAAATTCAAAGAATGTGGTTCCTTTTTCTTTCGCAATTTGATGACTAGCTTTTAAAGCATAGAAGCGGAGAGCTCGGAAGTAAGCGTCCGTAAATTCTAAAGCTTCTTTAGAACCATAATGAATATGATTCACAGCTAAAGCGGTGTGAAGACCCATTGCTCCCAATCCGATGGAGTTATAGGCTTTGTTTCCTTTTTCAACGGTCGGTACAGCTTGAATATTTGTCATGTCAGAGACCGCTGACAGCGCACGAATGGCTGTTTCAATCGATGCTTCGAAATCAGCAGATTGAAGCATTTCTGTGATATTCGTAGAGCCTAAGTTACAGCTGATATCATGACCCACTTCTTTAAAGGATAGATCTTCATTGAGTTCAGAAGGGGATTGCACTTGTAAAATTTCACTACATAAGTTACTCATGACAATTCGACCATAAATAGGGTTTTCGCGATTGGCTGTGTCCACATTTACAATATAAGGGTAGCCTGACTCTTGCTGTAATCTTGAAATCTCTTGTTCTAATTCCCGCGCATTGATTTGATATTTTTTGATGTCCTCATTTTGAACCATTTCATCATATTTTTCTGTTATGTCAATATAAGCAAAAGGCTCACCATAAATTCTTTCAACATCATAAGGACTAAATAAATACATCGGTTCATTTGTTTTTAGTAGTTCATAATATTTATCCGGCATGACTAATCCTAAAGAGAGTGTTTTAACGCGTACTTTTTCATCCGCATTTTCTTTCTTGGTGGATAAGAACTCGTAAATATCTGGATGAAACACGTTTAAGTAAACAGCACCGGCACCGTTTCGTTGGCCTAATTGATTGGCATAACTAAAACTATCCTCAAAAATTTTCATTACAGGAACAACACCTGAGCCTGCATTCGCGATTTTTTTAATCGGAGCTCCTGCTTCACGCAAGTTACTTAAATTAATCCCGACGCCGCCACCGCGTTTGGACAATTGAAGTGCAGAGTTAATCGAACGCCCAATAGCTTCCATATTGTCTTGCACATCGAGTAGGAAACAACTAACAAGCTCCCCGCGAGCTTTTTTACCCGCATTTAAAAAAGTTGGTGTTGCGAGTTGTAGTCGTTGGTTTATATGTTCTTTTGCGATATTCCAAGCGAGCTTTTCATCCCCATCCGCTAGATAGAGGGAGACAAAGCCAATGCGGTCTTCATATCTTTCTAAAAACTTACGACCGTCATTTGTTTTTAGGGCATATTGGTTATAAAATTTATAAGCGCCCATGAAACTGTTGAAACGGAATTTTTGATCATATAAAAATTGGAACAATTTTTTTATAAATGAAAAATCATATTTTTGAATAAACGTTTCTTCTATATAATCATTTTCGATTAAGTAATCAATTTTTTCTTCTAATGTATAAAAGAAGACAGTATTCGGATTGATATTTTCTAAAAAGTACGCTCGTACCGCTTCTTTATCTTTATCTAGTTGAATCTCATTGTTTTCAGTCGGAATGTTTACCATGTTGTTTAACTTAAAATAAGTAATATCTTCTGGTTTTTCGACAGCTTTCTTAGTGATTGTGGTCAATTTGTAACAACTCCTCTTCCATTTTTTGAACATCTAAAGGGGACCCTTGAAATTCGAGTGTATGCAGAAGGGGTATGTCATATTCTTCAGCAAGTGTTCTAGCTGTTATACAAAACAATTCTGCAAAGTTTCGGTTACCACATCCAAATAAACCTTTACAATATGAAAGATTATCTGCTGTTTCCAAAAAATCAGCAGCGGTATCGATCACAATTGGATGGACGTTTGTTTCATAAGAAGGCATGACTAAGATAAAAGCTTCTGCCATTTCAATTTCAAAATGATCCGGTGTAATTTCAAGGCTCTCAATATTTTTAATTTTTTCTACAAATTTTCTGGTTTGTCCTGTTTGAGAGTAGTAGACTATCTTTGCCATGCAAGCACCAGATTTTCTAGCTTTTCTGGCCGATAGCCTGTGAAAGTTTCATCTTCATCAACTTTTATAACTGGCAGAGAGCGATAACCTAAAAGAGTAACCTCCTCTAAATAGTCCTCATTTTTATCAACTCTTTTTTCTATATAAGGAACATTTTCTGCTTCTAAGAATTTTTTAGTAAAGACGCATTCGGGACAACCGCTTTTTGAATAAACTGTAATAGTCATTTTTATTCCTCCAATTATTTTTTTATGTCTCTCAATCATAAAGGGGAGTAGTATATCGTTCTTTTAAATTTCCTCCTTTAAGCAACAAAAAAACCGTTCATTTTGGATGAACGGTTAGAAAACGACAGAAAGTCAATATAAAGCAGTTCTATCGTTTCTTCTTTTTCATCCCCGAAAAATAGAAACTACAAGTACTGGCAGGTCTCCTGGCTTGTGCTTCGTCCTACTATAACCCTTCCCATATCGTTTCTTGACAGAAACCTTGATACAGTGGATTGTTAATTCGTCCACACATACAGTTGCGGGGGCAGCGTCAGCTTTTAACTGGCTTCCCTTTTAAGACATCGAAATGCCACCATTTACTTGAGATACTATATTTTGTGTTATTTAATTGTTTTTTATAAATTTTATACTACATGTAGGAATTATAACATATTCCAAAGGGAGTTCAAGCAAGTAATTTTTTATTTGCGTATTCATTTTAGCCCCTAAAAATTGTATACCATTATTTGAAACTTGTTATTAAAAGCTTTCAGAGAATCGCAAAATATGATACTATGTTAATTGATTGATTTTATGAAATAAATCCACTCGACCTTAATGAATCAATTAAGGAATGAAATAAATAAAAAAGCACTGTTACTATTATTGTAAGTATAAAAAGAAAGGAAGCCGACAAGTATGGTTAAAGATAATGAACATATTGAAGATCTAAACGATCAAATGATCGTTCGCCGTGAAAAAATGGCCGAACTTAGAGAAAAAGGCGTCGATCCTTTTGGAGATCGCTACGAGCAGAAAAATTTATCGTCGGATTTACTTGAAGAATACGACGAATTTTCAAAAGAAGATTTACAAGAAAAAGAAATACCAGCACAAATCAGCGGTCGTTTGATGGCAAAACGTGGAAGCGGAAAAGCAAGTTTTGCTAACTTAAAAGATCGCAAAGGTTCTATTCAAATTTATGTTCGTTTAGATGCAGTAGGCGAGGAACAATATGAAATTTTCCAAGATGCCGATTTAGGAGACTTTATTGGTGTTGAAGGCGTGTTAATGAAAACAAACACGGGAGAATTGACTGTCCGCGCTGATGATGTAACGTTCCTAACAAAATCATTACGCCCATTACCCGATCAATATTATGGGCTAAGTGATGTTGAAACAAAATATCGTAAACGTTACTTAGACTTAATTACAAACGAAGAAAGTATGGAGCGTTTTGTAAAACGTAGTAAGATTCTTCAAGAAATTCGTAAATATCTTACGGATGAAGGTTATATTGAAGTTGAAACACCTACTTTACACAATATTCCTGGTGGGGCAGCAGCTCGCCCATTCATTACGCACCATAACGCTTTAGATATGGAGTTATATGTTCGAATTGCCTTAGAACTTCATTTGAAACGTTTAGTCATTGGTGGCATGGAAAAAGTGTTTGAAATCGGACGAGTCTTCCGTAACGAAGGAATCGACACTACACATAATCCAGAGTTTACCATGCTTGAATTATATACGGCGTATCATGATTACTGGGATGTTATGGATCTTGTCGAAGACTTAATTCAACATGTAGCTGAAGAAGTCAATGGTACAACAACCATTACTTATGGCGAGGAAGAAATTGAATTAGGTGGCGAATGGGCACGACGTCATATGGTCGATTTAATTAAAGAAAAAACAGGTGTTGATTTCTGGGAGCACATGTCTAATGAAGAGGCACGTGCACTCGCAGAAGAACATAATGTAGCGATTGAAGAATATGCAACGGTTGGTCATGTGATTAATGAGTTCTTTGAAGAATTTGTTGAAAGTTCATTAAGACAACCTACCTTTGTATATGGTCATCCTATTGAGATCTCACCTCTTGCCAAGAAAAATGAGGAAGATCCACGATTTACGGATCGTTTTGAATTCTTTATTGCTGGCCATGAATATGGAAATGCCTTTAGTGAGTTAAATGATCCTTTTGATCAACGTGAACGTTTTGAATCTCAACAAGCGGAACGTGATCAAGGAAATGAAGAAGCGCACGGCATTGATGAAGAATTTGTGGAGGCATTAGAATATGGACTTCCACCAACAGGCGGGCTCGGAATTGGGATTGACCGTTTAGTCATGCTACTGACAAATACTCAATCGATTCGAGACGTTATCTTATTCCCAACTTTAAGAAACGTTTAAAAGAATAAAAAAGGAGAAAGCTGATGGCGCATTGATTGTGCCATCAGCTTTCTTCATGTATTATAAATATAGTAGTTAAGGAAACAATAATGTCTGATGCTAGGGTGGTTTTATGAAGGAAAGACAAACAAAGTGGATGAAGTTTCTAGGCGGTAATAATATAGTCTTTACTTTTGTTCTCTTATTGTTAATTGGCGCGATTGTTCTATTATATTCACAGCTCGATTTTATCTTACGACCAATAGTCACTGTGCTCTCTACAGTGATCACGCCATTAGTCCTTTCATTTATACTTTATTACTTAATAAATCCCCTCGCAGATTTTCTTGAAAGTAAAAAGATTAAAAGACTTTGGGCAATTATTGGAATTTATGTTGCCTTTGCCGGCTTACTCACGCTGTTAATTTTATGGTTAATTCCTACTTTACAACAGCAGTTTAGTGATCTAGTTCAATCAATTCCTACTTTATTTGAGAATCTAACAAATTTTATAAGAGAAATCTTTAATAACATTTCACAAAATGCCGATCAACAGAATGCTCTTAATGAAGCATTAGGTTATTTCGATAATATTGAAACAAATTTTGTGAATTATCTA
This sequence comes from uncultured Atopostipes sp., assembly GCA_910588235.1. Classification (GTDB taxonomy): domain Bacteria; phylum Bacillota; class Bacilli; order Lactobacillales; family Carnobacteriaceae_A; genus Atopostipes. Next base: position 1,090 of record CAJUOQ010000036.1, on the reverse strand, counting down.
TCCGAAGGGTTTTCTAGTGTTGGGAATATCATCTCAAGTGTTACTAATGTATTTGTGATCTTATTAATGGTTCCGATTATTTTATTTTTCTTATTAAAAGACGGTTCGCAATTTATGAAAGGCTTGATGGGTAAAATCCCACCAGGTGGTCGAAAAGATATTACATCTATCTTAAGAGCGATTGACACACAAGTTGGAGGTTATATTAAAGGGCAAATCATTATCGCAATTGTAAATGGTGTGCTCATGTTTCTTGGTTTTTCCCTTATAGGATTAAATTATAATGGTGTTTTAGCAGTTGCTGGAGGAATCTTGTCCTTTATTCCTTATTTAGGTCCAACCTTAACCTTTGTCCCTGCAGCGGTCATTGCTCTGACGGATTCCTTTTGGATGGTTGGCCAACTAACCATCGTGTGGGCGATTATTCAATTTATTGAAGGAGACTTAGTTGAGCCAAATGTTTTAGGCCGTTCTTTAAACGTTCATCCGGTAACGATTATCTTTATTCTACTTATTATGAGTGAATTGCTTGGTTTAATTGGAATGATCTTAGGGGTTCCGATTTATGCAATTCTTAAAGTATTTGTTACTTATGCTTTTCAAAAATTCAAAGCGCGCTACAATAAATACTATGGAACCGAAAAAGGAATGTACGAAGAGAAATCTCTTGAGGACATTTATAAACTAGAAGACTAAAAGCACTATTCAAAAGTTATTTAATGAGGAGTAGAGTCGAAATCTATCTTTCATTGAATAACTTTTTTAATTTTTTAAAAAGGAAGAATGTTGTAGTAGAGCGCCAAAAACGTGCTAAAATGAAAATAAGAGTTCACCTTTTTAAAATAATTGCAAAATATCCTTGACGAGTAGGAGTTAAATTGGTATCATATTACTTGTCGCTGTTTTGCAGCAGACATTGAATAACGAGTTGGAAAAGTTAAGAAAAAAGAAAAAACCTCTTGACATTTAAATCCATTCGTTATACAATATTAAAGCTCATATGAAGCCGATAAAATTTATAAGAAAGCTTCTGTGAAGAATAGATCTTTGAAAACTAAACAAAGTAATACAACCAAAATGTGCAGGGGTC
>CAJUOQ010000035.1 GCA_910588235.1 uncultured Atopostipes sp. | reverse complement strand
GTCGCATTCGGGACTTGCACCCGTTAGAGTTCGCCCATGCTGGGCGAACAAAAAATGCAGTCATCTTTCTTTACTCATTCAAAGATCACTGCATTATAAATATTATTTTTTAGAAATCACTTGGAAGTTATGGTTCACTTCTGCCTCAATGATTTTCTTTTCTTGAATGTATTCCGTGATCAAATCGCTCATCGATACATTCACTTCTCGAATAAAAGGTTTATCGGCAAACATGGAAAAATTGCCCCCACCCACTGCTCGATACTGATTGGTGACTAATTCGAAGGTATCCTCAGGCAGAACATCTTTGTTTTCGAATTGCAACTTTACAATTCGCTCGCCGACTGGTTGAGAAACATCTATCGTATAATCAATGCCTTCATACATATCATAATTATAGGGTTGCGGTTTTGGCGTTATAAATTTAGACTGAACAACAATTTGATTCTCAGCATTTAATATAAAATATTCAGCCGATTGTTCGAGTGCAGCTTTCAACTCACTGCCCGATACTTGAATCACAGCTAAAGTATTCGGAAAAGGATAGTTTAAAATAACCTCTCGCACAGTAATCTCTTTCCCGTAACCAGAGACTGTGTCTGAAAATAAAGCCGTCCCTGAAATATCCGCTTGGCCATAGTAAAGTTGTACACGATTGATGAATTCGATATAGGGATGTTCGACCATACGAGCTTGATGTGCGTTTTGGATCCGCATATCGCCCGAGGTATATCCAATGACTTGATCTAACCACTGATTCACTGATCGGGCTAAAGGTTGATGTTTTTCCGTAAACTCTTTTGAGAGTTCTGCTCCAGCGACGGAAAGTAAATCGGCCTCTTTGTGAATGATTTGCAGTTCTTTTGCTTCTCGTTTAAATTCTAAAGTAATTTTACCGATATTTTCCCCACGATAACCGGGCTGAATCACCGGCACTCCCTCTACAATTGTCGCAATCTCTCGATGCTGATGCCCCGTGATTAAGGCGTCAATTCCTGGCACCTCTTTGATTAATTGATAAGCTTCATTTTCTCCGGTTAATCTCTCAGTAGGTTCGCCTGTTGTGAGATCGGCTTCAAAACCTCCATGATAAGCGACAATCACCAGATCGGCTTCTTTTTGCAGTTGCGGCACCCACTTTTTAGCCGTTTCAACAGCTGAAAGAAAGTTTAATTCGGGTATATTCTCAGGATGTTCCCAATGGGGAATATATTGAGTCGTTAATCCTAGGATGCCTATTTTTACTCCCTTTTTTTCAATTATTTTTATAGGACCATCTGCCAAATAACTTCCATCATCTTTGATGATATTGGCGGACAAAACAGGATGGTTGGCAAATTCGATGCCCTCTTTTAAATAATCTAAGCCATAATTAAACTCATGGTTTCCAAGCACACCTACATCATAACCGATATCATTTAACACAGAGACAAGTTCTTTAGGGGTTCTTTGATTTTCTTTGACGTATTGACTTAAAGGAGACCCTTGAATATAATCGCCATTTTCTATCAGTAATACCGCCCCTTCAGCCTCCTCTCTCTCCTTTTTTAAAAGAGAGGCCGCTTTAAATAGGCCAAAAGGTAATTCATCGTTTGTATTTAAATAATCTGTCGGATATAAATAACCATGAATATCACTTGTTGCTAAGATTGTTAACTTCATTGATTTTCACCTAAACTTGCTTGATTTAAACGATTAATAGAATAAACAACATCTAATTCTGGTAACATACTCACGATGCCCATGCGCGTTAAGGCTTCGGCTAAAGCTTCCGGTTTAAAACTATGCCACGGAATCGTGACTTTCGCATCAACTGTCTGTGCAATTTTAATTAAGTCTTCTTGAGTCGCATGCCCGCCAGAATTTAAATTTTCAAGGACAAAATGATTGGCTTCAATGGTTTCTAATAATTTTTCGTACCGCTCGTCATAATCTCCCAGCGGTTCACCATTGCTATGACCGTAGATCCCGGAATCAAATCGGTCCATAAGCGAACGATTTTCAAAACTATTTTGCACAACATACTGCGCAGGCTGTTTTTGAATGGCTGCTAAGTTGATCCAACGATCTTTAAAAAGTCCTTCCGCATCTAATTCTTGTAACACATAAGTATCGTTATAATTTTCAATTTCTTTTAGTAATTGAGCATATTGTGGTTCGAGAACCATGTCCCGCCCTACCGCTTTTGCTTGTTTGGACAGGTTAAGTAAACGTTCTGTCGCTCGAATATAGGGATTAAGAAAAATAACATCTAGCGGATTGTTTTTTAACAATTCTTGCCAATATATGTACAAGGCTTTTTCTGGAACATGTTCACGTTCTTCTTCGAAACTAAATGTCGTTCCTTCTAATAATAAAAGATCCGGCCGGAACTTATTTGCTTCTTCCAGCCATTCCTCCACAGATTCAGGATCGTTACCTGTCAATCGTACATCACCCGAGTAAACAAATTTCACATCAGGGGTTTCTACAAAGAATGCAGAAGCCCCTCTTATATCGTGATCACTTTGTTTGGCGATTACTTGGATATCACCTATTTCAATCGTTTCCTGATAGGCTATCGGATAAACACTGGCTACAATAGGGAACTCTTCCCCAACTTCAACCAACTGATGATATAAAATATAAGACGCCTGTGACATATAAATAGGCACTTCTTTTGGTACATACTTTAAGCTACCAATGTGATCAATATGCAGATGTGAAATAAATATGGCCGTATTTTCAGTCGGAGAACTCAAATCAGGAAGGGATCCTGTCGTAGGATCTAGAATTTCTCCATAATCAAAAATAACTCGTCCCCGCTCGGAGCATATATCAATAATATTGCCACCAATTGTATTTAAACCACTCATAAACTGAAAATCCACCATCATTTTTATCTCCTCTTCTACTACTTCTTAATCTTTAATTATTATTTGAAATAAGCTCTTCGGTTGTTGTATCTAATTGTGTTAATGCTTCTTCTTCATCTAAATCGTTAATTAATACTTCTTCTAATGTTTCCAAAAGATTATTACGGTATTCTGCGTGGCCAACAAAAATTGGCGAAGAGAAACCATACTCTAATTCGAGCGTAGCGGCAGCAGCTTCTGGATTTTCTTCGAGGTAGGATTGATACTCGTCTGTATTGACACCCGCTTCAGTCACCGGTACATAGCCTGATTCGATCGCCCATTGTGCCGTATTTTCTGGTTGTAATAAGAAAGCCATATAAGCAATCGCTGCTTGTTGTTCTTCTTCACTAGCTGAAGCAAAAATGCCTAAATCATTTCCAGCAAACATCGTTAGTTTTTCATCATTGATAGTTGGGATTTCAGCGGTTGACCAAGTAACCCCATTTTCTTCCGCAACGGGTGCGATATGAGGAAGTCCAGCAGAGGAACCTATATAAAGAGCACTCTCGCCGCGTCCAAATGGCCCTGAGAAGTAACCATCTTCACCTGCTGTACGAGCATAACCTTCGTCAATCATTTCCATGATAAATTCTAGCATTTCCACACTTTCAGGACTGTCAATTTCCACTTCTAAATCTTCCGTAATAAATGGCGAACCATTTTGACGAGCCATTGTTTCGAATTCCATTTCATAACTATTTTCTAGACCCATCGCCACAGCTTCATCATCTGCGACTACCATTTGTTCGCCGAGAGCTATTACTTCGTCCCAAGTTTCTGGTACTTCTACATCATATTCATCGAGTAAATCTTGATTATAATACATGACCCGAGTTGATTTTGAAAAAGGGACAGCATACATTTGGTTATCGTAAACAGAACTTTGGAGAAAACCTTCATAAACACTATCCAATTGATCCGCTGTAAAACCATCTTCACCTTCTAGAATAGCATCTAAAGGTAATAAAAGACCATCCTTCGCTAAATTAGGAACATCTCCAGGTGTCAATTGTGACATGGTTGGTAAAGTTTGGGAAGCGCCCCCTGCGATAATGGATTGGTTTAACGTATTGTAATCGCCTTGGTTCTCTTCATTGACTTGGTATTGGTCTTGCGATTCGTTAAACTCATCGGTCAATTTAGTAATGGCTTCTTGATGCGGGCCATTCATCGCATGCCAGAAAGTAATTTCTACTGTTTCTTCGGTAGTTGTTTCTCCTGCTGTATCATTTGTTCCTTCTTCAGTTGTCGTCTCACCGTTCCCACATGCTGCTAACAATAATGAAGTAGATAAAGCTAAACCACCAAAAACTTTCTTTTTCAATTTCATTGTATGACTCTCTCCCTTATATTTTTTTGTTTAAATTTTAAACCAATACTTAACCTTTGCTACCACCAGAGGCAAGACCTTCAATAATATATTTTTGAAGGAAGATATAAACAATAATCATCGGCACAACAACGATTGTAGACGCAGCCATTAGTAATTCATATTGCGTACCTGCTTCCGTCGTGAAAGCCTGTAAACCAACCGGTAATGTACGCATAGTCTGCTCTGTCGTTACAATAAGTGGCCACATAAATGAATTCCAACTACCAATAATTCCTAAAATGGCAATCGAGACAATTGAGGATTTCGATAAAGGCACCATCACGGTCCACAAATAGCGCCAATCACTACAACCATCCACTTTTGCTGCATAATAAATTTCATCAGGAATAGCTTCAAAAGCTTCTTTTAAAATATAAATCGAAAAAACACTGGCTAAAAATGGTAAGAATAATGAAGCATACGTATTAATTAAGCCCCAGTCTGACAAGGTTACGAAGTTGGGTATCGTCAATAATTCACCAGGAACCATCATGGTTGAAATAAGAAGAACAAATAAAATATTCTTCCCATAAAATTCTAAACGTGCAAACGCAAAAGCCGCTAAAATCGTTGTCAAGAGCTCACCTGAAGTCGAAATGGCAGTTACAATAATACTGTTTAAAAAGTATCGTCCGAAAGGAGCTGCCTGTAAAGCTTCTTCATAATTGCCCGTCTGTAAATTGCTTGAAAGCCAAATCGGAGGCATAGCCACAGCTTCACCCGCTGTTTTCAACGATGTCGAGATCATCCAGAAGAAAGGAAGTAACATCGTAATCGCTCCAAAGGCTAATAAGATATAAATAAGAACATTTGAAAGTTTATTTTTTTGTTGTTGAGACACTTTGACTCACCTTTCTTAATTGTAAATAAATCGTTTGCTGATCCAACGTTGCAGAAGTGTAAAGACAAGAATAATGAGGAATAATACAATTCCCGCTGCTGTGGCTACGCCGTACTGGTATTCTGTATAGAATTTTTCATAAATATAAAACACCATTGTAAGCGCTGAACCAGCAGGCCCTGGTCTCCCTGAAAATAAAGAATAAACTTCAGTAAACACTTTAAAACTGTTGATGACACCGATAATACTTACAAGTAATATATAGGGGCTAAGCAATGGAACAGTAATATTGACAAATTGCTGCCAACTTCTCGCGCCATCAATGCGAGCCGCTTGATAATAGGTCTTATCAATATTATTTAAACCCACTAAAAATAAAATAATATTATAGCCTAGCCCTTTCCAAATACTCATAATAATTAAAGCAGGTAAAGCAAAATCTGGGTTGGTGAGCCAAGCAATTGGTTCAATCCCGATAAACCCTAAAAAATAGTTGATTAAACCATAACGGGTATGGTAAAGCCAGTTCCAAACAATCGAAATGGCTACTGTACTCGTCACAAAAGGTAAAAAATAAACGGAACGAAAAAAGCTCGATAAGATTTCAATGCGGTTTAACATAATCGCAATCAAAAGTGAAAGGACAATCGAGATGGGGACAACCCCTAACACAAAAATAAATGTATTTCGAATGGCTGTAAAAAACGAAGGATCATTAAAAATTTTTATAAAGTTTGCTAAGCCATATTCTCCCACTTCGCCAGTAAAAATATTATAGTCTTCGTAAAAACTCATCGCTAATGACTTAAAAATCGGGTATATATTGAAGATGCCAATAAATATTAAAGCTGGCAGCAGATAAAGCAAGGATTGTAAGGTACTTTTCCATGTAGGCTTTTTAAGCATGATTGCCACCTCTTTGAATTATTTGACCACCTTCGTCAAACAGCAACAGATCTTCTTCGTGAACACCTAGCATAATTTTATCGCCTTGCTCGTGAACGAACCCTAATTCTGTCGCGACTAAATCACCGAGAGCCGTGTCAACGTGAACCGTCACATTTTTACCAATAACTTCCACAAAGCGAACAGTCCCTGTAATTAAAGCTTCTTTTTCATCTTCTACTTCGTAAAAGTTTTCCGGGCGTATCGCCACTGTTTTAGCTTTCGCAGTCGCTTGTTTTTCAATATGAAGTGCAGAAAGATTTAAAGCTTCATCGATAGCTAATTCATTGATGATAGGATTTCCGAGGAATTTTGCGACAAATAGATTCTCAGGATTGTTATATAAATCTGTAGGTGTACTGTATTGCTGAATATATCCTTCGTTTAATACCATAATATGATCGGAGATCGACAACGCTTCTTCTTGATCATGCGTAACAAATACGGTCGTTACCCCGGTTTCTTGTTGAATACGACGAATTTCTTCACGCATTTCAATTCTTAAACGAGCGTCTAAGTTCGACAAAGGTTCATCCATTAACAGCAAAGAAGGTTCTTTAGCCAACGCTCGTGCAATCGCTACTCGTTGTTGTTGACCTCCTGATAGTTCTCCAGGCTTTTTATCAATTTGATCTTCGATTTTGACAAGTTTTGCTAACTCAAGCGCTCGTGCTTGTCTTTCTTTTTTCTTCATCTTTTCCATTTTGAGCGGGAATTGAATATTCTCCGAAACTGTCAAATGTGGATACAAAGCATAGTTTTGAAAGACCATTCCTACTTTACGATCCACAGCATCCATTTTAGTGACTTCTTTATCACCAAAATATATTTTTCCATCACTCGGAAAGATTAAACCTGAAATCAACATGAGTGTCGTCGATTTTCCACAACCACTCGGCCCTAAAATAGTAACCAATTCATTTTCAGGAATATTAAAATTAATATTATCCAGAACCGTATTTTTATCAAATGCCATATTTACATTTTCAAAAGTAACTTGCACTTTCGCACCTCTTTTTTATTTTTAATCTCTTCAATCTTTTTTTAATATACGAAGACGAATCTTTCGTTATTCCCTCCTCTAGATTGTACCAGCATATTAAATATGTACAAATATTTTGTGAACATTCTGTGACGACCCTATTTTATCAACAGAAGACACTCCTTGATAAATACTTCTAAATCAGTATTCATCAAGTACTAAAGTATAGCATTATTTTAATTATTTAGTAAAGAAAATTTGAGTGAAGGTTGTGTAAATTTTTCAAATCATTTGTTAACCAAAAATTAAAACACTTTACAATCTCTTAACCTAGAAAATAACAAAACCCAGAAAAACAAAAAGGTTTTTCTGGGTTCTTGATTTCTTATTCAACTTTTTAAAGGTTATATAGTTTAAGTGGTTCTCTATTAAAGATGATGGATTAAGTAAGTGGCTAAACTAAAATAAATCACTAAAGCGCATGTATCATTGATTGTAGTAATGAAAGGACCAGAAGCCACTGCTGGGTCAATGCCTACCTTATCAAAAATTGAAGGGACAACGGCCCCAATAACAGTGGATACACTCAGTGTCGCTAATAGAGAGGTGCCTATAATGAGTGATAAAATCAGATTACTATAAAGGAAGTAAGATAAAATTCCAATCACGATCGAAGCAGCAAGTCCAATTAAGACGCCTGAACCAAACTCTTTTCCCAACATTTTCAAGAAACTTTCTTCTTGTTCTTCATTTAAAGTTAAACGACGAACAGAAACAGCTAAAGACTGTGTACCTACATTCCCTGCAGAATCTAAAATAATCGGCATAAATGCAGCCAAAGCTACGACCTGCGCTAAGGTATCTTCGAAGGCACTAATAAGATTCGCAGAAATTAAACCAAGGAAAATTAAAATAATAATCCACGGCAGACGTTTGCGCGTCATTTGTAAGATCGTTTCTCCTTCTGTGCTTTCTTCCTCTAGGGTCGTTATCCCACTAAAACGGTGAAAATCTTTGGTCATTTCATCTTGAATAATATCAATAACATCATCGACAGTCACGATCCCTAATAATTTATTTTCGTCATTAATAACAGGCAAAGCTAATAAATCATATTCTTGGATAATACGAGCAACTTCTTCTTGGTCTGTCTTCTGAGAAACTGAAACCGTCTGTGTATTCATAATCTCTTCGACTTTTGTATCCCCAGGTGAAAGAAGGAGGTCACGTAAAGAAAGAACACCGGTTAATTGATTTTCTTGATTAACAACATAAATGTAATAAATCGTTTCGGCTTGCGCACCAATCCTACGCATATCAGTGATCACATCATCCGCCGTATCTTCTGTCGATACACGAATTAATTCAGTCGTCATAATCGCTCCAGCCGTTTCTAGTTCCTGTTTCAAGAGCGATTCAATCGCTGACAAATCTTTTGGCTTCATCATCTCTAAAGCTTCACGGCGTTTTTCAGGATCTAGTTCACTGATGAATTGCACCACATCATCATCCGCTATATAAGAAAAAACATTTTGTAGATAAGGTGCTGGTAAATAATGAAAAGCCGCTAATTGATCATCGAAATCCATTTCTTCAAATAATAAAGCAAATTCAGACGGCATTAAAAATTCTGTAATTTTTACTTTTTTATCTGGATAGAGCAAATGAAAAACATCGACTTGGTCTCGTTCGTGTAATTTTAAAAATAAATCACGAAACTCTTGACGTTCTCCTTTTTTAATTGTTCTATAAATTGAATCATAATATGTTTGTTTTTCCATTCTACTCATTCCTTCTTATTAAAAATAAGGTTCTCCATTACTTAAAAGCAATATATATATGTTATGATCTTTCAATCTTCCTGTTTTAATTTATCAAATTCAGCCTTTAAATACAACTTAGAAGAAATATCCAACAGATTTTTTTATTAAGATAAACGATAGCTGCCTTCTCTTTCCTTTCTAGACAATTTCTTCTTGTTGTTCATGTTCTATAATATAATAAATGAAATATTCACTTTATTCTTCCCACATAGACGGAGGTTATTATGACAAAATTTATAATTACAACAGACAGCGGTTCAGATTTACCCAAAGAAATCATTGAGCGTTATAATATATACATCGTTCCCATGCACGTAACAATGGGCGAACAAACGTATGATGATGGTCAATTTGACGTTCAAAAAGTGTTCGATTATTATGACGAAGCTGGTGAGCTTCCCAAAACGTCTGGCTCGACTCCCCAAGATAATACAGAAGTCTTTCGCGACGTTTTCGCTGACCATCCGGAAGCTCAGATTATTCATATCGCTTATTCTGCAGTCACTACTGTTTCCTTCAATGCTGCCAATATTGCGGCGGAAGAATTTGAAAATATTCATCTAGTCGATGCCAAACATGTCAGTATGGGCTTAACAGCTGTAGTCAAAGCAACTGCGGAATTTATCGAAAATCATCCTGAGACAACGCCTGAAGAAGTTATCGAATTTGTTGAAGATGTCCGTGAACGTACCCATATGCATTTTTTACCTAAAACATTACTCTACTTAAGAGCGGGTGGTCGTGTTTCAAATCTAGCCTTTCATGGAGCTAATCTCTTGAAACTTCACCCTACTATTGTGTTAGAAAATGGCTATCTTGTTTCGGGGAAAAAATATCGAGGTTCTTTTGAGCGCTGTTTAAAGAAAATGATCAATGACTTTTTCAAAAACTATAACATTGATCCTGAAACAGTCCTTATCGGAGGCGCTCCGGATGTTGACAAACAACAAAGAGAAAGTATTTTCGAACTTCTAAAAGAGTATGGCGTTTCAACGAACAAATGGTTAGAAACTGGGGCTGTTATTTCAAGCCATGGGGGTCCAGGAGCCGTTGGAATCACTGGCATTGAAAAAGCCCCTTAATTTATAACAGGATACACAAAAACTACAGGTCCTTTTTTAAAGGGCCTGTAGTTTTTAGTTTTGGTGAATATCTAGCAACTCTAGCTTTTATCTCTCTCCATGAATATAACTTATAAATTCCAGTAAAGAAATAGGACTAAAAATGCTAAAATACCCGCAGGAATTAGTCCAATAACCGATATAACTATGCCATTAGCAAAACTAGTGTCATTAAATGATCGCCCGTTTAGGAAATAATAAGTTGTTAGAATACCCGCATTTAATCCTATAACTAAGCTTAATAAAAGTTCTAATTTAAACGAACCAGTCATAAAACCATTTAAAATGGGGACACCGAAGCTGAAAATAATCGTGTTCAACATTAAGTTCTTAAATGAAAATTTTTCTTTAGAAAAATCCTTTTTAATAGTACCCTTCCTTTCTGATTTACATAGTATCAACAAATAAGAATATTGATTCCTCGTCCTTCTTTACTTCCAGCCTTAGTCATATTATCACTTAAAATTTTTTTCTTTAAGATTTATTTAAATTTTGATTGATTTTTTTCTATATAAGAGCTTCTACTTTTAATCATGGTCTGCATATCGCCACCACTCTAAAGTACTGAGCACGCCCAGGATACTCGGACAGAAGATAAGCAGTAGATGCACCCAAGTCAGTTCAAGAGAAACTTCACTAATGCCACTATAGAGGGCCGGAATTGACCAAGGAAAAAACTCGCCTAAATCTGCTGCGGCAATAATCTGTGAAAATATAAGAAGTAATATCACAAAACCAATCGGCGCTAAATATCCTTTTCCGTAACTCGCAAAAAAGGCAGTAGGTGTACTCAACATAATCGTCATAAAAGTAGCGGCGGTGATTGTCCCTATACCTTGTATTAAAACTTCTCCAGACCATCCTGAAAGGCCTATAAACCAACCGAGTAAACAACCAAATAAAACAATATATAAACTGATAAGTATACTCGTTATGAACATGGCACTAAATTTCGCTAAAACAACAATAACTCTTGAATATGGCAGCACTAAAAAATCTTTAATCGTTCCATCCGTATACTCTCGGCCAAAGATCCACGAAGTGATAAAGCCAAAAATTAAAATACCACCGACCGCTAACATTTGACCATACAAATTTAAATAATCTGGCCAACTAGCTGCTCCGGCAACCTGAGCTTGTGCTCCTAGTAAACCAGCCTTTTTCATCCATCCCGGATATTTTAATATCAACGTAAAAAAACTAGCCATTAAAGGTGCTAGGCTTGCTGCGATTACAGTCAACCAAATTACTTTCGATTTTCGTATTTTAAAGAGCTCAATAGATAATACCGAAAGGAAATGTTTCATTGCTCTAATCTCCTTCTTCATTTTTAATCACCTCGAGGAAATATGATTCTAGGTCTTCCTCTTCAATCGTTATCTGAGCAGGAGGGAAACCTACATCTACAAGCAAACGAGAGATATTTTCTGGATGCTGAACAGCAACTGATTCCCGAATTTCTATAGAGCCTGTTTTATTTAAATGCGGTGAGTAACCTGCTGCTGAGAGTTTCGACAAAGCAGATTGGTTATGACGCGTATCAATCACTAAGCGTTGATGCAGGAGCTGTTTTAATTCTTGACTTTCAAATTCTTGAATGAGTTTTCCTTGATGAATGATTCCAATTTTCGTCGCAATCTTAGCTATTTCGCTAAGGAGATGACTTGAAATTAAAATCGTAACTCCTTGATCCTGTGCTAACTTTTGCAGCAATTTTCGAATTTCAATGATCCCTGCAGGATCTAAGCCATTAACAGGCTCATCTAAGATGAGAATTTCAGGTTGAGGCAGAAGCGCTTTAGCAATCCCTAAGCGTTGGGCATTTCCCAAAGATAAATTTCCAGCCTTTACCTGAGCATACTTTGTTAAATGAAGTTGTGCCATCACATTAGTTACAGCATCTGGATGAGAGAGTAACCTAAGTTTTTTATATACTTCAAGATTCTCTTGTACTGTTAATTCAGGGTAAAAATGAGGTGTTTCAACCAAATATCCTACTTTCTCCCAAAGATGATGATGCTTTAAATGAACTTTTTCCCCTTGAAGATAGCTAGTCCCCTCTGATGGTCGAATTAAACCTAATAACATACGGATAACAGTCGTTTTTCCAGCTCCATTTAAGCCAATAAACCCATAAATTTCGCCTTTTTCTATTTTTAGAGAAACATCTTGGACTGCTTGAAACCCTTGATACGACTTGGATAAGTTTTTAGTTTGAAGTACAGTATTCAATTTACTTTCTCTCCTCTTTAATAATTCCATCCACAATGACGTCAATAAATAGTTCAATTGTTTGCGGATACACCTTTGTGCCGATTTCTTTTTGATGAAGAGTTAATATAAATAATGAGCGCAGGACCCCAGCTATCACCTCTGATTCTTGTTCAACCACAAAGCCTGCTGCTTCGAGTTTTTGTATGAAAAACAATAAGGATTTAGAATCTTTCTGGAAATGTTCTTCTAACAAGTCAGGGGATAGTTTTCTTGTCAACTTTTCCATAGAGCTCCCAAAATACAGATCACGTATCAAAGGGTTTTTTTCAATCATTTGAATCATTTTTTTAAGAATATGTTTAATGACCTCTTTGGGTTGTTCTTCTTCAAATATTTCTATTTGGGCCAATTGTTCTTTTAATTTCTTTTCTTCTTGTTCGAGAATAACAAAATATAATTCTTCTTTTGAAGCAAAAAAATTATAAAATGTTCCTTGAGCAATTCCTGTACGTTTTGTAATTTCCAGAATACTTGTCTTCTTGAACCCAAACTGACTAAAAAGTTCTTTCCCTTGATCAATCAAAGCAGTATATATAAATTGTTTTTCATCATCATTAAAGCTTCTTGTCATTCAAAACATCTCCTATATGAATAGATGAATAATATTATTTTATATTCATCTATTATTGTAAGTCTTCTAAATATATTTTCAAGCCTCATGTAATAGGAGGAATCTGCCGAATAAAAAAGAACACTTTCTTCATAGATTCAAAGGACAAAATCTAGTAAAAAGTGTTCTCTACTATTTATCATTTTAATTTATTCTGACTCGTTAATAATATTGTAGTAAGTGCGAGAGGTGAATCGATAAAAGATTAAATAAACAAGCGCAAAAACTACTAAAACGCCAAAGTAACTGGTACTAAAGATGGTGAAATCTCTGGTTCCAAACAAGCCAAGGAGTATATAAATAATTTTTGAAGCGAATAGATTATGAATAACCGCCACGGCAATAGGCAACAAGAAAATCCATACGATTTGTGAGCGGATCGTTTTTTGGATTAAATCTTCAGGTAAGCCAACTTGTCGCATAATCTTAAAGTTTTCTTTATCTTCAAAACCTTCTGAGACTTGTTTGAAGTAAAGCATTAAAACAGTTCCTATAATCAATACTGCACTGACAACTATCCCAATAAAGAATAAGCCTCCGTATAAGGTGTACATCGATTGACGGGTCTCTTCTTGAGATTCTACAGCTAACGTCTGTTCTTCGCCAGCTTCGCGCAAGAATGTATCCACTTCTTCTAGATTGTTCTCTACATTGAAAGTGGCACTTGTTGTATATGAGTACGGCTCATAACGTTCTTCTCGTGTGTTATAGAGCAGGTGATTTTCACGAACTTCTTCTACTTCTTCTTCACTAGGTAAAGCTATATATAATACTTCTACTCCATAGTTTGAAGGAATAATATCTTCTGCCACTGGTTTTGTATTATATTCCGTTCCATTAATTTCTAATGTCGGAAAATCTTCAAGGTCTAATAAATTGGACGCAATCAACACTTCGTTTTCATCGACTGCTTCGGACTGCTGCATATAATGATTGTAAGCATCGATAGTTTCTACAATAATATAAAGCGGTTGTCCGGCTGCGCTTAACTCTTCAAATTCGGGCGTATTATTTGCCGGCAAAGGGGTCAGTTTTCTCCCATCTAAATAACCACCGACTGACAGAGTTGTTCGAATATTATCCTCTGAAATCTCTCCATGATTTTTAGCTTCGGTGATGACTTGATCCAAAATCTCTTCATTTTCAGAAGGATCATTTTCATAACTTTGAGCACTTACCGTTCTAAGTTCATAATCATACGGCATGGTTCCTTGAATTTGAGATTCCATTGTTCGGAAAAGAGATAAAGTAAGTCCCATTACTAAAATAACGCCACTACTTAAAATAGCAATACTCGCTAAACTAACCGCATTATTATTCATTCGATGTAGCATGCCAGAAATAGATAAGAAATTATTGGGTTTATAGTAAATGTTTTTATTCTTCCGTAAAGCTTTCAATATGAAAATAGTCAGTGAAAGAAACAAAAGGTACGTACCAATAATCACTAAAAAGATCGCGATAAAAATATTTTGTAAAGAGCCAAGGACATCATTTGTTGTTAACGCAATATAATAGCCACCACTTAGACTCATCAATCCTAAAATCATCAACCACCAACGCCCTTTTGGGTCTCCTTGGCCTTCGTGAGCACTGCGGAGTAATTCGATCGGGTTGAGTCGCGCAATTTTAAACGCATGAATCATAAAACTGACAAAGAAAGTTCCTAGTAAAACTACGGCAGTGCCTAAGGCCGTTTCTATTTGAAACGGATAATTCATCAGTCCCGCTCCAGTATCTTGCATCAGTCGGTTCAAACCAACAAACATTAAGCTTCCCACTAAATAACCCAGAACAACACACAAGACCGAAGTCACTACCCAGTTAAAGAAAGTTTGAATAAGTGTGATCAAACGAATATGCTTTTTCTCAAGACCTAAGACGGTATATAATCCAAATTCTTTCGTCTGATTACTTTGAATAAAATTACTGGTATACAAAGTAATAATGACAATCAACAAGGTTGAAAAGAAGACACCCATGCCAATAATAATGGAGAGGTCCGGATGGAATTCATTCACATAATCATTTTGCAGGAGCGATAATAGAATATATTCCAAAGAAAACAATAATGAAACAGCTAGTAAAAATGGAAAATAAAGTCGTTTATGCGAAAGGATACTTCTAAAAGCCACTTTGTTTAAGATAGAGAATTTCATTCGGATTCACCTCGGTCATTGAGGACTGAAAGACTATCGGCAATTCGCTCTTGAAACACTTGGCTTTTGGCTCCACCACGATAAATTTCATGGAAAATCTTCCCATCTTTAATAAACAGTACCCGATCAGCTTCTGAAGCGGCTTTTAAAGAATGGGTCACCATCATAATCGTATTTCCTGCTTCATTAACATTCCTCAAAACATCCAATATTTGGGCGGATGTTGTGGAATCCAAATTCCCTGTCGGCTCATCGGCTAATAATAATTTCGGCTCATTAATCAATGCACGAGCAATGGCCACACGTTGTCTTTGTCCCCCTGAAATTTCATATGGATATTTTTCAAGTAAGTGCTCAATCCCTAAAAATGCACTTACTGTTTTTATCCGTTCTGCCATTTTATCTTGTGAAACATCCGATAAAACAAGAGGCAGTAAGATATTATCTTTATTATTGAAAGTGTCTAAAACATTAAAATCTTGGAAAACAAACCCTAATTCTTCACGACGGAATTTGGCAATGTCATCACTAGGAATTTTACTTAAATCTTGTCCATTTAATTCAATTTTTCCTTCGGTCGGTTCGTCGAAGGTCGCTGTGATATTAAGAAGCGTTGATTTTCCAGAACCCGACTCCCCCATAATCGCTACGAATTCACTTTCTTTTACACCAAAGTCGACGTCTCGTAGAGCCAACGTTTTTGTTCCTCGTGTTCGATAAACTTTTTTAACATGTTTGACATCTAATAACATTCAATTTCCTCCTTTGAATTTACAAACCTAGTTTATCGAATCTTTTTGAACGTTGCCTTTATCTATTCTTACAATGTGCTCTATAAAACTTACAGTTTTGTAAGTTACTCATTAAACAACTGAATCATAAAGGTAGTTCCTTTTCCAATCTCTGAAGATACTTTCACTGGTTGTTTTAATCTTTTTGAAATTAATTGGACTAAATAAAGCCCAATGCCGCTTGATTTCGTCTCCAATTGCCCATTCATTCCTGCATAACCTTTGTCGAATATTTTGGGTAAATCTTCTTCACGAATACCGATCCCGTTATCTTTCATCGTTAATTGGTTCTTCTTTTCATCAAAAGAGATCCAAATATCCCCGGCGTTGGTATATTTTAGTGCATTGCTTAAAAGCTGTTCGATCATTAAACTGGTTAAATTGGGTTCCGTCAAAATGGTATCCATTTCTTTCTCATAATGAAGTGTAATATTCGAAAAAATAAATTGGACCCGATATTTTCGTAGCAAAGGACTGATCAATTCATCGACTGTCAGATAACGAAAATCCATATCATTCGCTGGATTGAGTACTTTTAAATAATTCAAAGCCATATTGGCATAGTTTTCGATTTTAAGAACTTCTTGTTGTAAGAGGGTTTTATTTTTAAAATGTTCTTCATCGAGTAATAAATAACTCGCTGTAATAGGTGTTTTAATCTGATGCACCCACAACAAAAAATATTCCTCAATATCTTGACGCATAATGTAGTTATTATTTCGTTCATCATTTAAAGCTTCTGTTAATTCGCTGACCTCTTCCTTCAGTTCCCTTCTTTTCTGAAAGTGAACGCCTTGATAGCCCAGATAAATCAAAAGAATAAACAATACAATACCAGCTGTCACCCAATAAATATTCCAACCCAATTGAAATAAATGAAAAACAATTGCGAAAACAAGCAGTGTACTGATGACTAAGCCAATTGGTCCTCTATTTTGTTTAAGGTATTCTTTAAACACTTTATCCCCCCTCATTGGTTAAACGATATCCAACCTTTTTCTTGGTTTCGATCAATTCTGCAAGACCTATTGACTTTAATTTTTTACGTAAGCGAGAAATATTTACCGCTAATGTATTGTCATCAATAAACTGATCATTCTGCCAACAAGCATCCAATATTTCTTCTCGCGAGGAAAATTCTTCGCCATTTTTAAACAAGCAAGTCATAATTTGAAGTTCGGTAAAGGTTAATGAGAGGGTCTGATTTTTATAATTGATTGCTGCTTTTTCAGTATCTAAGTGGACATTATAAAAGGCTCGTTCGCTATTTTGTGGCGTTACAAAATCATAAGTGCGTCGTAATAAAGCTTGGACTTTAGCCACCGTTAATTGTAAATCAATGGGTTTGGGGAGATAATCGTCGCCGCCCATCTGCATGGCCATCAACTGGTCCATTTTATCGGTTAGTGAAGAAATAAAGATAATTGGTACACTCGAATGCGATCGAATTTGACTACACCAATAATAACCATTGTGGTAAGGGAGGTTAATATCAATCAACACTAAATGAGGTTTTAAGCTCTGAAAGACTTCCATCACCTGTGCAAAATCTTCCACTAAAGTCGTTTTGTATTCATGTTTTTCTAATTCCTTCTTTAAGGCCTTTGCAATGACTACATCGTCTTCAACAATTAAAATTTTCATATTATTTCTTCCTCTTAATGAATTATTTATTGTTTACTCTACCACATCAATAATTAAATAAAAATACCTCTAAAGTTGGGTTTTATCCAACCATAGAGGTTTTAGAGATAGTTAAATTTTACATGAGACCTAATGCATATTGAACGGCTAAAGATACAACAATCACAAGGACTGAAATAATAAAGCCATGGAGCATGGGTTTGAGTCCGGATTGTTTCATTTTACCAAGGTCTGTTTTTAAGCCAATGGCTGCTAGAGCGACCACCATTAGGAATTTACTAATATCTTTTAAAAGTTGCGCCCCCGCTACTGGAATAAATCCTAAACTGTTAATTAAAGCGAGCGCTAAAAATCCTAAAATAAACCAAGGAAAAACATCTTTAAGGTTCATGTTCACGTGACCATCTGGTGTAACGCCCGCTCGTTTACGATTGAGACGCATTTGGATCAGCGTAAAGATAATGACGATCGGAATAATCGCTAAAGTTCGAGTAAGTTTAACCATTGTCGCAAAATCTCCAGCTGCTTCACTAAAGGCATAACCCGCAGCGACTACACTGCTTGTATCATTTACAGCTGTTCCCGTCCAAAGTCCATAAGACATATCCGACATATTAAGGCTTTGTCCCATTAACGGAAACAAGATAATCATAAACATATCGAAAATAAAAGTACTAGACATGGCGTAAGTAATTTGGTGGTCTTCGGCATCAATAACAGGCGATACTGCAGCAATGGCAGAGCCACCACAAACGCCCGTCCCCGATGAAATTAAACTCGACAAACGCCAATCCAGCCCAAAAGCTTTGCCTAATAAATAGCCGCCTCCAAAAGCAGCAAGCAGCGTGAAGATCATAACGATTAACGAAATTTTACCTACTTCTAAAATCGTCGCAATATTTAAACTCGCGCCTAATAAAATAATCGCAAATTTTAGGATCCGTTTTGACGCGAACTGAATCCCACTGCTTAATGTGGTGTCTTCTACCGGGTAAAAATAATTAATAAGTATTCCTAAAAAGATGGCAATCACAGATGCGCCAATAAAAGATACCGGTAAAATATTTTCGATCATTTTCGCAATGATTGCGATCAAGAACGCAAAACCGATTCCCGGCAACCATTGCCATTTTGATAATTGTTCTTTATTTGTTTGATTCATAGTTAATTAATCCTCCCCTATCTTCTCCATTGTACTATGATATTTTGAGATAGCAAAAAAGATAGAGCCTTTTTTTCACTCTTTTATAGAACATTTTTTTTATTTATTGTAGCCTCCTGTATAATGGAATTATCATACGGAAACAGGAGCTTTTAAATGAAGACAAAAGACATGACCCTAATCGCTATTATGATTGGTATTTTAATCATTTGTTCGCAACTTGCTCTACCCATTGGCCCCGTGCCGATTACTTTACAAACCTTAGCGGTGTTAGTGATTGGTTACTTGCTCACCCCAAAGAATGCGGTGATGACTACCCTTCTTTATTTAGTGTTAGGACTCATTGGTTTTCCTATTTTTTCAAACTTTACGGGTGGTTTACAAGCTGTTTTACTGCCTTCTTTTGGTTTCGCGCTTGCTTTTATCCCTGCAACTTATCTACAAGCAAAATACTTAAACAAGCATTCGAGTTTTAAAGTACGAAACTTAGTCATTGCTGGCTTCATCAATACCGCCGTTACTTACTGCATGGGTCTTACTTATATGGCCTTCATATTAAATGTTTATCTAGAGAGTCAATTAAATTTTATGGGCGTTTTATTCGCAGGTTTTTTTCCTTTTATTCTAGGGGATATTATAAAATTAACGCTCGCAATCACTGTAGCCAAACGACTATATCCTATCCTTCAGCGAAAGATATCGGCCATTTGATTTTTTTATCTTCTATCCAATAAAAAAAGCAGACAGAAATTAAAAGATAATTTCTGTCTGCTTTTTATGTTGAATTATTTTAAGAAGTGATTATTATTAATTTTCAAAAACTTTCACTTGAACGTCTGTATCAATGTGATCTTTTTCGTCAACTTCTTGTTCAATTGAACCAAATGGCATTTGTGCAAGCATTTCATAAGAAGCTGGTAAGTTGAACATTTCTTTTGTTGCTTTATCGAAACCATGTTCATAACCAACGTTGAAGTGTTGCAAGCTGCCGCCTAAGTCCATTTCACGGAGAGCTAACCAAACAGCGTATTGAACATTCGCATTGTTATTTTGTTTGTATGCTTCTTGACGGATACCTTGTGCAGGCATTACTTCTACTGCATCGAGGTCTTCAAAGAATAGAACTGTACCGATTCCTTCTTTAGCACCCATCATAACACCAGACATCATGTCCCACATTTCACCTTCAAGTACATCTTTTTGTACATCGTAAATATGGTCCCAGAATTTAGTGTTTGCGTCATCAAATAATATAACAACACGTGAAGTTTGGCTGTTAAATGCAGAAGGTACTTGTTTAACTACTTTACGAATCGTGTCCTCAATTTCTTCTTTTGAGTATTCACTGTTTTTACCTACTGCGTAAATTGTACGACGATCTTCTAATAAATCTAAAAATGCTGACATGAAAAAATCTCCTTTAATAGTTTGTATTTATAAAATTGTCTCTAATTAGAGATTATATAGACCTTTTAGTTCGAAGTCAAGACTTTTATCTCGAATTAGAAGTTTTTATAAAAAATATCGCTTAATCTTATACAGCCCTCCCACAAAAAAATATAGCAACCGGGTGGATAAAAGCTATGTGTATAATGTTTCTCGGAAAGCCAAATAAAGATGGGTAGACAAAAAGA
>CAJUOQ010000034.1 GCA_910588235.1 uncultured Atopostipes sp. | reverse complement strand
TCTTTTTGTCTACCCATCTTTATTTGGCTTTCCGAGAAACATTATACACATAGGTGAAAAAGTTCCTATGAACTTTAAGCTATTAGAACAAAAATAACCATCCCTCTTAATTTTGTAAGAGGAGACGGTTATTTATTCATTAAGTATAGTCTCTTTATTCGTTCATGACTTCGTTCCAAACAGTGAAGTACTCCTGATAAATCCCTTGAACTTCAATGAGTTCAAGATTGTCGATCGGATTGTTATTGTTAACGATAACGACAATCCCATCAATCGCAATCGGTTCTGTTTCAGTAAGTTGTGCAGCTTCTGATTCGCTTAAATCCCGAGAGGACATTCCAATATCAGCACTACCATCCATAGCGGCTGTAATACCAGCGCCAGAACCTGGAGCTGTAATGTCAATGGTCACATCGGGGTTTAATTTGGTATAAGCTTCAGAAAAACGTTGCATGGTAGGTTCTACCGAAGTGGATCCGACAATACTGACGGAACCAGATAAGCCAGAAGGTTCATACTCAGAAGCGTCGGGATCGACTGAGACATAACCATCTTCAGTCACTAGTTCCTGTGCTTGAGCTGAAAACATAAAGTCCCAGAAGTCTTGAGCCACTTCGCTCAATTCTCCTCCGTGCGTCACATTAAATCCGCGAACTAATTCGTAGTCTTCCGCTTGAATATTTTCAACATTCGGCTCAACGCCATCAATTGGCACAGCTTTTACGGTATCGTTTAGGGAACCTAATGAGATAAAACTGATCGCATGAGGATCTCCCGCTACAGCCTGCATAGTGGCACTCGTACTATTTTGAACAGTGGCAGCTGGTGTAATATCATCGTCCCCATTGCGGTCAATGGTGCCTGTAACTTCAGTGAAGGCAGTTCGCGTCCCGGAACCTTGTTCTCGTGTAAAAACATGGATATCGTGATTAGGGTCGAATCCTTGTTCATTAGCTGTTTGTCGATTACTAATAAAATATATTCCTACAAAAACAATAATGATTCCCCAGAACCATCCTTGCTTATAAAAAGGTTTATTTTTTACTTGGTTCATTTTTAACTCCTTATATTAAACGTATTTTTAACACAAATATATCATTGAAGAGCTTTATTTTATTCTATAAAAAAATAATTTCCTTCACCTAGATTATAGGAAAAAGGAGTAAAATTCAATTCTATTTATGAGTATAAACCATTCATCCTCAAGTTTTTTATAGAAATAAGCATAAAAAATGCTGAGCGTTGAGCGTATCAATTGCTAAACTTTCAATTCTAGAATAAAATAAGCTCACAATTAAATACATAGAAAGAGGGATAAAGAATGAGAAAATATTTAGCAAGAGGATTAAATGAAAAAGCTGGAAATAATTTCTCCTGGCGTGCAGTTTTTGCAGGAGTCGTTACCTTTCTAGCGATGATGATCATGTTATCATTTATAGGAACAGCTATTGGATTTGGAGTTCCAGACTTTACAACTTCTGACCCACTTTCAGGTGTGGGCACAGGATTAGTGATTTGGGTTATTGTTACCTTAATTTTATCATTTGGTGCAGGAGGTTATATTGCAGGACTTACTGCGAACCGTGCAGGCTTTATTCATGGATTTATTACTTGGGCAGTTAGTCTACTTTCAATCGCTGTCTTAATGACGACAGCTGTTTCATCCGCTTTCGGTGCGCTAGGAAACATTGTAAGCACAACGGCTGGTGCAGTTGGAGACGCTACTGGACAAGTGGCATCCGGCGCAGCGAATTTATCGGAAGATGCATTTAACCAAATTACAGAAGACATGAATGTCGATTCTTCTGAATTGGAATCATCCGTAAATGAAGTCTTAGAAGATACAGATATCCCTGAATTACAACCAGATTATCTACAAGATCAAGTAGAAGCTACAGGCGAAGACGTTAAAGACGCCGGCTACAACATTGTAGTGAATGGAAATGACGCACAAAATGAAATTGATAAAGTTGTTTCAAATATTAATGAACGTCTGGACACAATCAACCAAGAACTAGACGAAGATGAACTAACAAGAGCTATTTCAGAAAACACAGATTTATCTGAAGCTGAAACAGAAGATGCTGTAAATAATATTACAGAAGCTTATAACGAAACTTCTCAACAAGCTTCTCAAGCACTAGAAGAAGCACAAAGTTCTATTCAAGACTTAACAGTCGAAGCTGAACAAAAAGCAGAAGAAGTTTCTGACGATGCTGCTAAATACTCACTATACATTTTCGCAGGACTACTCATTGCACTATTCGTCACAGCGTTTGCTGGGTATGGCGGAGCAAAAACGTATCATGAAGTCCATGCAGATAATACAGCAGTGAAGTAAAAATTTAAAAGCTAAATAAGATAGAGGAGCAGTCATACGACTGTTCCTCTTTTAGTATGACGGGCATGTATTGTGTCTAGAGTGAAAATTTCTATAGAGCGTAGTTACCTGCGATCCTCAAAGTGACTTACAAGTTTCACGTTGTAAGACATAGGAGAGAGAGGAAGTAACGCTACCTAACGAACATAAACAAAGTACTAAGGCGTTTTAAGCGGATAAGATAGCAAAATCCAAAAGAGAATCGTAACTTTAAAATGTAATTTTTGTAGGTTAAACAAGGAAAGAGATAGTACGTATTCTGTGAGATCTCACTAGCACTTCAGTAGTAGTAATGAATAGGGAGAAGTTAGCCGACTCCATAGTATTACAGATAGAATAATACAACCATTCATCATAAGTTAATGCATCGAATGAATTGATATATTGATGGCAAGAATATTGGACACTAATTTGTGTGTTGTGCAGATGACTTCGACATTTTCATGAAAACAGTATGAGTGTTTGTGCGAGTGAGGGTGAATATAATAGAATACCTTGAAAATAAATTACGATTAATAGTCAGTCAAGAGAAAAGTCAGATTACAAAAACCTACAAAGAAATTGTAAAAGAAATCAATCAGTGTTCACAAGAATGGATTAACTATTATGAAAAAATCTCAGCAAATACTTTCAAGGGAAACAAATGTTTCAACTTTGAAGGAGACTGAACCAACTCGTCTGGAAAAGATGGAACAGAGTGAAAATAAAATACTGGAAGTTTAAAGATAGAAGAACTGAACATAATGAAGTAATAGCTTGTGTGAACAGTCGGAAATCATATTGGTAACTATCTAAGTCTATGTTACTTCAGATAATTTTTACAAAGACCAGATTAAACAATGAAAACTCAAGAATTTCGTAGAAATTCTTGAGTAATAAGTTAAAGATATTGAGCTGCCATACACGTAGCTCGTCTATATGGGTGATGTGAGAGGTCGACTAAGTTATTAATGATTAGTTTTCTGCTCAATTACTTTTATTTAATTGTTTCTAATGAAGTGTTCCTTATTGTTGAAAGTCTACCTTATCTTATTTGCAAAAATTTAGTAGAAATTATTGAATTGGCGACCAATAGATTTGAATATTCATTGTTTTTGCCTCCTCTTTATTAAAAACTATAAATAAATTATAGGTTATTAAACGAGATGACTGTGGCTAATTGTCGTACTTGAAAATTAAATTCATAAACGAAACTTTAAAATATGGCTTAAAAATTAATTTAATTTTATTTCATAATCGATTTTATCTGCAGTTTCTTTGTATAGATTGTGTGTAATCATAATGGTGCTTGTCTCTTCCTCACTCAATAAGATATTTTCGATGCTTACAGCTGTATCGTGATCTAGGCTTGAAGTCACTTCGTCTAACAATAAGATCTTCTTCTTTCTTAAAAGCGATCTTGCAATAGATAATCGTTGTTTTTGTCCTCCAGAAAGAAACCTACCTGACTCACCAATATAGTAGTTAAGTCCCTCCTCATTACAGGCAATTAAATCTTTTAATTGCACTTTTTCCAAGGCTATCCATAGTTCTTTGTCTGAATAGGATTCGCCCATTTCTAGATTTTCTCGGATCGTCCCATCAAAGATATGTGGATTCTGGTCAATATATAAAATATTGTCGTACAACCTATCATAGGTTTCTCCACTAATTTCTTTTCCATCCAACGTTATAGAACCTTGATAATTATCTAGTCTGCCACCGAGTAAATTGAGCAAAGTTGATTTACCACTTCCACTTTCACCAGTGATGGCATAATTTTTAGCTAAATCAAATTTGATTGTTAAATCATTAATAATAGGATCATCCTTATATGAAAAATCAACATTTTCTAAGGCATATCCGTTGTCTAATGTATTTGAGAAATGATCTGTATGGTTTGATCGCTCACTTATCTTTATTCCGTCGATTTTTTCAAATATTGGCTTACTACTCTGGATTTTTGAAATGTATTGACTTAAATTTCCGGCTGTATTGAACACATTTCCAGCTAAAGTTGTTGTAATCATGATGGAGCCTACAGATAATTCCTCATTTAAAACTAAATAACCTGTTACTGCAAATACGCCTATTTGTCCTAAAATATTACCAAATCCTCCTGCAACCGCTACGAGAGCCATCAGTTTTTGATATTTATACGAAACATCAGATAATTTTTTGGCTTGTTTATTTAACCTTTCTTGCATAAAGGATAGTTGGCGATAGGCAAACAAGGTGTCATACGCATTTAAGTAATCGGTAATTTTACTTAAATATGCTTCATTTTCTGTTGTTAATTTTATCGATCCATTCAGAATTGCTTTATTAAATAATTTCGGGATGAATAAAATTAAGCCCAGTGCAATTAAAGTATAAGCAAGTAGTATCCAATGAAGCGATAATAACGTGATGATGCTAATGACTAAAGAAACGACGCCTGCTAATAATTCATAGAAAGGGCTTAATGATTCCGAGGAAATTTGATTCACGTCATTCATTAGCCAAGATGAATAAGTTGATGGCTTATGTTTGTGATAACGTTGGTAATCAGTGTGTACCAATCGGTCGACTATTTTACTCCGTAAATAAATTTTCATAGATTCTTGCGTTTTATTTTGGTACAAAATTTTTATATAGGTAATCAAAAGAAAGATAAAATAGATAACGAAAGTTATAACAATTGCCCGTATAAAATTATCGATGTTTTGAGCAATCATTGCATTGATTGTGTTCGAGAGCGTAAAACTCGTTGCGATTTCCGTGACTGTCAACAAAATCAAAATAATAACCATGATTAAATTTCTAAATTTAAATTTATTTAACAATTCTTTCATACAAAACCCTCCAAGTAATTATTTGATGGTTTCATTATAATTGGTATAATGAAATAATAAGTATATTTGTCGTAAACGAAAGATAGAGGGAAGAGTATAATGACAATTGGAGAATTATTAAAAAAATATCGTTTGAACATGGGATTAACTTTAAGTGAAATGTCGGCCGATATCGTATCGACCTCATATTATTCAAAAGTGGAAAAGAATCAACATCGTATTTCGGCGGAAGACTTATTTGACATTCTTTCCGTACACTCAATTAGTTTAGGATCTTTCTTAAATCAACTTACTCAAGGAAGAAATAGAGTAAAAAAATACACACAAAAAATCATTACTTTTTATTACGAAGGGAATATAGAAGCGATTAAAAGAATCCTAAAGAATTGTGGAAGCAAAGATAACGAGGATGAACAAAATATTATTGCGTTAGCAGAAAGTTGTTTGTATGATTTAGATGAAACATTCATTATCTCAAATAAAAGCAAAGAAATGATTAAAGAAAAAATATTTTCTTTACCTAACTGGAATTTATTTAAATTGTCTCTTTATACGAACTTTATTTCTTTATATGATATTGATACAAATCAATTAATTGTTAGCTCAATCTTATCTAAAGAGATATCTAAATATAGTAAAGAGGAACATTCAGCAATCGTTGCAATTTTATTAAATTTCGTTGATGAACTAATTGATAAAGATGAACTTGTATTAACTTCCTATTATTTACAAAAAATTCATGAAGTTTTAAAGCCATTGCCAGAACTATTATTCTATCACGTATTAATGAATTATTATGAAAACATTGTTCAGTATTTAATAACTGAAGATTCTTCATACATGAAAAAATGCGAAGAAATTATTGACGTTTTCGAAACTAACGGATATAAAAAATATGCAGCTAGTTTAAAAGAATACTTACAAAAAAACATCAAATAAATGATGTTTTTTTGTAAGTATTCTTTTATCAATCGTTAACCAATTTCTATATCGAGTTTAATTTTAACTCCTGCTGGACTAATTCCCATTAAATTATCCTCCTCTCTGTATTAACTAATTTAATTTTAATTAATTAATATTGATCAAAGGGAAGATATTTCGTAATTATAAAAAAATGTCGTAATCGACATCTTAAGTTATTTCCATTTAGTTTTCTAATCACTTAATCGTTTTCTTAATCTTTTTAAAAAGGGCATTTTTTAGAGGCCACCAATAGGTTGAATATATTCTGCGGAGAATATTTATGAAATTTATTCAATAGAATTTACACGGAGAAGTTTGTGGTTTAATTCATAAAAAAGAAGAGTAGAAAAACAATAATCGTGATGACAGCAATCATTATAAAGGTACATCCTTGCGTATATTTAAGGAGACGTTCCATTATTTCATCTTCTTTTGATTTTTCAGGTTCCTTTGTTTCTGGCTTTTCATCTTCTGACTTCATCTTTTCTCACCTCGGTCGAGGGTATTATATCATTTTAAAGGGCTTTAATAAAAGAGGGAGAAGGCTTTTGAAGTTTGTACGGAGAGGTCTTCTTTTGCAAACAAAAACGGTTCGTAACTTTACTAAAAAGTCACAACCGTTTTTTCTTTGTGTTCAATTATTCTATATGGACCCTACTGGTCTTGAACCAGTGACCTCCAGCTTGTCGAGCTGGCGCTCTCCCAACTGAGCTAAGGATCCGCTAACCAGATAATAGTATATCAAATCCTGGACAAAAAGCAACCTCTTTTTATTTTTTGATGAAATTTCATTTCTGAGCTGGTGAAATGAGCAACAATATTTAAAGAAGATATCGCATGTTCTTATGTTTTAGTCCTCACAAAAATAAGGAAATTCTTTCTAGTTTTTATAAACTTCAGAAAAATAACTAATAAATAAAAAAATTAAATATTTTTATTGTTCTTCTTTTCGGGACTTCGATCTTCTTTGTAAAAAGATTCTCATATAAAAAGAATCGGGAATAATCCGCTAATCATTACCCAAAGTAAAACGCTTGAGGTTAGAGATAAACTATAAATCGTAGCTAAGTGAGCAAAGTTTAATCTGTTTTTATTTATGTATTAATCTTTAAGTAGAGCTAATAATCGAAAATAAAAAAGTTTAATTTAGAATAATTATCGTTTGCTTGTTAAGTAGTGAATATACTATAATAGGTGCAGAATGATGATTAAAAAAAGAAAGAGGTTTTTTTGTTGAAGTATATTATTGTTGGTTCATCTCACTTTGGTTATGAAGCAGTAGAAACAATTTTGGAAGCACAACCGGATGCAGAAATCCATTTATATGAACGTGGAGATAAAGCATCTTTCATGAGTTGTGGTGCACAATCTTATTTAGAAGACATTGCGAAATCAGCAGATGAAGTGCATTACGCAAATGAAGGTTCATATACAGAACAAGGGATCAACGTTCATTTAAACAGTGATGTTGTCGATGTGAATCCAGACGAAAAAACAATTACAGTAAAAACTCCAGATGGCGAACAAGAAGCAGGTTATGATAAGTTACTTCTTTCACCAGGTGGTTATGCGCCCGTATTAAACGTTCCTGGAAATGACTTAGAACACGTTTATACATTCCGAGGACGAGACGATGCAGAAGATGTGAAAGCACGTATGGCAGAAGCTAAAAAAGTGATCGTCATCGGTGGCGGCTACATCGGGGTTGAAGTAGCAGAAGCTTACGTTCGAAACGGACAAGAAGTGACTTTAATTGATGCAGTAGATCGCTTCTTACCAACTTACCTTGATGAAGAATTCTATCCAACACTTACTGCAGAAGCAAAAGATAAAGGCCTAGACTTCAAAGGCAATGAATTTGTTCAAGAAGTTAAAGGCGAAGAGGGCGCAGTGACAGGTGTTATTACGGATAAAGCTGAGTATGAAGCAGATACTGTGATTATGGCAGTGGGTGTAAAACCAGATACTTCATGGTTAGAAGGTACGCTTGAATTAGACGATAATGGTTTTGTGGTAGTGAATGATTATTTAGAAACATCTGCAGAAGATGTTTATGCAGGTGGAGATGCGACATTAATTCCATTTATCCCAACCGGTAAAAAAGCTTGTATCGGTCTAGCAACAAACGCTAGAAAACAAGGTGTCACAGCGGCTAAAAATGCTCTGGGCGAAGAAGTTGAAATGGCAGGAGTCAATGGAACTTCTGGTTTAGCTTTCTTTGACTTGAAATTTGCAACAACTGGTCTCAAAAATTGCAATCTCGACTCCTATGATGGTGAAGTGAAGAGCTATTACTGTGAAGAAAGAGTTCGTCCTTCATTTATGCGAGATGGAGACATTACAGTAGAGATGAAAATTTTATATGATGCGAAAACAGAAACAATTCTGGGTGCACAGTTCCTATCCACGGAAGATATTACGCAAGCAGCGAATGTTCTGTCACTTGCTATTACTGCAAAAATGACATTAACAGACTTAGCGCAAGCGGATTTCTTCTTCCAACCAGGATTCAGCCGTCCATGGCATTTCTTGAACGTTTTAGCCATGAGAGCACAAGGCCAAACATACGGTTCAACTAAAATGTTATTTTAACCTCAACTTAAAAAGAAATCATAAGATAAATGGCCCCAACAAGATGTTGGAGCCATTTATTTCTTTATCCAGTTGAAACTACTTTTGAAATGAGCAGTAATGGACAAATCAGTTAATACGTATTTATTTTTTAAGTCTAAAATATGTAGCGTAATTTCAGGAGCCCACTAAAATTGAAATGTTCCTTTTACGTCCTACATTTTGTGGAACTGGTGGAGTTTTTTTATTTAATGGATTGAATCCTAGTGAAACTAATGATATAGACAATATCATTGTAACAGTTATTAGTTTTTTAATTGTTTTCTTTATGCGTATCCTCCTTTTTCTTTCGTATTAATTCTGATAAATTTACCCTAACAAATGCATGCATTTTTGTATAATTTAATATCTCAAAAATGACCTCAGCAGTTTCATAGGCTCTAAGTGCTTCATCAAGGTCGTTAAATTTGTCGAATAGATATCCTTTATAAGAATAAAAATAACCTAAAATGTACATAGATTGATGTTTTCTTAATAATTCAATTCCTTCTAGGAGGATATCCATTGCTTTTTTATCTTGTCCCAAGTCTTCTAGATTTAAAGCGGAGTTATATAACGTTCGGACTCGTACTTCCAATGGAACAGTATCATTAAATAAATCCATCGCATTTTCAAAATAGTTGTTGGCTTTTTTGAAATATTTTTCCTCATAATAGATAATCCCAAGTATGCAAAGAACATCTATTTTTAGTGCATTATCGATTTGTTGAACTTTCAATAATGAATTCAATTGGCGGATTGCTAGTTCTTTCTTCTCAAACAGGTAGTAATCTAAATGTGCTCGAACCATTTTAAAATAATTTATTTGATTGGCATCAAAGAGAGAGTCTATAAGAACTTGATTTTGTTTGAGTAATTTTAAAACCTTTTCATTTTCATTCTGATTTAAAGTTAACCGCACTTCTTTAATTAGGTTATTTACATCAGTATCGTTTATAGAAGGCGACGGCTCTCCATAAAAATAAGCAATAGAAACCTCTAATCGATCAGCAATTTTTTTTAATAAAGCACTACTAGGCGTAAGTGTATGTTTTTCAATTTTACTGATGGTTGCCTGTGTGCAAAGATTATTTGCTAATTCTTTTTGAGTTATTCCAATCTGTTTACGTCTTCTTTTTATTAAATCTCCAATTTTCATTTCAATTCCCTCTGTTGGTCTAAGATTATATTACCTATATCTATTATACATCAGTAAAAATGTATATCCAGTTAAAATAATATTAGGAATATCTAATATTCCTATTGAGATTAAAATAAAGGTATGGTAACTTTAAAAGTATCAAATTTAATGACGTTCAAATAAAAAATATAAAATTAATAGAGAGTATAATCCTTTGTTTATTTTCGATGTTGGGAATGAGGTTAATGAATTATGACAATTAGTAAGCTTATAAAAATTATTCCTAAAAGGATACTGTTAGTGCTGGTTATTTCTTTAATCATTGCTTCTTTTGATGGGATTGTTAATGCGCAGGTATTTTCTTACATTTCAAAGTTTACGAATGAAACAACGCTGTCAGAGGTCTTACAGTTTGGAATTTTAAGTATTTTAGGATATGTAGTCGTTTATACAGGGGTTTATATTAGCGAAAGAGCAAAAAATAGAGCATTAAAATATTTCAATTTTCAACTTAAAGAACGTTATCTTGTTGAAGAAGTCAAAAAAGGAACGTTGGAAGATAAAACAAGTGACAGAATCTCTGTATTATTAAACGAGTTCAAATTACTTGAAACAAATTACTACTTATTAATTTTTGACACAATTTATAAATTATCAATGAGTATTTTTTCAACGCTTTATATGATGTTTCTTAATAGCCAATTAGCAATCCTTTTTATAGGATTTTCTATATTGCCAATGTTAAGTAATAAGTTTTTTGGACACAGTATCACAAGGAGTTCTTCAGATTGGACGGTTCAAAGTCAAAAATTTGTTCAGAAATCAACAGATTTATTTAACAGTATAACAACCATTAAAACATATAATGCAGAACAAGAAGTAGTCAGTGATACAACTAACCAGCTTAGTGATTCGGAAGAAGCTTTTGAAGCGGTAGGGAATTCACAAATAGTCGCTCAATATGCTTCATGGGTTTTGTCTACTTTAAGTTTTATGATTCCCGCAATAATCGGATTGTTTTTAGTAATAAATAATCGAGCTGAAGCATCAGATGTAATTGCTATGATGCTAGCAAGTGATCGAGTTGTTGGACCTCTGCGTAATGTTGCTAGTAACTTAAATACAATGAAAACAACCGAACCAATACGGGAAAAAATCACTTATGAAATAGATGAAACTATTTATCTAGAAGAGTATTTCGAGAATTCTTTAGATACTATTGAAGCTCCAAGTATTGAATTTGATCAAGTTTCCTTTAGCTTTGGCAACCATTCAATATTAGATGACGTCTCTTTAACTATTCCTTATCATTCAAAAATCTTGGTGACAGGAAAATCTGGAAGTGGAAAGACAACAATTTTAAATTTACTTCAAGGATATTTTGAACCGAATCAAGGAACAATCCAATACTCCAATCAAAATAATGAACAGATAGTATCTTCCAAAGAAGCTCATAAGTACAATTTAATTGCTAGAATCAACCAAGATCCTTTTATCTTTTCAAATACTCTCAAATTCAATTTAACTTTAGGAAAAGAGTTCTCTGATGAAGAGTGTTTATCAGTGTTAGAACAGGTTGGATTAATAAATGAACTAGGCAAGGATAGTCTGTATTCCGTATTCGGTGAAGCTGGTTCGGAACTGTCCGGTGGACAAAAACAGCGTGTTGAAATTGCTCGTGCATTATTACATAATAAAAAAATCTTATTAGTAGATGAGGCAACTTCTGCACTCGATAAACAGGCAGCCGCTAAAATAAGAGAAGTATTATGGACTTTGCCAAGTACCGTGATTGAAATTGCTCATAACTATCTTGAAGAAGAATTAATAAATTATAATATTCAACATTATAATTTAGAAGACAACCGTCTTATAAAAAAATAAAAAATATCATTGATTAGTATGTAAAATCATTCTTATTTGATGCTGTAGTCTAGAAAACTCGTTATTTAATAAGAATTTACTTCATCGATTTTTAATTGCCTTTTGAACTAACCTCACTTCTTTCTTCGAGTGAGGTTTTTTAAATTACTGAAAATATCTCCGAATATCACTAACAAGCAATCTTATAGAGTACATTTCACATGGGCTAGAAATATACTCTAAATACTTACTATAGACAACTTTATTGTTACAGGAAACTTCTCTCCAATTTTTATATATCTAGCTCTTTGAATCAATTAATCATTGGGACTGGTTCAGATACGTTAAGTTTTCCATTCCTTCTGCATCAAGTAAATAATTTAAAGAATCTGATTCAAAACTTGCTTGTTTTAATTTATTAGTGTTTTTTGATAGCTTTTTACCTTCCACTCTGAATAGTTTCTTTTGAAAAGGGCTCTTTCTTTTTATAATGCATCTAAAAACAAGCGTGAGCTAAAAATGACGAATACTTAAAATATGTTAATTCAAATATGCTCATGTTATAATGAATAAAGAAAATAAAATCCATAGAGGTGATGAAATGAAGTGGAAGATTATAACCGATACGGGATCGAGTATCCGAGAAATTGAAAACCTACCAGAAAATGTGTCTTTTGATATTATTCCCTTAATCTTACATTTAGATAATAAAGATTATGTAGATACCCCTGATTTAGATACAGAAGAATTAGTAAACGAGATGTCAAAGGCTTCTAAATCAAGCTCTGCTTGTCCAGCACCGGGTGTCTATGCCGAAAAATTTAAAGGCGCAGAGAATGTCATTTGTTTTACAATTTCTAGTGAAATTTCAGGAAGTTATAACAGTGCAGAGTTGGGACGTTCAATCGCACTGGAAGAAAATCCAGAAGCCAATATTTATATCTTTAACTCAAAATCAGCAGGTAGCGAGATGGATCTGCTTGTTTGGAAAGCTTTAGAACTTGTAGAAGCAGGCGAAAGTTTCCAAAATATTGTTGACGGCTTATATGACTACCATCAACACACTTACGTTGGCTATATGCTGAAATCCATTGAAAACCTTGTGAAAAATGGACGTGTAAACAAAGTAGTCGGTTCCTTAGTGGGCTTATTAAATATTCATGTGATGGGTATTCGTTCAGAAAAAGGAACGATTGAAATGTCTAATCGGGCCCGTGGAGAAAAACGTGCTTTAAATACTTTTATGAATGATATTATTGAGAATGGCTTCAATGGCAAAATTTTAGAAATATCACACGTAAATAACGAAACATTGGCCGAGAAATTTGCGAATAAAATGAAAGAGAAATTTCCGAACACAAATGTCCGAATTCGTCCAACGAGTGGATTATGTAGTTTTTATGCAGAAGACGGGGGCTTAATTGTAGGTTATGAAAGAAATTAATCTAAATCAATGAAATAAACAAACATTTGAGCGACAATATGTAATAACTTACAGCTATTGTCGCTTTTTGCGCGGCTACTTGTAAAATTGTGAGCACGAAAGAAAGTGAAGTGATGGACATTAGCGAGACAAACCTTACAAAAAATATTGAAAAAGCACATGAAATATTAAAGCAATTTCGTCCGAACTATTATTTGTCAGCGATTGAAAAGCAACCAAAATTATCTAAAGAAGGCCAGATAGAAAATATGGATGAATTTATTGCGCTGAAAAAGAAAGCGCCGGTTTCATCAAGTTGTAGTACGCCGGTTGAGCGACTGGCTGCTTTGGCACCGAGGATTGTATCTACTATCCTCGAAGTCATCGATGCAATGTCGGGAACCCTTGCGGAAAAGGAAGCCTTGTTTGCGGTCTATGTTGAACAAACAAAAGAAGTGGAAGCGGTTGAAACAGCCTTGCTCAATCGAGTCTATACTCATTTTTTAAAAGAATATGAAGATCAAGTTTTGGCAGGTTCTATTCGTTCGTCTGAAGGTTTAATGGATTTGTAGAGGAGGTAAAATTGAATGGCAACACATACAGATTCAAGCCATACAAGCTGTGTCAGTCTGGTGCCGATCTTTAATCATTTAGATCAAGAATCGATAGATAAGATCGGAACCAAAGTGAATACGAAACATTTAAAACGAGGAGAATATTTATATAAAGCAGCGGACGCAGATGACTCCGTTTATATTGTTCACCGAGGACAGGTGCGCATTTTTCATTTAGCGGAATCAGGCAAAGAACAACTGATTCGTGTCCTCAATCCAGGTGAATTTACAGGGGAATGGACTATTTTTTCTGATGACACCTATCATGATCATTTTGCGGAAGCAACGAGAAATACCTCAATTTGTGCGATTAATCGTGAAGATCTTCAAGAATTACTGCAGGATTATCCAGAAATTTCAATGAAGATTTTACAATCCATGTCCGATCGTCTCCAACAGTCCGAAAGACAGACGGCTTCTGTGGCGATTGAACAAGTGACGAACCGCATTATTTACTACTTAGAAGATTTAACAGGAGACGATGCGAACGATGAAACGACGGTGGAGTTACCGATGACACGTAAAGATATTGCTTCTTATTTAGGAACGACACCGGAAACCCTCAGTCGAAAATTTAAAGAATTAGAGAATGCAGATTTAATTGAGCAGTTGCCAAAAAACAAAATCCATATACCAAGTATTGAAGAGCTACTGTTTGAAGCGTTGTAAATGGACTTTTAAAAATGAAAAAAGAGGGCGGAACTTTTACATGAAAGTTCTACCCTCTTTTTTTATCTAGGAGATCAAATGATTTAAAGTATTTCTATCTGCTTTTTCATGTTCGGTGCATCCGCAATGGTTTGGATTACCGGACAAGTAGCTTCAATGAAATCAACAAAATCTTCGATTTCTTCTTTTGTATTATCCGCATCGATTTGATAATGCGTATCGAGGTCGGTTAATCCGACTTTTGCTTCGGGATTTTTTCCTGTAAAACCGTCTGTGTCCATTTCACCATCGACAGTTACCTTGATGCTATTGAGCTTAATCTTTTTAGCTCGCGCAAAAGACTGCGCCACAATGACCTTACAACCGCCTACAGATGATAATAAAGCTTCCACTGGATTCATCCCTTGATCGGTGCCACCTAAATTTTTAGGCTCATCCATCGTAAATTCAAAATCTCGGACACGACTAACTGTTTCTAATCCAGATACGGCTTCCACTTCTGCTTTCATTCTACTAATAGCCATTTTATAATTCCCTCCAATTTTTTATCTGCAATAGTTATCTTCTTCACAATATAAACAATAACACATTGTGAATACATTATCAATGTATGCTTACGAAACAAATATATCAAGGAGGTCCTGTCCTCTAAGAATAGCGTGCGACTCCTTAGGATGACCCTCTATCCTCACAAGTGAGTATAAAAATGAGTCTCACTTCTTAGGGTAGCGTCTCTATCCTCACAAGTAAGTATGAAAATGCGTCTCACTTCTTAAGGTAGTCCTTCTATCCTCACAAGTGAGTATGAAAATAAGTCTCACTTCTTAGGATAACCTTCTATCCTCACAATTGATCTGAAAAATATACGCGAACTGAAATGACTGGTTTAGCAGCAATTATTCCTCTTCAAAGTAATAGTTAGGATGTCCATTTGTAGGGGGAAAATTCAAAGTAAATTTAATCTTCGTTGCGTTCACCCTAATTTTTCCAAAGTTTGTCTATATAACTCAATAATTTCTTCGCGACTAATTTTATCTTGATTGTTTTTGTACCAATACACAGATTGAATCGTTATCCCCATAATAATCTGACCTTTGTATTCATTGACCACAGCTATATTAGGATTATTTTCTCTTTCATTTACGCGATTTCTTAACATACTTTGACCATATTCTTGAACGCTTTCTAATTCTATAATGATGTCCGCATTCATTTGAAGACTGAAGATGAGATCTAACACATTATCCCTTTGATTCAGCAATTGTTCGAAAACCAAAATAAAAAAATTATCTTCCTCTTCGTTTAAATTTTGAAAGGCGTGGTCGAAAATTATATTCATTTTATGTTTAATATAAAAGGCTAAAAAGTCGTATTTATCTAAGAAATGTTGATAAAAGGTAGGTCGTCTAATCATAGCCGTTTCGCAAATCTCTGTCACTGAGATTTTTTCAAATTCTTTTTCTTGTAATAAAGCCTCAAAAGTCTCAATAAGAGATTTGTAAGTTTTTTGAACTCTTAAATCTAAATTTTCCATAGTAGAAGTCTTCTCCTTCATAGTTAATAAACAATTTATTTGTAAGTGTTAATTAATTATCAAATGAAAAATGATGTCCCTTGTTCTTACTTTCCATTGAAGTATAATCGTAAATGTGACGAATGTAAATAAAGAAACAAAAGTTAATTAATTAACGAGTGTAATTTAAAGTGAAAGAGGGAAATAAATGTCTGTTATAGAAGTAAAACACGTAACCAAAGATTATGGGCAGGGGCGTGGAATATTCGATGTTTCTTTTAAAATTGAAGAAGGAGAAGTTTTTGGCTTCTTGGGTCCCAATGGTGCGGGAAAGACGACAACCATTCGTCATTTAATGGGGTTTACTAAAGCTCAAGAAGGAGAACTATTTATTAATGGTAAAAACTGTTGGAAATCAGCCGCTATCATCAAACGAGATGTGGGCTATTTGCCAGGTGAGTTGGCCTTTCCGAAAAACATGACAGGTGATCAACTGATTGAATTTATAGCAGAAGAAAGACAAATTACTGATAAGACAAGAACCGAGGAACTTAAAGACCTCTTTGAATTAGATACTTCTGAAGAGATTAAGGAAATGAGTCTGGGAACCAAAAGAAAGTTAGCAGTAGTTACTGCTTTTATGCATAATCCAAAAATTCTGATCTTAGATGAACCTACTTCAGGATTAGACCCTGTGATGCAAGAACGTTTCATTCAATTTATCTTAAATGAAAAAGCAGAAGGGAAAACAATCCTCCTATCTAGCCATATCTTTAGTGAAGTCGATGCGACTTGTGATCGCATTGCCATCATTAAGGAGGGCGTGATGGTTTCAACCATCGAAGCTGCTCAGCTGAAACGGAATACGAATAAAGCGTTCAAAATTGAATTTGCGAGTGCTAAAGATTATCAGAAATTTATGGAAAACACTAAATTTGTTATTCCAATTGAAAGACCCAAACAAAATCAGATCAAACTAAATCTGACGGATGAGAAGATGCAACAACTCTTTACGGAATTGAGTGAAGTCAAGGTGAATTTCATTTCAGAAATTAAATTCACGCTCGAAGATTACTTTATGGACTTTTATGATCGTGAAAAAACAGTAGCTGATGGAGAGGAGAACTTGCAGTATGGTCTATATTGATATTAGTCATTTGACGAAGGATTACGGAAAAGGGCGCGGAGTCTTTGATGTGTCTTTAGAAATTGAAAAAGGAGAAATTTATGGTTTCGTAGGGGTCAACGGCGCAGGAAAGACGACGACTATCCGTCATATGATGGGGTTTCTGAATCCTGATGAAGGAAGTGTCACGATTAATGGACTGGATGCCACGAAGAGTAGTGCAGAAGTTAAACGATATGTGTCTTATATTCCGGGGGAGATCAACTTTCCAGGGAACACAACAGGTGAAGATTTTTTAAAGGATCAAATGTATTTATCTGGCCGAGGGAGTTGGGAACGTGCGAAAGAACTGAGCCACCTCCTTCAATTAGATGTGACAGCTAAGGTACGGTCTATGAGTAAAGGAATGAAACAAAAAACAGCCATCGTTTCAGCGTTTGCGTCGGATGCAGATATCTTAATTATGGATGAACCATCGACAGGTTTAGATCCTCTAATGCGTGACATTTTCCTTGATCTTTTAAAACAAGAACAAGAAAAAGAAAAAACAATTTTTATGTCCAGTCATATTTTTCAAGAAGTGGAGGAAGTTTGTGACCGTGTCGCAGTCATTCGAGAGGGCAAGATTATTGAGGTGACTGATATGGAAAATATTCGTTATAACAAGAATAAAATTTACAGAATGGAGTTTAAATCACTGGAAGAGTTTGAACGTTTTTTAAGCTTAAGTTATCAAATCAAACGGGTAAAAGCAGAAGATTTACAAGTATTTGTTCAAATTCATGATGAAAATATTAACCATCTGATTCAAGATTTAAAATCGTTTGATTTAGTCTATTTTAAAGAAATCAAAATTCCATTCGAAGACTACATCACTGATGCATTCAAGGAGGAAGTATAAATGTTCTCAAAACCAATCTTTAAACAAAGTCTTAAAGCGAATTGGAAGCTCTGGTTAATTATCACGATCGTTGCTTCAGGCATTTTATCTGGGTTCATTCTTAGCTATGATGCAGAAGGCTATGCCTCTATTGCAGCGGCCGCGGAGGGGACTGCTTTTTCTAGTATTTTCTCTTCAATGACGAGTCTTTTAGGAAGTTTAGAAAACTTCTATAAATTGATCGCAGTCATTCTTGGGATTGTATATGTTGTGTTTACGGCCAACAATCTTGTGGTTAATGAAGTAGACTCTGGTTCAATGGCCTATACTTTATCAACGCCTATTAAACGATCAAGTGTTGTTTTTACAAAGTCTCTTTACCTTATATTGTCGGTCATTTTAATGTACGTCATCGTTTCATTAGCTGGTTTAGGAGCTTCTCAATTGCAATACAATAATGTGACGGGGTATCCGATCACAGATGATGTAACAGCAGCCGCAGAACCTTTAAATCAAGATGAACGTTATGTATCTGAGCGTTTATATTTAATTCAGGATGATGAACAAGCGATGCGTGAAGCGGCAGCTGCTCGAGATATGGATACAGATGCTTATTCCATTTACTTAGAAGATGTGATTAATGAACGATCCTATGAAGAAGCAGCCGAAATTATCACAGATGAACGTTGGGATATTTATGAAGATGACGAAGATCTGGAAGATGAAGAGATTGAAATCACTGCTGAGGAATTGACAGAAAATCCCGCATTGATTTTAGAAAGTAATGATGCATTGGCTGCAGGGGCACGTGTACAAGGAACCTCTGTCAATGAGTATCACCAATTTGTGACGGATGAAATAAAGGCGCTTGAGACAGAAGGAGAGTCTGAAACCGCTCAAGTCGCTACTCAGGAGAATGAAGAAGCCAACGAAAATACTCAACCAACAGCTATGATTACAGAAGATAATGCTGAACTATTATTACAGATGATGATTGATTCTTCTGCAGTAGCCTTGAATGTAAATAGTGATCAAGTCAGTGAGAATATGACCTTGATAAAAGATGACAATGCTTTAGTTGCATCGATGGAAGCAACTGGTTTAAATGAGGAACAAATTATTAGTATGGTCAACCATGCCATGGTCTCCTCCGCAAGATCCGTCGATGACGCTCTGGCATTCGATTCAGAAACTTATTTCTGGTTAAGTCTCGGTCTACTTGCTTTAATCTTGGCTATGAGTTCCATTTCATTTTTTGCATCGACTTTATTTAACCGTACAGGTCTGGCTTTAGCCATCGGTGGGGGTATACCTTTTGCATTCTTTCTACTTACCATGGTTCAACAACTCATGGATAGTGCAGAGACGCTCGAGTATTTCACGTTAACGAGCTTGTTTGATACAGATGAGATTTTGGCTAGTGGGGAATTTGGCTGGGGGCTAGTTGCTTTAGGCGTCATTGCTTTTGTTCTCTACGCCGCATCCAATGTCATTTTTACGAAGAAAGATTTACCTCTTTAACCGTTAAGTAGAAGGAGGTTCAAATTGTTTGAGAAAATTTTTGAGCGTGAATAAATCTTTTTTTAAAACTTGATCTAGATCAAGTTCACTCAAAAAATCTTCGTTATAATGAAGATATAAATCAATGAAAAGGAACAAAAATAGAAAGAGTTTAGCGTTTAATTAAATAAGGAGGAAGATATTTATGGTAAGTACAGAGGTAAAAGACTATTTGAACACAGTGGTGGCCACACAAGGACAGTTTTATATTCGACTCCATCAGTTTCATTGGTACGTAAAAGGTAGTCATTTCTTTACTCTTCATGAAAAGTTTGAAGAGTTATACGATGAGACAACAGAAAACTTAGACGAAGTAGCTGAACGTTTGTTAGCGATCGGTGGAGAGCCTTACTCAACGCTGCAAGAGTTCATTGATCACTCCATTTTAGAAGAAAACCCTGAAGATAAAAATCTTTCCCAAGATGAAATGGTTGAAGCCGTCGTCAACGATTTAGAAAAAATTTCGGAGGCATTACATGAAGGAGCACAACTAACAGATGAGCATGAAGATTTCCCTTCAAATGATATGTTAATCGCTATGAAAGAAGCAACAGACAAGCATGTATGGATGTTAAAAGCCTATTTAGGAAAAAGAGCTGACGCATAAAAAAGCAAAAGGTAAATAGATTAGCAAATAGAGTACTAGAAATCGTCATTGATTTTTAGTGCTCTATTTTTTGTTTATTTAAAAGTATGAAAATGAGACTTTTCTTTCCTAGTCGTTTTAGAAAGAAGGATCTATCTTACCAATAAATTATGAATAAAAAGGATAATCTTGACTTGGGTCAATTCAGATTCCGCTTTTTCTTTCTATACTATAGTCACCAATTAAGGAAACACAGCGATTTTTTCGGAAACAAAGAAAAATCTCAATTGTTAATGCAGGTCAATTTTGCAGCTTAAGATTTCAGATAGTATGTGTTTACAAAT
This sequence comes from uncultured Atopostipes sp., assembly GCA_910588235.1. Classification (GTDB taxonomy): domain Bacteria; phylum Bacillota; class Bacilli; order Lactobacillales; family Carnobacteriaceae_A; genus Atopostipes. The sequence continues at coordinate 477 of CAJUOQ010000034.1, read as the reverse complement.
AAAGAAAGTAGGAAAAAACATGACAAAACAAACCTTTAAAGAAGTACAAGCTAAAAATTTTGAAAAATTAGCTCAATTTACACCGATCGTGGCGCGTGTCCATGGCGAGAATCATCCAGAATTTCATGAAGTTAAAACGCTATGGGAGCAAATTTATGAAAAATCAAACAAGACAGATGAACCCGAGTTACAAACTGAATTTACGCAGTTGCGTGCTATAACAGACAACTATACAGTGCCTGGAGATGTCTGCGAAAGCTATGAAGCAGTGTATAAAATGCTAGAAGAAGTAGATAGCGCCTATGAAGCAACGGCTTTTTAGAGGCAACATACAAACCATTCAGAAAGTCATGCAGGGCGATCACTTTTTTAAGGAAAATTTGACGAGGAGATAAGCTCGATTATTAGGAAAGTAAAAAATCTGGTACCTCCAAAAGTTCTATGAAAAACAATGATAAAAAATAAGCTGTAAAGATA
>CAJUOQ010000033.1 GCA_910588235.1 uncultured Atopostipes sp. | reverse complement strand
ACAACGTTTGTATAAGGTAAATGTTAGAAATATAAAGAAAATTTTGGAAGTACTCTTTTTGCAGCAGGGGGAAATATATTAACTGTCATCGGACCTGCTCGTTTAGCAGCTATGACGGATATGATCACAGCAGGTATAGAGACAAACATAGATTTAACAGCTGTCAGGGATATCGGTTTATCTCTTTTACTATTGTATGGATTAGGCGGACTATTTACCTTACTGCAAGGATGGATTATGGTGGGTATTACACAAACAATCTCTAAAAGTCTTCGCTCCGATATTTCAAACAAAATAAACCGATTGCCGATGGCTTACTTTAGTGAGACGACAGTTGGTGACACTTTATCCCGTGTTACAAATGATGTTGACACAATTGGACGCGCGTTAAATATGAGTGTACAAAACTTGATTTCGTCCGGTACAATGTTATTCGGATCATTAGTGATGATGCTACTTACGAATAGTTTATTGACCTTAACAGCTATCGGGACGACATTAGTTGGGCTTCTTTTAATGGGGACTATTATGGCAAATTCTCAGAAATATTTTGTGCAACAGCAAAATCATCTAGGAACAATTAATGGGCAGATTGAAGAAACGTATTCTGGGCACACTGTCGTTAAAGTTTATAATGGCGAAGAAATGGCTCGGAAAGACTTTCTAGCTATGAATGAAAAACTGCGGGATAGTGGCTTTAAAGCACAAGCGTTATCTAGTTTAATGATGCCTATTATGACTTTTATTGGCAATTTTGGTTATGTGGCTGTTTCTATAGTGGGGGCGTCATTGACGATCAATGGGAATATTTCTTTTGGAGTAGTCGTGGCTTTTATTCTGTATGTTCGCTTGTTTACTCAACCCCTTGCGCAAATCGCTCAAGCTGTCCAAGCATTACAATCAGCAGCCGCTGCAGGCGAACGCGTCTTTGCTATGTTGGAAGAAGAGGAAATGGCCGATGAAAGCTATAAAAAAACTTACCTTAACAATGCGGAAGGAAACGTAGAGTTTAAAAATGTACAGTTTAGTTATAATAAAACAGCAGAACCAGTGGTCAAAAACTTTTCTGCGGTCGCAAAACCAGGGCAAAAAGTTGCTATTGTTGGACACACTGGAGCTGGAAAAACGACCATTGTCAATCTACTGATGCGCTTTTTTGAGATTGATCGTGGAGAAATTTATATCGATCATCTTTCCATCCATTCATTGACTAGAGAAAATGTTCGAGAACAATTCTGTATGGTTCTCCAAGACACTTGGGTTTTTGAAGGAACAGTCCGGGAAAATTTAGTTTATAATACCCCTAATGTTTCAGATGAAGAAATGATCCAAGCGTGTGAAGCTGTAGGCATTGATTCATTTATCCAAAGATTGCCTAATGGATATGATACCGTCTTAGATGATCAAACGAGCTTATCTCAAGGACAAAGACAGCAGTTCACGATTGCACGGGCAATCATTGCTGATAAACCAATGTTGATTCTTGACGAAGCAACGAGTTCTGTTGACACTCGGACAGAATTAAAAATCCAGGAGGCCATGGATGCTTTGATGGAAGGGCGCACAACGTTTGTAATTGCCCATCGACTCTCAACCATTAAAGATGCAGATATGATTTTAGTCATGGATGAAGGGGATATTGTTGAAAGTGGGAGCCATAATGAATTAATGGCTCAAAAGGGTTTTTATACAGACTTGTACAACAGTCAATTTGAAAATGCAAGTTAAGACATAACGATCAAAACTAGAGATAATAGTTTTCTACTTTTTAGAAAAGAAATCGTCTATATATTTGATTGTTTTACATTGCATTTGTAATCAGAAAAGCTTAAGGTAAGGCGTTTTTAAAATATTGAAGTTATAACACAATATCTGATGCCCTTAAAAGTTAGCGTAGAAGTTCAATGCTGATTTTTGAGGCTTCTTTTATATAAAAAGATAAATGCAGCTTAAATCGAAGTATGTTAAAATGCATATAATGATGAAAGGAAAGAGATGAACCAAATGGATATCATGGATAAAGTGAATAAATTTAGAAAAGATCGCGACTGGCTTCAATTCCATAATGAAAAAGATTTAGCGATTTCAATTTCTTTGGAAGCAGCCGAACTTCTAGAAATTTTTCAGTGGAAAACACCTGAGGAAGCAACGGAAGCTAATTTGGAACATATTAAAGAAGAATTAGCAGATGTTTTAATTTATGCGCATATGTTAGCGGACAATCTGGATCTTGACATCGAAGAGATTATGGAAGAAAAGCTAGTGAAAAATGCTAAAAAATATCCCGTTGAAAAAAGCAAAGGGAAAAACGATAAGTACACGGATTTATAAAGAATAAGTGCAGTGTAGGACTAACGATAGTGAGAAAACGTAAATAGAACAAAGCGATTTTTATTATTGATTGACTTTTTGGCTGTTAATCTGTTACTTTTAGTCTGGCTATTGAATAAATATTGAAAAGCTATTGCGTCTCATAAAAGCATTTTATAGAAAGATACGTGATAGTCATTCTTTAATCAATTGTTTTGTGAAAAAAGTACATTTTAAGATTGATTCCCCAATAAAAAGATAATATTTAAAATAGCTATTTGCAGCTGAATCACTTAAACTGTCTATATAAGAAGTTTATCAATTCATGGGGTGAAATATAGGATGCAAAAAACTAGTACAAACTCGAAACTCTTTAAACGTTTAGGAATTCGCTTGATTCTTGCGGTTTCCTTAATCCTTTTAATTATTTATGGTTTACCCAAGTTCATTTATTTATTTTACCCCTTTATATTGGCTTTTTTTTTGGCGGCGATTGCGAACCCGTTGGTTGATAGAATAAATGGTTGGTTGAATCGATTAAACATTGATTCAAAATCTTCTAGAAATTTTATTACCTTTATTTTAACAATCTTTATTCTTTCGATCATTTCTTTTTTCTTTTATTACATATTCTCAACGCTTATCCGAGAGATCATTGGGTTAGCGACCAACATACAGAGTAACTGGTCAGATATTGTAGTAGATTTTGAAAGATTGCAATTATGGGTAACGAGTAAAATTGATGGATTACCTACAGAAGTGATTGAAATGATTGATCATTTTGTTGAAAGTATTTTGGAATTTATTCGAAATATTAGCCGAAATCTTTTAAATATTACTGTCACAACCACACGGTCTATTATTTCGAGTACGGGGACTTTTTTCTTAGACTTGTTAACTTTTTTCCTGTCTTTATACTTTATGATGTCTGACTATAATCATATAAAAGCTTTCATTAAAAAAAGAGTAGATAAACGTTTAATCAATACCGCTGCTCTCTTGAGAGACTCAACGTTAGTGGCCGTGGGTGGTTATATTAAAACACAATTTATTTTATCTTTTATAGCTTTTCTTTTTATGTTTATTGCTTTCGTGCTTTATGGGCAAGAATATGCATTGACGATCGCTATTTTACTGGCTATTATTGATTTGATCCCATTACTAGGAACGATTGCAGCACTTGTTCCATGGGGGATTGTTGAATATATTTTAGGGGACCCCAGTAAAGGAGTATTTTTAGTTCTTTTAGGCGTAGGCTTTTTCTTGTTCCGTCGAGTGACTGAACCCAAAATTATGGGAACACAAACGGGCTTACACCCGCTTTTTGCATTAATTGGTATTTATACTGGGATTCAAATATCAGGTTTATGGGGCGCTTTATTAGGACCGCTCGTTATCGTTGTGATACTTAGTGTCATCAGATCAGGACTTTTAGATAATACCATGCTAGATTTGAAAGAATTATATTACCGAACGATCACTGCTATGCGCAGAGAATAACTCGCTATAACACACAACAATCGAAGATACTTTCATTTTATTATTACAAAAGATTTATAGAACAGAACGTGGATAATAAATAAAAGGAGGCTTCATCATGGCAAAAAAAGATACGAATAAAAAAGTAGGTGTCGGTATTGCTACTGGTGCATCGGTTGGAACAGCTCTTGGATTGGTTTTAAACAACATGGCTTTTTTAGCTGTAGGGGTTGCTTTAGGAGTAACCTATGATGCTTCAATCAAAGAAGAATTAGAGGAAGAAAAGGAAGAATAATAAACGCTTGAAATTTTAAACGATTTCTGTTAGATTATTCATAACTAAAACAAGGAGCGATGTAGGGATGACAAACTCAATGCGATTACGCTAAGTATGGCAATAAAAAGCAGTTCAATCTTATTCAATAGATTGGCTTTTTTGTCATGCTTAATAATCTGCATTGGGTTTTTCGTTTCTATTTAGTGTTGTCTTTTCAGAGGACGACTGATTTTTCATGCCCAAAATATGATTCTTTTTGCAGATTAGAGTGGATAAGACTTTGACCTGCATTTTTTATTGCCTTATTTCAAAAAAAGTAGAAACAAGTAGAGGGATAAAATCTGCAGGAGTGAGTGAAAGATGCAAAACCTTGTATTAGAACTAAAAAATGTTGAAAAAAGTTTTATGAGTAGAGAAATACTCGCGATTGACGAATTAAAAGTGTATGAAAATGAAAAAGTAGGTATTATAGGAAGTAACGGTGAGGGGAAGAGTACCTTACTCAATATAATTTCTGGACAAATAGAACCGGATATAGGTTGGGTACACCGAACAATTGATTTTAACTATTATGAGCAAATCGAGACCGATTTAGGTTCTGGTTATGAAACCATAGATCCCGAATATTTATCCCGATTAGAAGTTCCTGAACATGAAGTAGACAACTTTAGTGGTGGGGAACAAACGCGGTTACGCCTAGCTGAATTCTTTTCTACGTATCAATTTGGCTTATTAATGGATGAGCCAACAACACATTTAGATCAGAATGGCATTCAATTTTTAATTGATCAACTAAAATATTATTATGGTACATTATTGGTGGTTAGTCATGATCGTTACTTTTTAGATGAAGTGGTAGATACGATTTGGGAAGTTAAAGATGGGAAAGTAACGATTTATCCAGGAAATTATTCGGACTATCAAAAGCAAAAAGAACATCTGTTAATTGAACAAGAAAATGCATATGAACAGTTTGTTAAAGAAAAGAAACGTTTGGAGCAAACGGCGCAAGAAAAACAAAGACAAGCAGAAAAGTTAGGGAATGTTAGTCAGAAGCAGAAGAACCGGGCGGTAAAGCCTGACCGTTTAGCTGCTTCCAAGCAGAAAGATACGGTTCAAAAAGCCGCTCATAAATCGGCCAAAGCTATCCAAAAACGAGCAGAGCAGTTAGAAGAAGTTGAAAAGATAGAACAAGAGGCTGAGATTAATTTTCCGCTGCCTAAAAACTTAGAAATGCACAATGATTTTCCGATTATGGGTCAAAAAGTAACTATTCAAAAGGGAGAGAATCGTTTATTTGACGAAGCTAATTTCCAATTGCCGTTGGGGAAAAGAATTGGTATCGTAGGCCCCAATGGATCTGGAAAATCCTCTTTATTAGAACACATTGTGAAGGATGGCGAAGGGATTACTTTGTCGAATAAAGTGGTCTTCTCTGTTTATAAACAAATGGCTTATCAACTGCAAAAAGATCAGACGATGTTGGCCTTCTTAAAACAAGATTCACATTTAAAGGAGTCTGTGATTCGAAGTATTCTGAATAATTTAGGTTTTGATCAGACCGAAATTATGAAGAAAATGATCACTGATTTGAGTGGAGGCGAAGCGACCCGTCTAGTCATTGCTAAGTTATTTACAGATCCAAGTAATGTGTTAATTTTGGACGAACCGACCAACTTTATTGATATTCAAACGATCGAAGCTTTAGAAAGTTTGATGAAAAGTTACCGTGGGACCATATTATTCACTTCTCACGATGAATATTTTATGGAGAATGTGGCTGAACAGATTTGGCGGATAGAAGATCAACAATTGAAATTAGTTGAGTATTAAGTGCGATTTATTTTGTACTCAGCGATGTACAAAGCTTTTACGCACTCAAACAAAGGGCTAGAAAACTTTGTTTTAGAGTTCTAATTTTAGAGCTCTGATTAAGAAAGAACGCACAAAAGCCAACCAACATATATATGTATTGGTTGGCTTTTTCGTGTTTCATAGGATACGTTGTGAGGAAACGGAAGAATTATTTGACAAAGTTTACTGCACGTGATAATTTATAAATAACAAATATAGAAAAGAGGGCAAAATTAAAACGATGAGCAACTAAACCTGTTTTTCCAAGAAATAGACATGAAATAAATAATGACTGCGGAAGAAGTATGTCTTATTTTGTTCTGTCTATTTGTCGAGCTGGAATAATGGGGGTAGGGGCAGAGTCTATATTTTTAAGTATAGATATATTTAATTTGCCGAGACTTATTAAGCTCCCATTTTTGAATGTGGGGGCTATTTTTATGCCTCCAGTGTCAATAGGGGGAATATTATGCACGTGATTAATATTCAAAAACTTAAAGTATTTGTCGGAGCACGAGAATTACTGAACCTTGAAAATCTACAAGTCCATTCCGGTCAAAGAATCGGTCTTGTGGGGAAAAATGGTAGTGGGAAAACAACTTTATTTAAAGCGTTACTTGGTGAGGTTGAAGGAGATGTCGCTCAGTTTTCCGTGAATGGAACAGCAGCCAGGTTGCCACAATTGAAAAGAACAGATACACATAAAAGTGGCGGTGAAGTTTCCCAAGATTATTTTGTTCAAACATTAAAGCAAGCGCCAAAAATTTTACTCGCTGATGAGCCAACAACGAATTTAGATCTGTCTCATGTTGAGTGGGTGGAAAAAGAATTGAATGCATTTCAAGGAAGTATTCTACTCGTCTCACACGACCGAACATTATTAGATCAAGTTTGTGATACGATCTGGGAATTGGAAAATGGGAAAATTACGGAATACACCGGAAATTATTCAGATTATATTGAACAAAAAGAACAAGCAAAAAAACATCAGCAAAAAGAATATGAAAAATATAAACAAAAAGAAGCGCAGTTAGAACAAGCGATTACTCAGAAAGAACAACAAGCTCAAAGAGCAACTAAAAAGCCGAAAGATTTATCCGCTTCCGAAGCTCGTATTAAGGGCATAAAAACTTATTATGCGAAAACACAGAAAGATTTACATCAAAACCGAAAAGCACTGCAAACGCGTTTAGAAAAATTAGAAGAAGTCGAAAAACCAAAAGAAGAAGCGCCTATTCAAATGACACTGCCCAATGCACGCGCTTTTGAAAATAAAATAATTGTTCGTGCTGAAAAAGTAAGCGGACAAGTAGAAGATAAAGAGCTTTGGAAGCCCGCTACTTTTTTCATTAAGGGTGGCGATAAAGTAGGGATTATCGGCCCGAACGGCAGTGGTAAAACAACGCTATTAAAAAAGATCCTGGAAGATTCGGAGGATCACTTGTATCTTTCCCCTGCAGCTAAAATAGGTTATTTTGCGCAGAATATAGAGATATTAGACACTAAAAAGACAATTCTTGAAAATGTAAAAGAAAAATCCAAATAGCAGGAAACGCTTATTCGTACAGCGCTTGCTCGTTTAGGGTTTGAACAAGAAGATGTGCATAAAAAAGTCAGTGTATTAAGCGGAGGAGAGCGTGTAAAAGTTTCACTAGCTAAGCTATTTGTTAGTGACTGTAATACTTTAATCTTAGACGAACCTACAAATTTCCTAGATGTTTATGCGTTGGAAGCATTAGAGGATTTACTTAAAGAGTATGAAGGGACAATTCTGTTTGTTTCCCACGATCGTCAATTTATTTCATCGATTGCTACAAAAATTTTAGCTTTTCATGAAAGACAACTAGAGTTTTTTGAAGGTTCTTATCCAGAATATGAAAAACGCGATTTGGAAAAAGAACGGGATCTCGATGCCGAATTATTGATGGCCGTTGAATTGGAAATCACTTCTGTTTTAAGTGAACTTAGTGACCCAACGATCACTCTAGAAGAAAAGGAAAGATTAGAAGCAAAATTCCAGAAATTATTACAAGAAAAACGAACACTTGAACATTAAAAATATCCCTAGGTTAGCACCCTAGGGATATTTTAATCATCATCGAAGAATTTTTTGTTTTTAAGGAATAAATACATGGCTAGACCGGCAACAAAAGCAATAAATATCATAATGTGTGTTCCATAAGCGTGATGTTCAAAAAACAAACCACCAGTATTCATTCCCCATAATTCAGCAATAAATCCAGAAGCTGCTAAGATCAAAGAAAGAGAACTTAGAAATTTCATTAGTTTATTTAAATTATTACTGACGATCGCAGAGAAAAGACTGCTCACGGCGTCGAATAAGTCACGATAGACATGAACTAATTTTTTAACTTGCCGATTATACCATTTGATGTCATGGACTAATAAATCGTTATTCAATTTTTCCAGAAAGTTCTTATCTTTTAGTAATCGTTCAAAAGCATCTTCTTGACTATAAATGGTGTGTTCTAGCATAATTAAATTACGTTCGGTCTCTGTAACAGCGAGTAAAATACGGTTGCTAGTTGTTTGATTGGCCTGCTCGTTTAACTGATCAATGCGATTTTTTTGTTGATTGAGTTCTTTAGTAAAGTTTGTATAAGCTTGTAAGCCGGCATAAATAAGAACACTTTGAAGGGAATGAATATCCTTTTGGTGTTTTTCTAAGACCGTTTGATTTAAATTAGATTCGGTGCCTTTGATAAACCAAAATAATTTCTCTTCACCTAAAATAAAAACATGCGATTCTAAGCGGTGTTCGATAACCGATTTTTCGCCGATATGGAGGACATTTGCCAAAACAAAAATAATGGTTTCGCCTAATAATTCGTTTTGAATTTTTTCATAACGAGGAGCGATGGGTGATAGTTCATCAAAGTAAAAGACATCTTTTGGTAAATGATAGTGTTTGAGAAAAGATTGTTCATCTACCGTTGACACATTTTTATAAATAATTAAATTGCCGGTGGCCCTTTGAGTTCTAGTGATTTCGTGTTGACTAATTTGGAAAGATTCTTTCATAGTGAAACACCTCAAATTCTTTGGTTTAGATCAGTTTAATTGGTAAGATAGAGGGTGTCAACGAAAATGATACGCTTAAGTTTTATAAGTTTGTTATAATAAGAAGACCAAGATTTAGATTTTATTTAGGGAGATGCATCTATGGAAATAAAGAAAAATTGGAATCGTCTATTAGGCTTATTTTTAATTTTAATCTTAGTTTATTGGACGGTCAATAATATAGCAGCACTTCGAAGTATTACTTCGGTCCTCAGTTCAGCGTTTATGCCATTTATTATAGGAAGTGCTATAGCATTTATATTGAACTTACCAGTAAAAATTATTGAAAATCTCTTAATCAAATGGACAGGAAAATTTAAAAGTTGGTACCGCATTGTCTCCATTCTTCTTTCGCTATTCATTGTTGTACTCTTCTTCTATGCTTTATTTTTCCTGATCATTCCTGATTTACAGCAAACGGTGGCTTCTTTTATTGAAGTAGTTCCTGACGCTATACGAAAAGCGATCAATGTTTTTACTGATTTTATACATAATAATCCTCGCGTTGTCGAGTATGTTCAGGGGTTAGATATTGATCTGAATAACTTGCAACAGCAAGCGGTTCATACAGCCCAAAGTTTTGCGACAGGTATGATTGGAAGTACCCTAGCTTTTATCACGTCTACTATCGACAGTATTGTTACCATTTTTATTGCGCTTATTTTTGCGATTTACTTATTAACAATGAAAGAAACACTGGTTCGACAAGTGAAAAAGCTTGTTTATAGTATTTGGTCTCTGAAATGGGCGAATTATTTTGTCAACGTTGGAAAAAAAGCAAATGAAATATTTTCTAGTTTTGTCGGTGGCCAAATTATTGAAATGTTCATTTTAGGCGGTATGGTTTATTTAGGCATGTGGATATTTGGCTTTCCCTATCGTTTATCCATTTCAGCGGTCACTGGTGCTTTAGCACTTATTCCAATCTACGGAGCACTACTCGGTGGTCTGATTGGTTTTATCTTAATCGCTGTAGTTAGCTTCCCTCAAGCCCTATGGTTTATTATTTTTATTATATTCATCCAACAAGTAGAAGGAAACCTTGTTTATCCACGGGTCGTAGGAAATAGTGTAGGACTTCCTGGTATTTGGGTATTGCTTGTGGTGTCTGTCGGAGGAACTTTATTTGGCTTAGTGGGTATGCTCGTTGCTGTGCCTATTGTTTCTCTCATCTATTCACTAGTTGGTGCAACTGTTAACCATCGACTCAGTCAACGGGATTTAAATGTCCAAACAAATTCCAGTGATTTACAAAGAAATAAAAAATAATAATTACTCGTCTTTAAATAACCTCGAAAGTTAGAGCTAAGTCTCTCATCTTTTGAGGTTATTTTTTATTCTGTCTTTTCATTTTAAACGGCCCTTTCATTAAAAAAATCAAAATCATTTCGTGAATTTCCCAAAAAATAGCAAATATATAATATAGAGACTATTTTTGAAGATTGAAGGAGGAATTATTTTGATTGTTTATAAAACAGATATTTTAAAAGAGACTATGGCGAAACCAACAAAGCTGGATTTTGAAAGAGTTGCTTATCGGCGAAGTTTATACCCATCAAAGCAAGCTTACTTTTCATTAACGAATGAAGAAGCTGGTGAACAAGGAGAAGAGATTGTTTTTAAATATTTAGAAAAATACGGGTTTGATGATTGGATAGTGATTAAAAATATGTGGTTAGATTATGATGGTCAGTTTGAAGGGGATCTCATTTTGTTGACTAATCACGGTCCTTATTTATTTGAAGTGAAAAATTATCAGACAGATTATAAGTATGAGAATGGTGTTTCTACATGGAACGGTAACCGATATTCAGGAAATCCTATTAACCAAACGATACGGAATAAAATAAATTTAGAAAATATACTGGCCAAAACCAAAGTGCAGGGCGTTCTCGCGCTGGTTGGTCTGAATAGTTATGTAGAAATTTATCCTGAAGTTACAGAGATTGATATTGTTCAAAGGGCGGGTTTGAAACATTACATTCAAAAGATCGTTGAACAAGAGATTGAACATGAAGGGCAATTTTTAAATAGAGATCAATTATTAAGAGCACTTGAGCGATATGAAATTCAGCCACTTCAGAAACCAATACCGCTAACAGAATCTCAAATGAAACAATTGCGAAAAGGAATCTATTGTTTAAACTGCAAAAGTTATGCAGTGAAAATTGGAAGAACAAAAGTAGCTTGTGCTTGTGGCTTTATGGAAGAACGCGACATGGCTATTTTAAGAACCATTTGCGAATATGGGGTGCTGACATTTGATCGTGATATAAAAATTGGCGGTTTGATAGATTTTTTTGGAGCGACTATCTCACATGTAAGTATCCGTAAAGTATTAAAAAAATATTTTGTAGAGAAAGGACGGGGAAGATATACGACTTATACGAACAAACCATTACCCTTCTCTAAGGTCATACAGGAATTAAACATTTCTTCCACGATTAAAATGACGACAGATTACGAAAGTTTTTATCGGTGCAAAGAAAGTGAACGATCTTGGTTACTTTAAAATAGTGTCTATAGAAAGCAAACGCAGCGATCTTTAAATCACAGTATTTTTTCAACTTTTAGCCAATTAATCATACAAAAAGACCTTTTCATCAACTGAAAAGGTCTTTTAATCTTCCTAATTATTATTTAGATATCGCAAGATTTGTTTAGAAATTTCCATCTGCAACTCTTCAACAGAATGGCGACGGCTACGCCCACATTCTTTGGCGGGACGATCACATATAAAACAGCGTCTGACCGGTAAGCCCAAATCTGTGCGCGAAGTACCCGTTACCGTATTCTTTTCATTAAGAAAAACAACATCCAGGTCAAAAAGGCGACCAAGAGGGTGTTTTTCTTCAATTTCTACCATCAATGGTTTTAATTCACTAGGTGAAAGAGAGGTTAGGGCGTAATATTCTAAGCCCGTATTTTTCACGCGCTTCATTTCTTCTAGCGTTCGTTCAGGCTTCAGAACTTGTATCACTTCTTCTAACAAATCTTCAAAAACGTCATTCAATACCTTATTTGTCTTAATAGGACCAGGGACAGCCATCGTCATGACGAGTAGGCTGCCTGGGTTATCATTTTCTAAGTGGCTTAATAAATTGTACTCTAATGCTGCACGTTGTTCGCGGGCATCGAGCATGGCCATTAAGTCAATTGTTTCTCCTTCATTAAAAATTGTTTGTTCAGTTCTCATGGTTTACACGTTATTGACTACGTCAATTAAAGTTCCATCACGATATTCGACTAGTGCGACCGGTTTTTCACCATATTCAATCGCTTTTGGTTGGCCAACGACTTCATAAGCTTGGTCACGTAATTCATCCATTGTAAATTGTGGAACATCTAAGTCTTTAAAAGCTTCGATTAAGTCTTCTCGATTAGGGTTAATTGAAATACCCACTTCTGTTACAACGACATCCACACTGTCTCCAGGAGTGACGACTGTATTGACTTCATCGACAACAGTTGCGATACGTCCACGGATAAGAGGGGAGATCACAAGACTTAATTTACTGGCAGCACTTGTATCAGAGTGTCCACCGGAAGCACCACGGATCACTCCATCTGAACCAGTCAGCACATTGACGTTATAGTCCGTATCAATTTCTAAAGCAGATAAGATACAAACATCGAGTTGATTAATCGCCGAACTTTTACTGAAAGGAGAAGCATAGAACTCTGCATCAATTTCATAGTGGTTTTCATTTTCACCTAAAGAGATCGCTGAGTTTTTATCGAAGTCTTGAACGTCGATAATTTTATCGACTAAGCCTTCTTTGTGTAATTCAACCATCGCGTTGGTAATACCGCCTAAGGCAAAGCTAGCTGTAATATCTTTATCGATCATCGCTCGTCGTAAATAACGAGAAACAGCCAGAGCTGCTCCACCTGTTCCTGTCTGGAATGACCAACCTTCTTTAAAGTAAGGAGAATTAGTAATCACTTCTGCTGCGTACTCTGCGATCAATAATTCTTTAGGATCTTGTGTGAAACGAGTAGCTCCGCTGGCAATACCTTCTGGATCTCCAATCTCATCCACTTCAACGACAAAGTCAACGTCTGTTTGTGGGATTGAAATAGGAGCATTTGGATAAGGCATGAGCGAATCTGTAATGGCTACGACTTGATCTGCATATTTTGCATCGATCATAGCATAACCTAAAGAACCACAGTTGGCTTTTCCTTTTGTCCCGTTAATATTTCCATAAGCATCTGAACTAGGAGCCCCTAGGAAAGCAACATCAATTTTAATATCTCCAGACGCTATGGCTCTTGCTCGGCCACCGTGTGAACGAATAACCACTGGATTTTCCATAATTCCTTCAGAAATGGCAGCACCAATTTTGTCCCGTAAACCACTGGACGTGATATTTGTAATGACGCCATTTTTAATATGATCAATGACAGGTTCGTGGACATTAGCGAGCGAACTTGGAGCGATTGAAATATCTTTAATGCCCATTTTCGCAATCTCATCTAAGACCATGTTAATGACATAATCCCCTTCACGGAAATGATGGTGGAAAGAGATTGTCATACCATCTTCTAAACCTGTTTTTTCAATCGCTTCGCGAAGACTTCCAAGCAATTTTTCGTCACCAGGTTTTACTGGATTGATCTTTCGACTTGCTTCTTCGAAAGGTTTAACATTTGAAAATTGTTCATCGAATACGCCATATTGATCGGCAAATTCTTTAGGAATTTCTTTTCCTACATTATTTTTAACCATTATTAAATTTCCTCCTTGCTGATTAAGTTAGCTGCTTTAGCCATCGCAATGACACGTTCAGCACGTTCTACGATTGGTTTGTCAATCATTTGACCATCTAGAGCAACAACTCCTGAACCTCTTGCTTCAGCTTCTTCAATGGCCCAAATAACTTCTTTAGCATTTTGAATTTCTTCTGCTGTTGGGGCATAGATATCATTTACGACTGGGATTTGACGAGGATTAATGACTGATTTTCCATCGAATCCGAGTTGTTTAATATGTTCGACTTCAGCTCTTAAGCCTTCTTCATTATCCACATCAGAGTAGACCGTGTCGATGGCTGCAATTTCTGCTTCACGTGCTGCGTGTAAGATAGAGCTACGAGCGAATAATAACTCAATACCTTCAGGTGAGCGAGTTGTTTTCATACTTGTGACATAGTCTTCAGCACCTAAGGCAATACCAACTAAGCGTTTGGAAGATTGAGCGATTTCTCGAGCATTTAAAACGCCACCTGGTGATTCAATAGCTGCCATCATTCGTGTTGTACCAACTTCAATATCATTAGCTTCTTCTACTTTTTGAATTTCTGCTTCCACATCCAGAATATCTTGCGCATTTTCTGTTTTAGGTAGACGAATAACGTCAATCCCTGCAAGAACCATCGCTTCGATGTCGAGTTTACCGACCGTTTCTAAAGAGTTTATACGGACGACAGTTTCCACGGAGTGATAATCAAAAGTTTTTAAAGCAAAGTGGACCAAAGTTCGAGCGGAATCTTTTTCATTTAAGGAAACAGAGTCTTCTAAGTCAAACATAATAGAATCTGCGCCATAAAGAGTTGCGTCACGCATCATACCCGCGTTAGAACCTGGGACAAACATCATTGTTCTTCTTAAACGTTCCATGTTTCAATCTCCTTCCAGTTATAACGTTCGTTTCCTAATGCCCGTTGTAAAGCATTTAGGGTTCGAGCAGTAATCGTACAATCTAAAGCACCGCTATCAACAGCAGTTACTTTCACACTCGATACACCTAAGTTTTTAGCTGTATTTGTAATCACTTCGCGAATGCGATCGCCATATTGTTTTTCGACATCTGATTGTAAATCAATAGCAATCGTATTTTCGTCATTCGGCTCAACAGTAATATAAATGTCACTGGACTCAGTAGTACCGCTAATTCCTTTTTCTAAAATTTCCATTTATTTCACCTCTATATTTTTATTTTAATGAGTAAAGCGTTCAGTTAAATAACGATAAGTGGTTTCTGGGACAAAATGTTTAATTAAAGCGATATTTTTATCTTCAATCGCTTGCCGTACTCGTGTTGCACTAATCACTTCGCCTTCTGATTGTAAACGGGGAACGACGACAAGTTCCATGTCTTTTCCAAAAGTAGCTGCCATCGCTTCATTATAAATTTCGGTGACTTTTGAAAGAGGTTCTTCTCCCATAAACCGTATGCGAATATCCAACACAGGTGCAATTTTTTCTTTAAAAAGTGTCGCATCTAGTTCCGCTTGGGATTTTGCGACTTCTTCTGCTGCTTGGTCTTTTAAAAAGTAAGCAGGGAAGGTGGCTTGCGATACTTGATATTCACGACTAGGCACGACAGTAACACCAGACAAATGATCCACACCTTCTTTAACTAAGCGGAACCGTTCTTCAAAAGAAAACAGGGAAGATTCGTCCGATAAAACAAAGACATATAAGTGATCACATTGTTTGAGCGCTGTCTCTACTAAATAAAGATGTCCTTTTGTAAAAGGATTCGCATTCATAACGATCGCGCCTGCCTCTTTAGCCTCTGCTTTAACCTCTGTCAATTTCGAAAGGTAATCCTCTAGGTCAGGGGTTCCACGCTCCATAAAAGCGACTGTATCTGTCTCTATAAT
Source organism: uncultured Atopostipes sp. (assembly GCA_910588235.1). Lineage (GTDB taxonomy): Bacteria > Bacillota > Bacilli > Lactobacillales > Carnobacteriaceae_A > Atopostipes. Next base: position 5,585 of record CAJUOQ010000033.1, on the reverse strand, counting down.
TCTTTTAAAACCAAGGGAAGTAAAATATTTCATGTTCTCAGGTTTTGTATATAAAAAGTAATGCGTAATATCATTTGTCCATAAATAATCTGCAAGTTCTGTCACTAATGAAGTCAGTAAATTTTGTTCTTGATAGTCTCCACAAACCGCAATTAGTTTAATGATATTTTGATAAATAGACCCCGTACCAATTAAACGGCCATCATCAAAAATTCCGATCGTATAGTCAACCTCTTCTGGCTGTAAATTATTTTGTTTTAAAAACTTTAGCCAACGCTCACGCATAGGTTGATCTCGATCAAGCCATAGTCGTTTAGTCGTTAACATCGTCCCACATCCTCTGTGAATTATTCTAGAAACGCTTTCACAACATCTTCATTATATAGATAATAAGTTAGCATGTGAATAGAAGAGTCGATAGAATATTGTACTTTCGGTGTGCTTCAAGCAAGCATGATCGATTTTTTTAATGCTCTCCTCATTATAAAATAAAGACTCCTTGCCTATATTTTATAATAAAATTTAAATATTTTTTTGCTCAAAGACTTTTTACGCGTATAATAATAGGTGCAGTAGAATTAAGGAGGAACAGCAACAGTGAAAGATTTTGTGTCAAAGGTGAAAAGTAATTTAGATATTACTCAAAATAGAACTTTAAAAGTCTCTCTTCATGAAGCCCTAAAAAAGACGATTGTTTTAGGAGAAATTCCTGCAGGGGAGCGCATCAATGAAAAAGAACTTTCAGATACTTTAAATATTAGTCGGACACCGATTCGACATGCTTTAGAAAAACTAGAAGAAGAGAAGTTAGTCGAAAGAATCCATGGAAGTGGGGTCATTGTTAAAGGGATCAGTGTGCGCGATGCCCATGAAATTTATGATATTCGAAAAGCTTTAGATACGTTAGCGACTAAAAAAGCAGCTAAAAAGATGACGGCCGCTGAATTTGATGAATTGGAAGCACTCCTACAAGAAGCCAATCATCATTATGAAAAGAGTGAAATCGATCTTTTACTCAAAGGATTTCGCGACTTCAATCAATATATTTACGATAAAAGTGAAATGAAAAGACTCGCTGCAATCGTTATTAACTTAAAAGAATATCTCAGTTATTTTCGTGATTTATCGATTAAGTCAGAATTACGATCAGGGCCAGCTTTAGAAGACCATTGGACTATTTTCGAAGGCATGAAAAATAAAAATTGGGACGAATTAGAAAAAATTATCCATAACCACTTAGATGATTCTTTAAAGTTCGTTTTAGCAGAAATGGAACGTCGAGAAATTGAATAAAAAAATAAAACAACTTACGCAATATGCACATAAAGCGATCTTATATGAAGTTATTTTATCCCCCAAACCAGGACTTGTAGATCGATTCAATACGGGGTCTCATCATGATATGGATATTTTTACTTTTATGGATGCGATTAATGCTTTAATGCCTTATTTTCATCAATATTTAATGCTAGGGTATGAACATCCCTCAGGAGGCGATCCTAAAGAATTATTTTTAAAAACACGTGATGCAGGAATAGACGCAGAGCATGCCATGATGGAGGCAACCCATAAGATCAACACGCACAAAGGCGCCAATTTTTCTTTTGCGGTTATTTTAGCAGCGACAGCCTATGGCATAAAACAGAAAAACTTGAAATTTCCCTTTACAAAAGAAGAAACGGAAGAGTTATTTGACTATGTGTCATTAATGTGTGCGGGTCTTGTTACGGAAGATTTTTCGAATTTGGACCAAAAAGAAACGCTAAGTTATGGTGAGCGTCTTTTTCAAGAGTATGGGATTAGTGGGATTCGAGGGGTCGCAGAAAATGGGTATCCTATTTTAACAAAGGTAATGCTCCCTTACTTGCGAGAAAATTTACAGAAATATCCAAATCACCGAGAAGGGGTGCTGCTTCATTGTTTAGTGTTAACAATGAGTCAAGCAGAGGATACCAATCTTATCCATCGGGGCGGAATCACAGCCTTTTATCAGGTGCGGGAAGAAGCGCAAGCCATTTATGAAGCCAATACACCTAAAACGATCCGCAAAGCTTTAAAAAAGTATGACGAGGTACTCATCGAACGCCATTTAAGCCCTGGAGGCGCCGCCGATTTATTATCGCTAGCTATTTATGTTGCTCAATTAGAAGGTTTATTATAATTTTTTGTGCGACGAAGGACGTTATAACGAAAGCGAACAATCATAAATCCAATCTTTTCAATCTGCCTAGATGCAAAGGATATCTAGGCAGATTTTTCTATTTATGCTCCACCAACAGATAAACAAAAAGCCTACAAATGCTAGGAGATTTTATCCTTAATTAAAGACTTGAATCCCATGCATTGCCACCCGCTAAAGTACCGGCACGAATCGCAATCATAGCTAAACGAGCTGTGGGCATTTTAAAATCAACTTGTTTCATCCCTTCAATATTAAAACGATGTTTCTCATCAATGCGGTTGGCAATTTTCCATGCCCGCACCCAATCGGAGCCGAACGCTTCTTCATTGATCGTCTCGTCTAATGGCTCTTCCCAACGGAGTGAGTAAGAGTGGTGAATAATATTTATATCCGGATATTTTTGAACAATTGCACAGGTGCGATCCGACATAATCAAACAGTGCCCACACATTACACTCTGGAAAAATTCTACATCTATTTTATAAGGCTCCTCTTTTAAAAATATTCATGATTGGTGTAGCAAATTAAGTAAATGGTCAGAAAAATTCACACCGTCGCTTATATTTTTTCCTTTGCATTTTGCTTGTGAATCGTTTAATATACTTGAAGAGGAGACGTTTATTATGATTAAAAATAAAAAAAGTAGCATTAAAATAAAAGATTTCATTTCAATCGGGGTGTTTACAGCGATGTATTTTATTATGGTCGCTATTTCGGCTTTACTCGTTGTTTTTATTCTTCCTGGTTATTCTTATGTATTTATTCCAGTGGTTTCCGCTTTGTTATCGGGTACCATTTTTATGTTAATGGCGGCTAAAGTTCCGCGGTTCGGAGCAATAACTATTATGGGCTCGATTATGGGTATTTTCTTTTTTATTATGGGCCGTTTCCCTGGAGCACTTTTTATATGTATTGGCATTTCTTTCATCGCTGATCTCGTCGCTTATATTTTTAAGTATAAAAGCAAAGTGGGCTTACTCGTTAGTTATTTAATTTTTTCTTTTAGTACGATTGGACCAGTTCTACCCATGTTTTTCTTCTCGAATATATATATTGAGCAATTATTAGAACAGGGAAGAGATGCTGCGTATATCGAGGGCGCTTTTGCGAGTATCTCGCAAAGTACTTTCGTTTTATTAACGATCGGTATTTTTGCCGCAGCACTTATCGGTGGTTTATTTGGCCAACGAATGCTGAAAAAACACTTTAAAAAAGCAGGCATCGTGTAATGAAACGTATACTTGATCCACGAACGAAATTACTGTTGCTGGTATTAGCAGCTCTTTATATTGGTCTGCCCCTTCATTTTACGACAGAATTATTACTAATTCTGATCTACATTTTGCCGCTTTTCATCGCGGGCTTCTATCGCTGGAGCCTCCTTTTTTTAAGTGTTTATTTGGTTCAAACGCTTGCTGCTATCTATCTCTTGCCTGATGTCAATAATCCCTTTTTTATTTTTCTATTCTCCTTTTTAGTTCATGGCTTGCGGGTGTTGTTGCCGAGTATTATAGCGGGGAGTTATTCTATGAAAACAACTACAGTGAGTGAATGGATTGCTGCCTTTAAAAAATTACGTTTGCCCAATGCGCTACTTATTCCTTTAGCGGTGATGGCTAGGTTTTTTCCAACGATAAAAGAAGATTATAGACATATTAGAAAAGCGCTGGCTTTTCGTGGAATCGGGACAAACTTTTGGGATTTAGTTAAACACCCGCTCCAAACACTTGAGTTTATTTTAATTCCTTTATTGATGAATGCGACGCAGGTTGCGGAAGATCTAACGGTGTCTTCATTAACAAAAGGTTTAAGCTTGCCAGGTACTCATACGAGCATTGTGCAGCTTAAAATGTCTCTGTTTGATTGGTTTTATTTAGGTTTCGCTTTCTTACCTTTAGGCTTCTATCTAGGAGGAGTTGGATCATGAAACAAGCGATTACGAGTCAAGGAGCTTCTTTTAAATTTTTACATACAGAAGAACCTTTTTTAAAGGACCTTCATTTAAAAGTAGAAAAAGGAGAGTGTGTACTTATTTGTGGTGGAAGTGGTAGTGGAAAAACTTCTTTTTCTCGACTGATAAATGGTATTAGTCCTCAGTATATTGAGGGAGAATTGACCGGACATTTACAAACTTTTCATTTAAATGCAGAGACGTCAGACATTGAAGAGTATGTACCCATTGTCGGTAGTGTTTTTCAAAATCCAAAAACGCAACATTTTGCTGTAAATACAACAAGTGAATTAGCTTTCCCATTAGAAAATATGGGTTTTGACCCAGATGCTATTCGAAAACAAATTATACACAAAACAAAGACGTTTGAAATTGAACATTTGCTGGATCGAAATATCTTTCAGTTGTCAGGCGGAGAAAAACAACAAATTGCTTTTGTCACCGCAAATATGCTAGAACCGGCTGTACTGATTTTGGATGAAGTAACAAGTAATTTAGACCAAGAAGCAATGGCTCGTATCCGAAAGATGGTCCAACTTTTAAAAGCACGCGGTGTAACCATTGTGATTTTAGAACACCGATTAGCGTGGACGAAAGATTTAGTGGATCGTTATATTCTATTCGAACAGGGAACGATTAAAAAGCAGTGGGCTGCGGCTGATTTTATTCAGTTATCAAATGAAGAACTCTATCAAATGGGCTTGCGTTCGCTAGATTTATCTAGTCATCGAGAAAAAATTCAAGATAAAAAAAGCGCATCTGTACCGACAAATCCCGGACTTTTACAGACGAAAAGCTTAACTATTGGCTATGGAAAAAAGAAAGTTTTAGAAGATTTATATTTAGACTTTTATCCAGGACAAATCACTGGGATAATGGGCGCGAATGGTAGAGGAAAATCAACGTTAGCGAACACTTTAACTGGTTTCCAGCCATCCTTGGCCGGCAAAATTTACTGGGCGGGTAAAAAAATGACAGCTAAACAACTCCTGCAAAAGAGTTATTTAGTCATGCAAGATATGAACTATCAATTATTCAGTGATTCAGTCGAGGATGAAATATTGCTAGGTGCCCAAATGCCTGAAGCGGCAGAAGAGGTGATGGCCGCCTTGAATTTGTCTTCTTATAAAGAAAGACATCCAATGAGTTTATCAGAAGGACAAAAGCAACGTGTGGCGGTTGCTTCTGCTTTACTTTCAGGCAAAGAAATTATTATTTTTGATGAACCCACAAGCGGCCTTGATTATGAACACATGGAACGTTTTGGCCGCCTGTTACAGCATTTAAAAGAGACCAACGCTGTCATTTTGGTCATTACACATGATGAAGAACTAGCTGCGAAATGGTTTGACTCAATTATTGAACTAAAGCTAGACACTGAGTAAAAAGCTCAGTGTCTTTTTTGTTCGCCCAGCATGGGCGAACTCTAACGGGTGCAAGTCCCGAATGCGA
>CAJUOQ010000032.1 GCA_910588235.1 uncultured Atopostipes sp. | reverse complement strand
AGAAATCTATACCAAAAATTCGGGAATTAGTCCCCGAGAACTATTTTACACATACTCTTCTATCATTATAAGGAAGAAAAGTGAATCATTCTCTAAAAATCAATGAATTTTTACGAACATTTTTATATTATTGCTCAAAAAAAGCCACGTATAACGATTCTCATTATACGTGGCCGTTTCTATTCATTAAATGTGGTTGTTTAATACCTGTTCAATTTGTTCTTGTGAATGGTAACCAATTAAAGTGTCAACGACTTCGCCGTCTTTTTGCACTAATAATGTTGGAATACTCATAATGCCAAAGTGTCTTGCAGTTTCTGGATTTTCGTCTACATCCATTTTGAGGTATTCAACTGTTCCATCTGAATCTTCGGACATTTGTTCAATGACTGGTGATTGCATTTTACATGGTCCACACCATTCAGCCCAAAAGTCAGTTAGTGTAACGCCTGATTTCGTTTCTTCTTCAAATGTTGCGTCTGTTACAACTTTAACCATTATAAAACCCTCCTGTAAATTAATGGGAATAGGTTTTCCCAATTCCTAACGTAGTTTAGCATATTTTTATTTTGATTACCAAAAAATAGTTTCCGGTTGTTATTTATTTTAAAGAAACAATCGTCGCTCCTGCGCCTCCTTGATTAGCAGGGGCGATTTTGAAACTTTTAACTCTTGGATGTTTACGTAAAGCATCTTGTACCGCGCTTCGGACAGCGCCTGTACCATGTCCATGAATAATCGTCACTTCTCGATAATTAGCCAGTAAGGCTTGATCTAAATATTGATCTAATTGAGAAAGAGCAGGTTCGACTCGCTCCCCTCGTAAGTCTAATTCTGGGCGAACGGAACTTGCAGAGCCTTTATAACTCGTGGTGCTTTCTTTTTCTTCTTCTTGTTCCCTCACGGATAAATCTTCTTCAGGCAGTTTCATTTTTAGCATTCCCATTTGTACGACCCATTCATTCTCATCCACTCTTTCTACTAACGTTCCGTTTTGGCCGAGAGAATGGACGTACACGGCTTGCCCTTCTTTTAAGGCTTTTTTATCTTTTTCTCGTTGCAAAACTTTATTTTCTTTCAGCTGTTCTTCTTCTTGTCTTAAAGCTGAAAGTTGTGACTGAGCTTCAATAAACTCATGTTCTTTAACCTCTTGGCCGCCTCTACCTTCAAGCTGTCTTTGTCTTAAGTCTTCGATAATATTATCAGCTTTTCTTTTCGTCTCTTCTACAATTTGATTGGCTTCTTCTTGTGCTTGTTGTTTCAAGTTTTCTTTTTCATTTTGATAATTTTCAAACTCAGCACTTAGTTCACTATGCAATCTTTGCGCTTCTAATAATTTCTGACGAAGCTCTTTGGAAGAATATTCAGCTTCTTTTTGTTTTTCATCCAGATCTTGAATCATCTCATCAACACTTTGACTCTCGCTACTCATCAACGATCGTGCCGTATCAATAATTTCGTCGCGCATTCCTAGTCGACGAGCAATTTCAAAAGCATTACTTCTTCCAGGAATCCCTAACTTAAATTTATAAGTTGGTTCTAAGGAATCCACATCAAATTCCATACTAGCATTCATTGTTTCTGGACGATTATAACCATACAGTTTTAGTTCAGGATAGTGGGAGGTAATCATCGCATAACTTCCAATCGCACCAATCGTATCTAATATCGAGATCGCTAAGGCTGCCCCTTCTTGCGGGTCCGTTCCTGCCCCTAACTCGTCAAGTAAAATAAGGCTGTCTTCATCCGCTTCTTCTAGAATAGAGATGGTTGTGGTTAAGTGAGAAGAGAACGTGGATAAGTTTTGTTCAATCGACTGCTCATCCCCAATATCCGATAAGACATGACGAAAGACACCAATTGTACTCTCAATCTCCACTGGTAAATAAAGTCCCGTCTGCCCCATCAGTTGTAAAAGGCCTAGTGTTTTTAAGATAACGGTTTTACCACCCGTATTTGGGCCGGTAACGACAATGGTTTTATAGCTTTCACCTAAGGCGATATCATTCGCTACGACCTCATCTTCAGGGATTAGTGGGTGTCGGGCGCTGTATAAATCAATATAATTATCTTTGTGGACTAGTGGCCGTGTCGCGTCGAGTTCGCGAGCGTAAAGTGCTTTGGCCTGTAAAATATCCAATTCCACTAAGATTTCTAAATTGTTTAAGATTTCTTGCGTATAAGGTAAAATTTCGACACTTAAATCAGTTAATATTTGCTCAATTTCATATCTTTCTTCACTTTGAAGTTGTTTTAAGCGGTTATTTAGATCCAAGACACTTTGAGGTTCAATAAATAATGTTTGGCCACTTGAACTTTGGTCATGGACCACGCCTCCAAATACGCCTCGGCTGTCTGATTTAACAGGAATCACGTACCGATCGTTGCGCATCGTAATAATACTATCGGTTAAATATTTTGATTGTGAACCGCGCACGATATTATTTAATTTATCACGAACGTTTCCTTCAGTTTGACGGATCGACGTACGGATAGACTTCAATTTTGAACTGGCATCATCAAGAACTACGCCACTCTCTGTGAGTGTGCTATAAATTTTTCTTTCTAATACAGCCAAGACAATCAGCTGTTCAACTTTTGTATATAATTGGTTTAATTTTATATCTTCTTCTTTAAGATCGACAAAGAAATTCTCAATCTCACGGGCTCCTTTAATTAGCTGCCCAATTTGAATGAGTTCCTGCCCTGATAAAATAGCACCAATTTCCATCCGTTTAATATGAGGACGAACATCTGCAAAGGTACCTAAAGGAAGGCCATCTTTTAGACGGAATAATTTTACGACATCATCTGTTTCTTCCAACATTTGTTCAACTTCGGCATGGGATGTTGAAGGAAGGAGCTCCTTAACCTTTTGGCGACCAAGGTCTGAAACAGTATGAGCACTAAGTTGTTCAATAATCTTTGGATATTCTAGAGTTTGCATCGATTTAAAATCAATTTGTTTCATATATTATTCACTCCATTAGTCATACAGAAAAATAGTGCCGCAAAGCAATAGATACGATGCAACACTTTTTTCTTTATCTTACATTTCTTTTTAGTTATTCTTCAGTACTTTCTTCATCCGTTGATTGAATATCCAGTAACGGTTCTTCTTCTCTAGTTCTTTGATTGACTTCTAAAACAAACGTTTGATAAGCTCTATCGGACACGGCAGGAGTCGATGTCACTATCTTATTTGTCAAAAAGTTATCGGCGATGCGGTCTTGGACTCCATCATATGGGATGGTTGTCAATAGGAATAAAACAAAAAATAACCCCATATAATTCACACCAAAGCCAAGGATACTCCCACCAACCCCGCTTAAAGGTTCAGGAACTCTCATTTTTTCTAGAGTGTAGGAAAGAAGTTTTGACAAAAAGCGAATCACTAACCAACCGACAACTAAAATAATTAAATAAGCAGAAATATCATAGTAAGATTCATCCATACTCAACATCAAACGTTCATCATAAAAACGATAAGGATTTGCTTCGGGAGCAAAAGGTGTTGGATAAGGAAGTAATAAATATAATTTTTCGCTTAAAAAGCGATAATTGTCCTTTGCAAAGATTAAAACAAGCGCATAGCCAATCGTTTGTAATAATTGCATAACAATCCCTTTTTTATAGCCAGCATACGCTCCAATAAATAATACGAGTAAAACGAATAAAGTGATCATATCTATTTGCTCCTCAAAACAGCTAATCTTCTAAATCGATCCCTGCTTGTTTTATCTTTTCTTCTAATTCAATCATTCTTTTATGACTTTCAACCTGATCAGATACAGCGTTAACCGCCACCAAAATCGCTTGTTCTTCTTTGGATAAGGCGGTCGATAAAGATTTCAATTCTTCAAGTTGTTTATTAATGGTTTCAGCTACAAGTTCAATATGGGCGGCTGATTTGTCTCCCACAATTGTATAATCTTTTCCATCAATAACCACTCTGGTTCTTTTTCTTTCGTTTGCCATCTACACAAACTCCTTTAGTTTAAATCACTTTAACATATTAACAAAAATTAAACAGTATTTCATCATTTTGTCCTTAAAAGCTTTCCTTGGAGAACTTTTCTCTAGCACTTAGGATAAAAAAGTGCTCGCAGCAGCGAAATCGAGAGACATGAGCACGGGAGGTCGTCTCGTGAACATGTTATTGGATGACATGACCACGAGATGGGATCGCGAGCGCACGAAACCAAAATTCGTGAGCGCGAGAAGCAGGCTCGTGACCACGAACGACCCCATATCGATAATCCTTTTTGTCCTCAACAAGAAGCATTTGAAGCACGACACAAAAAAGCAGCTCAAGGCAGGAGTTCCCTCCGCTTTTCAGCTGCTTTCATTTCTATTTTATTCCTATTTCTTAAATGAAGGACTAAAAATTAACGGATTTCAGCCTTAAAGTTCTCTATTAAAGCTTGTTTGACTTGTTCAAAAGCGTCATTCACTTCTTCTTCTTTTAATGTTGCTTCTGGATTAGCATAATATAGAGAATAAGCCATTGATTTTTTACCTGCTTCAATATTTTCTCCATCATATAAATCAAATAGATGAATATTTTGTAGATGTTTCCCACCATTTTCAGAAATCGTTTGTGCGAGTGCCTGATGCGTCACCGTTTCATCCACTAATAATGCAATATCACGCGATGATCCTGGATAACGGTTGAGGACAGTATATTCCACAGTTTCTTTCGGCACTTCAACCATTTGATCTAAAGAAACTTCAAAGACAAAAGTATCGTTTAAATCACTTTGGTTGGCTTCTGTTGGATGTAACTGACCCACATACCCTAATAATTCTTCACCTAAATAGATATCCGCTGTTCGGCCTGGATGCATCCCTTCACGTTCAGGCGCTAGACGATACGTGATCGCTTCTTTAAATGAATACCCTGAAAGAACTGTTTCTACAATTCCTTTAATGGTATAAAAATCAAGCGGTTCATTTTCGCCGAGCCAGTCTTTCGCATTCTCACCCGTTAATAGTGCTGCAATATGAGTGTATTCATTAAATTGTTCTTCAGATTCTTTATAAAAGACATGACCAATTTCATACAAAGCAATCTCAGATACTTGGTGAGAACGATTATAAGTGGCGTCATCGATTAAACCACTCACTAAATTTTGAGTCAGCGTTACGCGTTCCTCGCTTGCTGGGTTTTGTAAAGAAACTAATTCGTCTTTTACGATCGCATATTTTGAAGCTTTTTCAGATGTCATTAAGGAGTAACTGATAGCTTCTTGTAGCCCATCGCCTTCTAAAATACCCCGTATTTCCCGCGTCATTTTTTGTTTTACTGTCAACTCTGCCGGAATCGATTGTGTCACAGGAAGCGTTAGGGGAATATTATTGTAGCCATAAATCCGTGCAATCTCTTCAATTAAATCTTCTGGTATTTTGACATCCCAACGACGTGGAGGAATACTTGTTTCAAGCTTACCTTCTTCCATTTCATGAGGAAAACCTAAACGATCCAAAATAGAGGATATTTCATTATCGGTTAAAGAAGTCCCGATTAAACTATTTATTTTCTCTGTCGTCGTGGTAATTTTTGTGTCAAGCGCACCAACATTTACAGAATCAGCTGTGCCTGCTACAATCGTTCCACCACCAAGATCCACCATCAAGACTGCCGCTAAGTCTACAGCTTCTTGAACAGTCGCCATATTAATCCCTTTTTCATAGCGGCCACTCGCTTCACTACGTAAATTCAAGCGGTTAGCTGTTCGTCGAGTTAAGACAGGGTTAAATACCGCGGCTTCAATGGCAATCGTTTGGGTTTCATCGGATATTTCTGAATTCGCTCCCCCCATAACACCCGCTAACGCTACAGATTTTTGTCCATTGGTGATCACTAAGTTATCAGGGTTTAAGTGACGGTCTTGCCCATCGAGCGTTGTAATAACTTCTCCTTCTAAAGCACGACGTACATAGATTTGATCAGAACCTAATTTTTCATAATCAAATGCATGAAGAGGTTGACCAAATTCAAGCATCACATAGTTCGTAATATCAACGACTAAATCAATCGGTCGAATGCCGGCATGCATTAATTTATGTTGCATCCAAATTGGACTCTCGCCAATCGTCACATCTTTCACCAAGCGCATTTTATAAATCGGCGTATCTTCTGCATCTTCAACTTCTACCGATAAATAATCTTCAACGGTCTCAGAATCCTCTTCATGGACAGTCACTTCTTTGAACGTTGGTGTTTGATCAAATAATGCTGCGACTTCATGCGCGACACCCCGCATACTTAAAGCATCCGCACGGTTAGGTGTTAAATCAAACTCAATAATAGTATCATCAAGACCTACATAAGGACGTGCATCATCACCAACAGTTGCATCATCCGCTAAAATATAAATACCATCTTCTGCATGTTTAGGAATAATCGCATCAGAAAGACCTAACTCATCCAGTGAGACAATCATCCCTTCCGAAGGTTCTCCCATTAATTTTGCTTCTTTTATTTCAAAATCTCCTGGAAGAACAGCCCCCACTTTTGCGACCACAACTTTTTGACCAACCGCCACGTTAGGCGCACCACAAACAATGGGCAAGGTTTCTGTCCCAACATCCACTGTCGTTTTGTTCAAGTGGTCGGATCCTTCAACAGGGTCACAAGTTAAGACTTCTCCGACCACTAAATGATCGAGATCTTTTCCTAACTCTTCCATATGTTCAACTTCTAAACCGCCTAAAGTAAATGCTTCCGCTAACTCAGCCGGTGTAATTTGTGATAAATCTAGATATTCTTTTAACCAATTAAATGAGATTAACATCTATTCTTCCCCTTTCTGATGAAATTGACTCAAGAAACGCTGATCGTTTAAGAAGAAATGACGAATATCATCAACACCATATTTCAACATAGCCATACGATCTGGTCCGACCCCAAAAGCAAAGCCGGAATATTTTGTGGAGTCCACGTGACTCATCTCTAATACATTCGGATGAATCATCCCAGCGCCTAGAATTTCAATCCAGCCACTGTGCTTACAAATTCTACAACCAGCGCCATCACAATTAAAACAACTCACATCGACTTCTACGGAAGGTTCCGTAAATGGGAAATAACTCGGACGGAAACGGACACGACGATCTGCCCCGAAAATTTCCTTAGACATCACTTCTAGTGTGCCCATTAAGTCAGCCATTGTAATATTTTCATCGACGACAATCCCTTCAATTTGATGGAATTGGTGCGAGTGGGTCGCATCATCTGAATCTCGGCGATAGACTTTCCCCGGGCTAATGACTTTTAAAGGCCCTTGTGAAAAATCATGTGCTTCGATAATTAACGGTTGTACCGCCGAAGTCTGTGTTCGTAGTAAATAATGATCATTAATATAGAATGAATCTTGCATGTCTCGTGCGGGGTGGTCTTGAGGGACATTGACCCGTTCAAAGTTTAAATAATCGGAAACAATTTCAGAACCACTAATAATCTTATAACCCATCCCTAAAAATAAATCTTCCATCTCTTCCATGACTTGATGGATAACATGGGTTTGACCTTTTTTGTATTGACGCCCAGGCAAAGTGACATCAATGGTTTCTTCTTTAAGCTGTTCATTCAGTGCTTGTTGTTCTAGTTCTTCTTTTTTATCCGTAATTCTTTCTGTTAAATCATCGCGAATCTCATTGGCTAATTTTCCAACAACTGGTCGCTCACTAGCTTCCAAATCCTTCATCATTTTTAGTAAATCAGTCAAAGCGCCCTTTTTACCCAATAATTGTACACGTAATGTTTCGATTTCATCTAATGTGTCACTATTTTTAATCGCAGTCATCGAAGATTCTGCAAGTTCTTCTAGTTTTGTTTTTAAATCCAACGTCTTTCTTCCTTCCTTTTAAATATAAAAAACTTCCTCCCTAAAAAAGGGACGAAGTTATGCGCGGTACCACCCTAGTTCAAGAAAACAGGATTGGCTAAAGTTTTCTTGCACTTAGATTGCATAACGGCGCAAACCGGGTACTCACCATTTTATTCGTTATTTCTGATGGTTTTTATAAACAGGATCAAAAACACGAGTGGTAGAAGTGAACTTCACAAGTTTTTCATTATAAATACTTTCAGTTGATGTATTTACTCCCTGAAATTTTAAACAAGTTACTCTTTTCTACCTTTAATTTTAGTCTTCATATTTTTATTTTTTATTTACAACATGTCCTATTATAGCAGATGTTTTAAAGAATTGGTAGGCTAAAACTTCTCTTTTTATTGTAACAAACCAAGGAGCGTTGTCGCTGTTGCAAAATAGATAAGCAAACCAAGTGTATCATTAATCGTAGAAATAAAAGGACCACTTGCGACTGCCGGATCAAAATTTAATTTTTGAATCAGTTCAGGTATAATCGTTCCTACAACTGCCGCGGCCATAATCGAAAGCAGGACAGATATTCCCACAATAAAGGCTAATACAATATTTTTATATAAAACCGTCACAATTCCAAAAATAACAACACTCGCGATCAGGCCAATAAATGCGCCTGCTTGCATTTCTTGAAATAAAACATGGGAGATTTTTACCGAATTTTTATTCTCATTATTCATATTTCGAAGAGAGACTGCTAAGGATTGCGTGCCTACGTTTCCTGCCGCCCCCATAATTAGCGGGATAAATGCCGCCAGCGAAACCACAGAAGCCAAGGTCGATTCAAAAAAGCCAATCAAACTCCCTGTAATCATACTTAAGAAAAGCAGTAAAACAATCCAAGGACTTCTTTGCTTGGCTGCCATAAAAGGGGTCATTTCGTCTGTTTCTTCTATTGTAGTCGTTGAGATCCCTGCAAAGGCCTGAAAATCTTCAGCATTCTCTAGCTCTACAATATCCATCACATCGTCGACCGTAATGATACCGACTAAGCGATTATCTTCCCGAACAACTGGCAAAGCAATTAAATCATAAGTTTGGAGCGTCGTGATTGCTTCTTTTTGTTCCGCATTTACAAGAACTTTGACAGTTTGTGTATTCATAATTTCTTGTACTTTTGTTGTTTCTGATGCTAATAATAGATCACGTAAAGACAACACTCCGACCAGGTGGTGTTTACCATCTACCACATATAAATAATAAATCGTCTCTGCACGCTGACCAAATTCACGAAGCCGTTCAATCACTTTTTGGGTAGTTTCTTCTGCGTAAATAAAGAAATATTCTTTGGTCATAATCGAACCTGCAGATTCGTCTTCGTAGGTCATCACTTCGCGCAGACGTTTTTGTTCTTCCGGTTCCATCTTCTCCAGTAATGCCGTGATATCCGAGTGAGTCGTTAGAAAAACAAAATCAGCCAAAACGTCTGTCGGTAAATAATTAAAAATAGCCACAATATATTCTTCTGGTAAATAAACGATAATATCTTCTTTACTTTCTAGATCCATCCATTCAAAAATCTCTGAAAATTCTGCTGCAGATAAAAAATCAGTGATTTTACCTTTATTTTCTGGATAAAGTAAATGAAAAAATTCTTGCTGATCACGCTCATGAAGAGTTAAGAATAATTTTCGAAATGTTTCTCGTTCATTTTGTTGCATCGCATCAAATAATTTTTCATATAAAAGTTCTTTCGTTAATAAATCTTCAGACATGTTGACAACTCCTCATTTTCCAAGGTTCTTAAACAGTAAAACTAACTAACTTTCAATTATTATAACAAATCATGGCACCTTTTCACTCTTTTTACCAAAAAAAGATAGTCAACTTTCAAAAAAGTTGGCTATCTTTAAAGGTGATTAACCTTGGTCGTATTCTTTCATTCGTTGATTTTCAATCAATTCTTTTTCGCTCAATACACGTTTGACAGCTTTCATGCGCGTAAACTCTTCCCGTTCTTTTTCTTCCAATTCGTTATTAATATCTCTTTGCGCTGATTCTAGTTGGGGAATCGTCACGTTTTGTAAAGCATTCACTCTTTTTTGCGTTTTTTGAATGTTATTGGCTAAACGATAAGCTGTATTTTCAATTTCTGCTAATTTTATCTGTAGTTTTTTTACTTCTTCAAATGCTAAACGTGCCCGATCAACTTCAATCGATGTTTCAGTCAAGGAATAAGGGAGTTTATCTGCTTTTTGTTCGGTATAATCGATTTCAGGTATCTCTGACCCCATAATACTACGCACTTTAATATTTATTTGATCTTCTACCTCGATACCTTCTGCAATTTCTTGTAGGTTAAATAGCCCGACAGCTTCTTCCGCTAGAGCCATTTGTGCATAAGCATTCTCATAAGCTGCGGTTAAGTCATCTTGGACTTGCTTCGCTTTTTCAACTAAAGACACAATTTCGTTCATTAAAATAAGGCGTTTGCGGTCCATCAAACTGTGTCCGCTTCTTGATAATTCTAATGTTTTTTCAATTTGCATCAAATTCCCTTTTGTGGGTGAACGATCAATCTCCATTATTTTCACCTTCTTTAGCTAAGTTCATTGCTGAAAAGCTTTTTAGTGAATACTCCTTATTATTATAATATTTTTCTAGAATGTTTGAGTCTACTCGGTCTAATTCTTCTTCCGGTAAGAGTCGTAATAAGTCCCATCCTAAGTTTAATGTATCTTCCATTGTACGAGTCTGATCTTTCCCTTGGCCTACAAATTCTTCTTCAAATTTATTCCCAAAGGCTAGGTACATTTTATCAATATCGGATAACTCTTCTTCACCAATGACGGAAGCTAAACTTCGTGCTTCCATCGTATTTGAGTAAGAAGCAAAAAGCTGATTGGCTACTCCTTCGTGGTCTTCACGTGTGTACTCTGCTCCGATACTGTCTGACATCAGACGAGATAAGGAAGGGAGAACACCAATCGGCGGAAAAATATTTTTATGTTGTAAGTCACGATCTAAAACAATTTGTCCTTCAGTAATATAGCCCGTTAAGTCAGGGATAGGATGCGTGATATCATCATTGGGCATCGTTAGAATAGGAATCTGTGTCACTGAGCCGTTTCTTCCTTTAACAATCCCTGCTCTTTCATAAATTGTCGCTAATTCTGAATATAAATAGCCAGGATACCCTTTACGTGAAGGAATTTCATCTTTCGCGTTGGATATTTCTCGTAAAGCCTCACTGAAAGAGGTCATATCGGTCAAAATAACGAGTACATGGTAACCCAAGTCGTAAGCTAAGTATTCAGCTGTCGTTAAAGCAACTTTTGGCGTGATAATTCTTTCCATCACCGGATCATCTGCTGTATTTAAGAAGGTTGTCACATGGTCCATCGTTCCACTCTCTTCAAAAGTACGTCTAAAGAAGTCAGCGGTATCGTGAGTTACCCCCATCGCTGCAAAGACTAATGCAAATTCTCCTTCAACATTTTCGCCCAATTTAGCTTGCTTAACGATTTGAGCAGCTAATTCATTATGAGACAGACCTTCTCCAGAGAAGATCGGTAACTTTTGTCCACGAATAAGCGTTGTTAAACCATCAATCGCTGAGAAACCTGTTTCAATAAAATCTTTTGGATAAACTCGAGCAACAGGGTTTAAAGGTGCCCCATTTACATCTCGTTTGATTTCTGAATGGATGGGACCCAGTTCGTCTAACGGGCGCCCAATACCATCAAAAGTACGTCCTAAAATTTCTGGAGCAAGTTCAATTTCCATCCCATGACCACTGAATGTTGTATGAGTGTTATTTAATGACATATTTGTTGTTTCATCAAACACTTGAATTAAACACTGCTCACCTTCGATAGAAATAACTTGACCAATTTTTTCTTCTGTTTGGTTTGTACGAAAACGTACAATATCACCAAAAGCCGCTTCACGGACTCCATCCACGGCAACTAATGGCCCTTCTATAGAGCTTAAGTTTAAATGTTCAATTGCCATCCTATCTCTCCTCATCCATTCTCTTGCATTGCTTTTTCATAAAACGCATCGATTTTGTTATAGTAATCTTCTAATTCCTCTAAATGGTCATTTGGAATATTGTATTTAATATTGATGATTTGATTAAAGATATTCGATTGCGTTAAATAACTGACCGGAAAACCAAATGAAATCAATGTTTGACTTCGGTCATATAAATATAAAATAATATCTAACATCTTGGCCTGTTTCTCAATCGGTACAGAGCTATCAATCTCATGGAAAGAAGCCTGTTGTAAAAATCCTAGCCGAATGACTCTGGCGATTTGTAAGGTTAATTTTTGAGAATCAGGCAGCACATCACTACCGATTAGTTTTACAATTTCAAGTAGTTCATCTTCTTCTTTTAAAAGCACCATCATTTCATTATGGTTTTTTATAAAGTTTTCATCGACATTTTTAGTATACCAATGAGCTAAATCATCGAGGTACTGACTATAACTGCCGATCCAGTTAATTGCTGGATAGTGACGCGCATGGGCTAAGCTAGAATCTAGTGCCCAGAAACAACGGACATAACGTTTGGTGTTTTGGGTAACGGGCTCAGAGAAGTCTCCCCCTTGAGGAGAAACGGCACCAATAATTGAAACAGAACCATTGGTATGGTTTAAGTTTTCCATATCCCCTGCTCGCTCATAGAAAGCGGCAATTCGACTAGATAAATAAGCTGGGAAACCTTCCTCTCCAGGCATTTCCTCTAAACGTCCAGACAGTTCACGAAGCGCTTCTGCCCATCGCGAAGTTGAATCCGCCATAATTGCGACATCATAGCCCATGTCCCGATAATATTCAGCAATAGTAATTCCCGTGTAAATCGATGCTTCTCGGGCAGCCACTGGCATATCAGAAGTATTAGCGATTAATACGGTACGTTCCATTAAAGAAGCGCCACTTCGCGGGTCAATTAATTCAGCAAAGTCTTCTAGAACTTCTGTCATTTCATTTCCACGTTCACCACAACCAATATATACAATGATATCTGCATCCGCGTATTTAGCGATTTGATGTTGCATCGTTGTTTTTCCTGTACCAAATCCACCCGGAATAGCTGCTGCTCCTCCTTTAGCAAGTGGGAAAACAGAATCAATCACTCTTTGGCCCGTAATTAATGGACGAGTACTTTCAAGACGTTCTAACACTGTCCGTGGTTTTCGGATGGGCCAATTTTGATAGCCTTTCACCTCTACAATATTTCCATTGACTTGTTGAATTTTTACTAGAACTTCGTCAATGGTGTATTGACCAGGACTGACAACTTCAATAACTTTCCCAGAAACATCAGGCGGGACCATGACTTTATGGGAGATCGCTTTAGTCTCAGGAATTTCAGCAACGATCTCTCCTCCACTCACCGTTTCGCCAATAGCAATCACCGGGGTGATTTCCCATAATTTTTCTCGATCTAAAGAAGGAATATTAATCCCTCTTTTAATTTGGAATCCACTTACTTTTTCAATCTCTTTTAAAGGACGTTGAATCCCATCAAAGATATTATCGAGCATGCCTGGGCCTAACTCGACTGCCATGGATTCGTTGGTACCTTCAATGGGTTCTCCAGGCTTTATACCATCTGTTTCTTCATAGACTTGAATGGTTGTTTTGAACTGATCGATACCAATCACTTCACCAACGAGGCGATCGTTCCCAACATACACCAATTCTTCCATTGCAAAATCTGTAGGTCCTTGAATTTTAATAATTGGTCCATTAATTGAATAAATTTTATTTTTTACTTCCATCATTCGTTAAGTCCCTCCGTTATAGAGAAATTCTCTTCCGTTCGAGTGAGTAATGTAGAGAAAGAATAATCGAGTAAAACGCCTCGATCTCTGACCACTCCCCGAATTCCCCCTATAAAGTCACGGTCTGATATATTTAATTCCACGTTAGAAAATTCCTCCAATTCTGCAAGTAGCTGCTGATCCGAAGGGTCAATATAAATTTCATAACGTTCTTCTTTCGCATATTCTTGCACATTTTGAATCATTTTCTTCAAGTGTTCAACATACTCATTTGTCTCTTTGTATTCCTTCAAGACTCGACGAAACTTTTCAAACAAAGATTTTTTTAGTTTTTCTTCTTGTACATACAGATCGTGTTGATGATTAAATCGAATCTTTGAAATTTGTTTATTATTTTCTTTACGCAAGGCATTTTTTTCAGCTTCTAAGCGGTCAGTAAAAGATGCATTCACTCGCTTTTTAAACGTTTCGTAATCATTTTCCAAAGTTTCTTGATAATTATTCATTTGGTTTTCAATCGTATCTTCCGCTCTTGCGTCCACTTGTTCCACAAAATAATCCATTTTCTCTTCTAATTCCATGCTTGCATCTCCTTTCTATACTGAAATATTTACGGCTTGTTGAATGGTTTCAGTAATTTTATTCTGGTTATCTTTGTATTCATCCGCACCAGAAATTTCAACAATTAAAGGAACTGCTTGATTGAAACGGACGTTATCGACCTTTTTTTGATTCGCTTCGATTAATTTTGGCGCAATCATAAGAATACCAATCTCATCATTTTTAATGACTTCATTAAAAACAGTATCAAAAGAGTCCGTCGGCTTAATCAATTGTCCTTCAACGCCTGAAAGTTGCATCCCAACTAATGTGTAAATATTATCTGTGAGCACATAAGATTTCATATTATAGACGTCCTAAAATCATGAAGGAGATAATTAAACCATAGAGCGCGATCCCTTCGGCAAGTCCAACGAAAATTAATGAACGACCAAAAATAGAATCATCTTCACTAATCGCACCTAAAGCGGCACTTGCTGCACTTGCTACTGCGATCCCACCACCTATACCAGATAAACCGGTCGCGAAAGCAGCCGCAATGTAGCCTAAACCGGTCGCTAGACCATCTGCTTGAGCCGCTGTTTCACTAGCAGCTGTAACTGTTTCTGGAGAGTAAGCCAAAATCAATGAAATTAAAAAGCCTGCTACAACAGTTACCACATTTGCCACTAATGTTTTTTTGTAGCGTTTTTTATTTCGATCCCCTTTAAAAAAGTAGGTAAAAGGAAAAACAAATCCTAAGAAAATTGTCGCAATCATTGTTATTTTAATCATTAAATCAATACCCATTTTTAATTCCTCCAATTATTTTTTATTCCAAATGCTTTCGAATTCAATGCCATCTCCACTATAGAAATGACTAAATATTTCATAAAATTCTAAACGTAAAACTTGAATGAAGATCACTAGACCTTCAAAACCTGTTACAAATAAGTTACCTAATACAAAAACAACCCAATTCGGATTTCCTGATTCAATATTGGCAAACATTAAGACAACACCCATCATCGCAACGTGTGCAATCGCAAAAGCCCCAATACGTACAAAAGAAATCGTATTTGAAAAGTAAGTTAATAGTGTTTCAAACGTCTCAAAGAAAATAGTGAGTAATTGCATAACTATTCCATCTTCGTTTGCCTCTTTTTTATTTTCTATCAAACGAATGAGAGGTTCTTTAAATGCAATGAGTAACAAGACAAGTACGAGAATCGCCACTAATAAACCTAGTGCAGGTATCGGTTGTCCTGACATATAAAGAACAAGGATCCCTACAATCAAACCGTAGAACACAAGGCCTGCAATGCCATTTTTATCAAGGATTGCTTCCCATTTCTCGCCGTTTTTCAATCTTAAATAAACATTTAACACCATCGTCAAGAGAATAATGAACATCCCCGACGCCACAGCCACAATAAAGACAGTGTTTAAACTCCCAAAAAAAGGAATAGTGCTTAATTGTTCCATCGGACTTCCCCATAGCGCGGGGATTACATCTTCTAAGCCGAAGAAACTTCCATAAACAAACCCAAAGAACATCGAAGAAAGACCTACAGGCACAAATAATTTCGCAGCGCTAAGTTTTTCACTAAAGTAGCCTACTAAACCGATCAAGAATAATAAGAACCCTTGACCTAAATCACCAAACATCGCTCCAAAGAACAAGGAATAAGTGACCGCAACAATCGCAGTTGGATCAATCTCCCGATAGTTCGGGACCCCATACATTTTTGTAATCATTTCAAAAGGTTTGGTGAAAAAGTTATTTTTTAGTTTTGTAGGAGATTCAAAATTATGTGCATCATTATCGCCTTCAATATACATTTCGATGTTTGGTTCTTTTTCCAACTCATTTTCTAAAGCATTGGCTTCTTCTTCAGACATCCACCCAAGCACTAAATACCGTGTCTCTTTTTGTGCAAACTCATCACGAGTAATCGCCGCATATTGACGAACTTGTCGAGCTTCTGATAAGTTCAATAAACTTACTTTTGCTTGCTTTAATTTCTCAATATTTGGATGTAAGAGATCAAATATTTCTGCTTGAACTTTTTCTTTTTGTTCAGTTAGTTCTTCTATTTCCTTTTCATAACTGGTCACAATATCTTTCATTGTTCCTTCTTTTTCAGTAACATAAATTCTTTCCCAAGCTAGAGAGTAATACAAAGCATCCACTCGTTGACGTGCTTCTGGTGTTGTAAAATACACGCCATAAATATAACCCTCTACTTCTTCTGAAGGAATAAACACAGAAGGAACCATCTCATCAATATATTTTTTGAAAATTTGATAGTTTTCTGTTGTAAAACGACCAAATCTAAATTTCAAATGCTTCATACTTAATATTTTTTCTAAAGGATAATCAATCCCTGCGAAAGGTTTATATTCGTTATAACCAAACTTCGCTGTATTCAATTGTTGCATGAGTCCTTGATTTTCCTTTTTCTTCTCAGATAAATCATCTTCAACTTCATCAACAATCTCTTTTGCTTCCTTAAAAGTTAATGAACTATCTGTATTGTCCTTAACTTCTAAAGGTTCATCAATCAAAGATAATAATTCATCAATTCGCTCTGTCCAAGGTCGGTAAGGATCAGGACTTGTATAAGCTTTTAATGTTTCAATTCCAGACAATTCTTTTAATGCATTCACTAAATGAATATCATAATGACTTAAATATTCATAAGCCATCCGATCGATGTCATCACGAGGACCCGTGATATTTACCATATTCATCGTTGTAATCAACTATATCGACTCCTTCTCTAAAGGTTTGGCATTATCCCAACCAATTTTTTCAGTCGTCTGTACTAATAATGTTGCTTCCCTTTGTTTATCTTCTAAATACTCTAAGATCGGAAGCATAGATTCACGACAGGCACGCGTTAGAAACTTCAGTAAATCTGATAAAAAATCAGCCTCTTCTATTCGCAAATTATTCGTTCGTTTTTCTTTAAGGATCACTTCTCCGTAGCCCATTGAAGTCAACAAACGTTCAAAGCTTAATGAATTATTTGCTTGTAGTAGCTCATCAATCATCGATGCATCCAATTCACGGGCAGGGGTGAGCAAATAGTCTTTAATTTGTTCACTATCCATTTCGTAAATAAATTTCAATCGATAGATCGATTCAATATTTACCAGATCACTATAACTTCCATAATATTTTTTGAAGCGTTTCATTTCTTGTTCACTAAAAACATGACGTGCTTTTTTCCAAATATATAAAGCTACAAATTGATCAAACTTGACATGCAACACATTTGAATCATAAGTATCGTCTTGAAAATTTGAACGATAAGTCTCAAAAAATTCGTTATAAATTGTACCCTTTAAAGCCTCAATCACTTCAGAAATTGTCATAGCGGCTTGAATTTTAGACACATTAAAACCACGACTCTTCTCTAAATAAGCCGTGAACCCTTCAAAATAAATATTTGAATGTTTTTTTCTGTTGAGATTGATTAACTTTCTTTTAATAAATTCAGCTTCGTACTTGATTCCGTACAACTTTAAAACTTGTCGTTGCTTTAAATTAGCAAAACGATACAGCTTTAAAAAAGTATAATAAACACCGTTATAAATCACGGGTATTAAACTATTTGGTGTAAATGCTGTGATTTCTGCATCTTTTATCGCTCGATCATAACCTTCTGTCTGGAGCAATAGTTGATGGATATCTTCTAAATCCTTTACGTTTGGATTATTTTGGATATCATCCTTGGATAACAATTTACTACGCATCGCTCTTACTTTTGTGGTAATCGCAACATAATCATTCATCATCTACAGCACCAAGTTCCTTTACCGTATTCATAAACATTTCAACATAACGATCTTGCTCATGATCAAATACCTTATGAATCCGTTCTAAATTGCGTTCGAATTCATCTTCAATCGTCTGAAGCTGTTCGTTTTTTTCTTTTTCATAAGAAGCTTCGATCTCTTTTGCTTGTTCATCGAATTTTCTCTCCGCTTCCTTTTGGTATTCGGTCCGCAATGCATCATATCTTTCTTTCAATGTGAGCTTTTTTTCGTTGATCGTGTCTAACGATTGCTCGGCATTTAATTCCATTTGATATAAGCGATCAATAATTTTGTCCATTTGAATAACTTTTCTCCTTCCTTACACGATATTTTTATAAGGTTTTTGTTTTTTTGCATTCTTTCATGTTTTTCAAAAAAACCTATAAATCCTAATATATAGGTATTCCTACCGACGACCAGACCCATTATATGCCTGATTCAAAAAAACTACAAATTATAAAACGCCAAAACCTAAAAGTTAAGCGTTATCATTTAAAAAGATGTTGACTTTTTATTATTTAAATGAACGCTTTCTTTACTGCTGGGATTTACGAAGAAAAAATGGTGTAAATGAACCTCTTGATTCATTTACACCATAAATAAATATATTTTCTTTTTTAAATAATCTCTTCAAAACTAACTATAAGAAACTTTTGCATATAATCTTTCCACGAAATCTTTTATACGGCCACGCGTTGGTTTCGATACTTCAGAAACTGAACAGTATTTATCCACCATTGAAACGATAAAACTTTCTTGATAACGTGGGACTTGCACGCTAAAAGTACATAAAAACATATGCTTTACAATAATATCTTTTTCAACTTTATTTAATTCTGTTATTTTTTCTGCATTTTTTAAAGCAATTTTCGGGTGGATCGTATTATGTGACCCGAGTCCTAGTAACTCAATTTCTTCTCGTTCTTCTAAGAAAAAATCATGCAATAAGGCCGCTCTAGCTGTTGAAACATAGTCTAAATTCATTGATTTAGCGATTTTGTAACTGACATAAGAAACAAAAAGACTATGTATTAAACGCGTTGTATAATGATGATGTGTAATATCATCTAATTGTTGTAATTTTTCATTTTCTAGTAGATCACTGACAATTTCCATATACTCAGAATCGTTTTCCCATGTTGCACGGACGAATTCCATCAACATTCTCCTTTTAAAATTCAATCTTCCAATAGTCTAGCTTTCTCATATCGGTATCGGCGCTTCTAAAATTCCAGCGCCATCTTTCTACATTATACATCCTTACAAGCTAAATTTGAAGAAGATAGGCTTAATTTTATGGAAAAAGGGCCAATTCTTAATGGTTTCTTAATCTATTAATTAAAAACGTCGACTGATCAATTAGTAACCACTCTCTAATTCCACCACATTTTGCGGTAAAGGATCTCCTTTTAAGTAAGCTTCAAGGTTTTCCTTAAAGAGCGGATATAAATGTTTTGGATAGCTTTCTACTCGGCCGCCAATATGCGGGGTCATGGCCACTTTCTCATGAGACCAAAGTGGATGACCTTTAGGCAATGGTTCTTCTTCATAAACGTCTAGACCTGCGAATAGAATCTTTCCATTATCTAAAGCTGCAAGTAAAGCTTCTGTGTCGACTGTTTCGCCTCGACCAACATTTATAAAAATAACATGATCCTTCATTTTTGAAAATAATGCTTCGTCAAATAAATGGTCGGTCTCTTCTGTTGCCGGTAAAATATTCACCACAATATCTGCTTGACCAATCACTTCAGGCAGCTCATTTTGCACATATTGTTCATCCATATTTTCAATCTCATTGCCGCTACGATTAATCCCAATCGTTTTCATATTAAACCCTTTAGCAACTTGTCCTAAATGGACACCAATCTTACCTGCGCCTACAATCATCATGGTTTTATTATTTAACTCATAGAGGTTATCTTCATTGACCCATTCTTCTCTTTCTCGTTCTCTCGTCGCTTTAATAATACCGCGTGTCATGCCGAGTAGTAAGCCCACCGCTGTTTCAGTCACCGCATAAGTATGAATGCCACTTCCATTGGTCAATAGAATATCTTTTTCTTCAAATAATTTTAGAGGTAAATCATTCACTCCAGCAAATGGGTATTGAATCCATTTTACCTGACTCTCTTCATGTTCAATCAATGATGGGAGTTGCTCATCCCACCCTAAAATAATTTCAACAGAAGCAAAATCTGTTTCGTCCAATGTTTGTGTGATTTCATAATCTGGAGCTATTTCTTTTAAGTCTTCTAGTTGTTCCGGTAATAAATCACGTAATACTAAAATTCTTTTTGGCATTTTAACATTCTCCTCTATGTTTTATTTAGTTTAAATGAAACATTAATATACTAGCGGCAATTGCCACATTCAAGGATTCGGCTTGTCCTTTTATTGGAATATAAATATTGGAGTCAAGAAAACCTAATAGTTCAGGACGGATACCTGCGCCCTCATTACCGACGACTAATGCAAAGGGACCATCCATTTGAACTTCTTTATAAGGTTCCGCTTCTAAGTTCAAGACTGTACCTAGAACAGGAAATTCCTTCGCCTTAAATTCAATCATAAACTCCTCAAGGGCTCCTTCGTAAATTTCTAAATGAAAGTGGCTTCCTTGAGCAGCTCGTAGGGTTTTTGAATTATATAAATCAACGGTTCCATTGCCAAGAAATACGCCTTGAAAACCAGCAGCATCCGCTGTTCGGATCATTGTCCCTACATTCCCTGGATCTTGAACGGCATCTAATAATAAAAATGCGCCCTCTACTTCTTTCGGGAAAGAAACTTTTTGAATCTTCAACTCCGCAAAAACACCTTGATTGGTCTCCGTGTCACTAATCTCTTCTGCGACTTCTTCTGAGACTACTGTAACCTGTTTGGAATCAATTGGTAAGTCAGTAAAGGCAGGTTCTTCTACCACATCTTCACGGACTATAATATTTAAAATATCTGCTGCTTTATATTGAAGTGCTTCTTCTAGTAAATGATACCCTTCAATTAAATACCGATTTTTCTTTTCACGCTCTCTACGTGTTAATAATTTTTTCCAGTCTTTTACTTGTTGATTGTTGATTGATGTAATTTGATGCATTTCTATTCTCCTCTATAACTCAATTCTCTTCCATCATACCTTTTTTAGCAAATCTTTGCATTATCGAGTAGGAGATAAATAATTAATTTATTTATCGTCCCCTCACACCACCA
>CAJUOQ010000031.1 GCA_910588235.1 uncultured Atopostipes sp. | reverse complement strand
CGGTGGTGTGAGAGGTCGACTAGTCAATTAATGGCTAGTCTCCTACTCGATTAATGTTCGTACCTTTTTTAGACAATATATTCGGATAAGCGCGCCCAAGTTTCAGCGATACCTTCCATCATGCCATCTTCTAATAGTGCTTGCAGTTGATCCGCTGTCGCATAACGAGTCCGACTAACAACAAAAGTCCGTTCCGCATCTAAAGCTAAAAATTCGATCGTTGTTTCTGCAACTGGCATCTCTGGCTCTATATTTTCTTGATTGTCGGTAAAATAGTCGGTATACACGAGACGATGAGGGGCCTCAATTTCATGGTAAACCATTTTCCCCCAAGATTCCATTCCAATTGTTTGATGAATCTCATCAAAACTCTTCATCCCATAAAACCATTCACCACCTGGTCGGAAATCCATCTCCGAATGCACTAACTGCCATCTTCTAGGACCCCAGAAGTGCTCCAAATGCTTGGTCTCAGTAAACATTTGAAAGACTTTTTCACATGGTGCTTGAAATGTTTTTTCTAAGATTAATTCATTTTCATTCTCTACTCTCGATGTGATTCCGTACTTTGGCATTTTACACCTCCTATATTTTGAGCTTTTCTCTAAAACCTCTGGCCCCATAATAAGCCTCTGCTCCATTGTGATAAGTAAAGACCGTATCATAACGTCGATCGCAAAAAAGAGCGCCACCTAATGTACGAATCGAGTCGGGAGTTTGGACCCAACTCGAAGATTTTAAATCAAACGTTCCATAGCTTTGGAGTAAACGATATTCTTCTTCCGTTAATAGTTCAATACCGATAGCAGCTGCCAATGTTTGGGCATCATTTTGAGGTTTGTTTTTCTTGCGAGTTGCTAGTGCTGATCGATCGTAACATACACTTCTGCGACCCTTGGGGCTTTCCACAGCACAGTCCATAAAAACATTAGCAGCACCAATAACATCGGGCTCGCCTCCTGTCTTTTCCATTTCATTTAAGGTCCATAATTTTGTTGGTTGTTCTTTTAACTTAGCTTCGATGGCTTCCCATTCCATATTCGGATGTCTTTCTAAATGATTAAAGAAACGATCTTTCAAAATTGTCAAAATATTTATTGTTTCTGTAGCCGACAATTTGTTTTCCAACACTCGTCACTCCCTTCTTTCTAATAGTTTACTTAATTTTGTCAGGAGGTGGTAATAAAACAACTTTAGAAGTAAAAAAAGCTGAACAATCATTGTCCAGCTTTTTCCAGTAATATTTTCATTTATTTAATCAAAGAGTTGTGCATTTTTGATGTCTTCGATCGTTTGTGTTCCTGCAAGTTGCATGACACGTTCTAGATCTGTTTCAAAATACTCTAAGACAGAACGCACACCTTTCCAGCCACCTAGCGCTAAACCATAAAGGACTGGACGACCGAGCGCCACAATGTCGGCACCACTTGCGAGTGCTTTGAAAATGTGTTCTCCTCGACGAATACCACTATCGAAGATAACCGGCACGCGACCTGCGACCGCTTTTGAAATACCTTCTAATGTTTCAAAAGAACCTGGTGCTCCATCTAACTGACGACCCCCGTGGTTAGAAACCCAGACACCTTCTGCGCCAGCACCAATTGCAGCCATCGCATCATCAGGCGTTTGAATGCCTTTAACAATAATTGGTAATTCTGAGTATTCTTTTAAGACGCGCACATCTCGTGGGCTGATCTTTTGTTTAGATTGCGAGTAAATATTGTTTAAAGACATGTTCGCACCCGAACCTGTTAAGTAACGAGAAACAATCGGCATGCCGAAAGGATAAACAAATTCATTGCGAATATCTTTTTCACGGTTTCCACTTAACGTTGAATCCGCGGTTAAAATAATCGCTGTCGCGCCATCCGCTTTCGCTTCATCAATAATATTTTTGTTTAATTCATCGTCTTTACTCATATAAATTTGGAACCAGCGTGGTGAGCCTTGTAGGCCTTCTTCGATCTCTTCAAATTTTGCACCAGAATAAGCACTGATTGACATGATTGTACCAAAATCAGCCACCCCTTTAGCGGTTCCTGCTTCTTTTGTTTGATGCGCTAAACCATGCGCAGCAATCGGTGCCATAATAAAAGGTACTTTAATATCATGCCCTAAAATAGAAGTTGAAGGGTCTGGAAATTCAACATCCGCCAGCACGCGTGGTAAAATTCGTTTCGTTTCCCACGCTTTTTGGTTTTGACGTAAGGTATATTCATCGGCAGAACCACCGGAAATATAATCAAAACCACCTTTCGGCACAATTTCTCGTGCCCGATCTTCTAATTCGTAAGTATTCACCACATGAATATCTTTTACTTCTGTGGGTGCATCATAAGCTATTTTTTCTTGTTCAACCATTATAAAATCCTCCATTTGAAATATTTCTTTTTAAATTTTTTAACCAAACATTAACTGAATAAGCGGTTGTGCAAAAGGTGCGAGCACGACCACTACAATTCCCGTCACAACAATCGATAAGCCTGACATCGCGCCTTGAACATCACCAATTTCGATCGCTTTAGCGGTCCCCATCGCATGTGCTGAGGAGCCCATCGCAATCCCTTGAGCGACTGGATCGGTGATTTTTCCAATTTTGAAAATCGTCGGTGCAATCACAGCACCAATAATGCCTGTAAATACGACCACAGCGACCGTTAACGACACAATGCCGCCGAGTGATTCGGATACTCCGACCGCAATGGCTGTGGTAATGGATTTAGGGAATAATGTTGCCACCATCTCTTCATTAAATTGAAAGAGCAAACCAAAACCAAAAATCATGATCGTATGGAACAATACGCCTGAAAAAATGCCAGTTAAAATTGCGCGATAGTTATTTTTTAAATAGACATAATTTTTCTCTAATTTAATTGCTAGTGCGACCGTTGCTGGGGTGACAAATATACTGATAAAACTGCCCCCTGCTTCGTAGGTCTCATAAGGGATCTCTAACACTAACAATAATAAAATAATCACCACAATAGCAAATAAAAGAGGAGTAAACAGCGGCGTATCCCATTTTTTCTTTAGTTGCGCTGCTAGTAAATAAAACCCAATCGTTACTGAAAGCCATAAATAGGGACTGGCTAATAAATTGTCAATCATAGGTTTCCACCCTCTCTTCTGAAGCGCTCGCTTCCTTTTTTTGCGTGCGTTTTTGTACCCATTGGACAATTTGGCCAACAAACCACATCATGAGAGCGACTGTTACCAACATAATAATTAAAAGTTGTAACCACCATTCAGCCAAGACGTCAAAGTTGGTCATCAAACCAACGCCCGCTGGCACGAAAAAGATCGCCATATTATCTGTGAGCCATGTTCCTACTTCATCGACTTGTTCAATCTTTAGCCATTTAAAATGCAGGGCAAAGAATAAAAGAACCATCCCGAGTACACTTCCTGGAATCGCGACAAAACTTGCGATAGCACTCGAGAGGAATTCTCCAAGTAAAGAAAAGAGGAAAATCCAAAACAATTGCTTAATAAGCCTCACGTAAAATTCTCCTTCTACTCATTTCATTTTCTGAAAGCGTTAACTAACTCACCTTCATATTAGCATAGGTAAAGCAAATTGTCTTATACGAGTTTTCTATGATATGATAAATAATATTTATGAGGTCTTTGGACCTCATATATAACAATTATGTTAAATTCATCACAAATTTAAAAGGAACTTTGAGGAGTTAAAAATGAACTTACAAGATTTAATTTATTTTAAACATTTAGCTGAAAGTTTAAGTTTTACGGAGACCGCTAAACATTTTTATGTATCGCAACCGTCCATTTCCGCCGCCATCCAAAGACTAGAAAATAAATTAGTGACTGTTTTAGTCGATCGCCGCAAAACTTTAAAACAAATTCAACTAACAACTGCTGGCGAAATTCTTTATGAAGATACGATCAAGGTTCTGGAACTTTTAGAGACGACCCAACAAAAAATTCAAAACCTCGGTCAGGAAAATGTTTATTATGGCTTCTTACCGACGATTGGAGGCTATTTTTTACCTAAACTCATGCCGCACTTAGCTGATTATCATCAAACGATTCAATTTGTTGAAGAAGAAAGTTCCGATATTATGTTAAAAAATGTATTAGAAGAAAAAGTACCGATCGCAATTATCGGCCATGAAAAACCACATATCCAAGAAAAGAATCTGCAAGAAATCCCCATTTTCGTGGAAGAGATGGCGCTCTGGATGGCACCGACCCATCCTTTAGCGCAAAAAGAAGTGTTAGAGACGAAAGACCTTCAAGATGAAGTGTTTATTTCCTTGTCCGAAGGCTATACGCACCAAAGAATTTTTGATCAATGGGCCCGCATCAATAAGATCCCCGAGCCTAATATTTTATACACCAAAGAAATTAAAACAGCCCAGTCGATTGCGGCTTCCACGCAAATGTTGGCTTTTATGGCAGATATTATCGTGGATGAACACACCCCTTTAGTAAAAGTGCCTTTAAAAAATGCGCCTAAATTTTATATTCGATTAATTTTAAACACAGCGACGGAAAATTCTTTAGCCCAAGAAGCATTCAACGAAGCAGTCATTGCTGCCGTAAAAAAAGAGTTTATTGCATCTGTGTAAATAAAAAAGCCAACGTTCAGTATTTTTCCATACTAAACGTTGGCTCTTCTCTTTTATTCCGCAATGGCGCAAGGGGTATCCGCTAGCGCGTCTTTCAAATCTTCGATCGAAACGTTTGCTTCACTTTCGATACTCGCCATTTTATTTTCAACATCGACGGTTACTTTGTTTACAGTCGGAATGTTTGTCAATTTTTCTTGAACGGTCTGCGCGCAACCCGCGCAAGCCATCCCTTCCACTTGTACTTTTTGTTTCATTTCATCGGCTCCTTTTTAAATAGTTTCAAGTTCTTTTTTCTTTGAGTTGGTTTGTTTATCTTCTTTTACAGCAGTCGGTTTAAATCTTTTGAGTCGCGAAGCATTTAAAACAACGGAAACAGAACTTAAACTCATCGCAGCGGCCGCAAACATTGGGTTTAAGAGCGGACCACCAAATAAGTGTAAGACACCCATCGCGACAGGAATACCTAGTGTATTATAAGCAAAGGCCCAGAATAAATTCTCTCGAATATTTTTAATGGTTGCTTGACTTAATTCTACGGCTGTCGGAACATCCATTAAATCACTACGCATCAAGACGATATCGGCCGATTCCATCGCCACGTCTGTTCCGGAACCGATCGCAATTCCGATCTCCGCTTGTGCTAAAGCAGGTGCGTCGTTGATACCATCTCCGACCATCGCTACGCTTTTTCCATCTTGTTGTAAAGCTTTGACTTCGCTGGCTTTATCTTCCGGTAGTACTTCACTTAAAACCCGATCAATCCCTACTTGGCGTGCAATCGCTTCGGCTGTGCGGGTATTATCTCCTGTAATCATCGCTACTTCAATGCCCATTTGGTGTAAACGTTCAATGGCTTGGACACTATTTTCTTTCACTGTATCAGCGACGGCAATAATCCCTGCGATTTTTTGATCGATCGCGATATACATCGGTGTTTTTCCTTGTTCCGCAAGCTGGTCAGACGTTTCGGCTAAATCTGCTAAATCAATCTTATTTTCCATCATCAATTTCTTATTGCCTAAGAATAAATGTTGGTCCGCAATGGTCACTTCAATCCCATGTCCTGGGATCGCATTAAATTGCTCCGCAGCTTGTAAGGCCAATCCTTTTGCTTCCGCTTCGCGAATAATGGCTTCACCGAGTGGATGCTCGGAACCTTTTTCCGCTGAAGCAGCTAATGTTAGTAATTCATTTGAATCAACATCCGCTGCCGTCACTAAGTCTGTCACAATCGGTTGACCTTCAGTAATTGTACCTGTTTTATCAAAAACGATCGTATCTACTTTACCTGTGGTCTCAAGCGCTTCAGCACTTTTAATCAATACGCCATTTTCAGCTCCTTTTCCAGTTCCCACCATAATCGCCATCGGTGTCGCTAAACCAAGCGCACACGGACAAGCAATCACGAGGACCGAAATCGAAATTGTTAATGCAAAAATCCAAGACTCTTGACCTAAGAAAAACCAAGCAAGACCAGATAAAATCGCCAAGCCAATGACAATCGGTACAAAGACACCTGATATTTTATCGGCTAATTTAGCAATCGGTGCTTTTGAACCTTGCGCATCTTCTACTAGTTTCACAATTTGAGAAAGGGTCGTATCTTTTCCAACTTTGGTGGCCCGATATTGAAAACTGCCTGTTTTATTCATACTGGCACCAATAACTTCATCTTCAACTTTTTTCTCCACCGGAATACTTTCACCGGTTAACATCGATTCATCAATTGCTGTATTTCCAGAAACAATCACGCCATCGACCGGTATCTTTTCACCCGGACGCACAACAATTAGATCATCGACTTGGACTTCATCAATACTAATTTCTTGTTCTTCGCCTCCACGCATCACCCGTGCTGTTTTCGGCGCAAGCCCCATTAACTTTTTAATCGCTTCGGAAGATTTTCCTTTGGATACCGCTTCGAAATACTTCCCTAACGTAATTAAAGTTAAAATAACAGCGGCCGACTCATAATAAAGCATATGACCAAAACTAGCATCTCCTGCATAAATCATGAACGTTGCATACAGACTATACACAAAAGCCGCACTCGTTCCTAAAGCCACTAACGAGTCCATATTCGGGTGACCCTTGAAAAGTGTTTTAAACCCGACTTGGAAGTACTCTTTATTAATCACGAGCACTGGCGCTGTTAATAGTAATTGAATCAGCGCAAAAACGAGTGGATTTAAATCCGGGGCCATAAAGCTCGGAACAGGTAAACCAACCATAGGTCCCATTGAAATATAAAATAATGGCACAGTGAAAATAGCGGAAGTGATGAATCGGTGCCACAAGTTTTTAATTTGCTGATCTTTTTTCGCTTGATCGGCATCGACTGCGGAAGCTGAATCTACTTCTTCATGCGCTTCATAACCAGAAGCCGCCACCGCTCCCGTAATGTCCGCAAAATTTAAAACATCCGGGTTATACTCAACGGACAACTTCTCTGTCGCTAGATTAACTGCTGCTTGGTCCATACCTTCTAATTTTTGAGTCGCTTTCTCGACCGTTTGCGCACAAGAGGCACAAGTCATGCCCTCAATGTTTAACGTTTTTTTCACAGTATTTGTTTTGGCTTGATAGCCGGCATCCGCAACGGCCTGTTGAATTTCTGCTTCGGATAAATCTTCTTGATTATATTGAATATTTAACTTTTCCGTGGCTAAATTTACTGTCGCATCGTCGACACCGGGCAATTTTTTAGCCGTATTTTCGACCGTCTGCGCACAGGAAGCACACGTCATCCCTTCAATTGTAAAAACTTTCTTTTCCATTATTAATTCCCCCTCTTATCTACGCTAAGTGACAATCACATTGACCGACGGCACACTCACAAGCTACTTCCTCTGGTGCAGATACAGCCTTTTCTTGTAATAAGTCCATAAGCTCCGCAATATCTTCTTGACTCAACGTCGCATCTTCAATTAAATTTCGGACAACTTTGCCATTATCTTTATTACAGACGCGGGACAGGATATCTTCCGAATAACTTTTCACTGTATCTTCTTCGCTAATTAATGCTGTATAAATATACTTGCGCCCTTCTTTGACTGTTTGAAGCGCATCTTTTTCAACCAAACGGCCGATCAATGTTTTTATTGTGGACTCTTTCCACTCCATTTTATCTTCTAATGTATCAATGACTTTACGACTAGTTACCGCTTCGTTGGCCCACACGACCCGCATGATTTCCCACTCCGCTGCACTCACCGTCACTTGTGTTGGTGTCATCATTGAATATTCCCCCTATTTCTTATTTATCATTTTCTATGTTTATTTCGTTTACACTTGTAATCTTTAAGACATTTATAGTTTACGTTCGTAAACGTAATTTGTCAAGAGGAAACTTTTATTCCTTAAGGTTTCTCGTTTTGAACAGACCATCAAGGCAATTGCTGCAAATTTTTTTGGATTTTTAAAAAATTGGCACTTATTGAGGATAGAAAAGAACTTATCAAAGTGTCATGCATTTTTTTAAAGCCACATTCCCTGTTCGCGATCACGTTTTCCATTTTCGAGTGCACGAGTGTCCGCCTCGTGAGCACGTTTCTTCCTTTCATGCGCACGAGCCTCTTTTCTACCTTAAAAAACGCCGCAAAAATCATTCGATCCTTCTGACTCTCCTTTCTCTCACTTTTCCATTTTACATTCTTCTCTTAAATTGCTATAGTATCCTATGGGCCAAAAAGGAGGTTTGTAAGGGTTTTATTAAGGTTCTTTTCATCAAAATGATTTAAAAATTGTAGGAGGATTTATTAAAATGAATAGTAAAATATTCAACAAATTACAAAGTTTAGGTAGAACTTTTATGCTACCGATTGCATTACTTCCAATCGCAGGCTTATTTTTAGGAATCGGTTCTGCATTTACCAATGATGCTTTTATTACGCAATACGGTTTAGAAGCGATTATTGGTCAAGGAACAACTTTAAATAGTGTTTTAAGTGTTATGCAAGATGTTGGAAACGTTGTTTTTGATAATTTAGCGTTACTGTTTGCGATTTCGGTCGCCTCTGGTTTAGCGAAAGACCGTAAAGAAGTAGCGGCTCTTTCAGCAGTCGTCGGTTACTTTACGATGTATGCGGCTTTAACGAGTGCGATCCATAACTTCCGTGATATGGACGCGCTCTATGAAATTGAAGGTTTAGTGGGAAGTGTTTTAGGCTTTGAAGAAACACTCAATACCGGGGTCTTCGGTGGAATTATCATCGGACTTGTGGTGGTGTACTTACATAATAAATTCTATCGTGTGAAATTTATTGATGCTTTATCTTTCTTCCAAGGTACGCACTTCATTCCCATTATCTCAACCGTAGCGGGAACAATCCTAGGCTTTTTCTTTGCATTTATTTGGCCTTATATTGGAGCTGGGATTGCTGCTTTAGGTGGAGTGATTGTTGAATCAGGAGCCATCGGTTCATTCTTATATGGATTTATTTATCGAGCATTGATTCCATTTGGTCTCCATCATGTGTTTTACTTACCTTTCTGGCAAACAGCTCTTGGTGGTTCAACAATGGTTGCGGGTGAAATGGTCCATGGTGCGCAAAATATTGTCTTCGCTCAAATTTCAGCGGGTGAAGTGGTTTCACCAGAATTTGCGAAGTACTTCTCTTTCCAATTCCCATTAATGATTGGTGGTTGGCCAGCTGCTGCTTTAGCAATGTATCATATGGCGCGTAAGGAGAAAAAAGATGATACGAAAGGACTCTTACTCGGTTCATCGATTACTTCCATTGTGACGGGAATTACAGAACCGATTGAATTTACAGTCTTATTTGCTTCGCCTTTCTTATTCTACGGCGTGCACTCGATCTTAGCTGGTTTATCTGTCGTGATGGTTGAATGGCTAAACGTAGGTGTGGGACTGACGTTCTCTGGTGGTTTAATCGACTTTATTATGTACGGTGTGCTCCCCGGAGATGCGCGCACCAATTGGACGAACCTCATTCTACCGATTATTATTTGGGCCATTCTTTATTATGTGATTTTCCGCTTCAGTATTCAAAAATTCAACTTGAAAACACCTGGTCGTGAAGCGGATGATGAAGAAGCTGAATTGCATACAAAAGATGAGTATCGTCAAAAACATGGCATCGGCCAAGCGGCAGAAGAAGCAGGTATTACAGCAGATGACGAAACTTCTTATCAAATTGCCCAAGGTCTCGGAGGTTCAAATAATATCGATAACTTCACCAACTGTGCAACTCGTTTACGCGTAACGGTGAATGATGGCTCCAAAGTCAATGAAAATCTCTTACGTAAAACGGGCGCTGCGGGTGTGATGGCAAGCGGTCAATCCGTGCAAGTGATTTACGGAACGAAAGTCGAAGGAATTGCGGGTGACTTAAATGACTTCTTAAAACGTCATCCAGATGTCGGCAACGAAGCAGAACCTACGACGGAAGTTTCTGAACCCGAAGCAGATGTTTCTGAAATTGCCGAAGAGGAAATCGTCGAAATGGCAGGCGAAGTGATCGCTTCTCCAATGACCGGTGAAGTTATCCAGTTAGAAAATGTCGAAGATGATGTATTCAGCTCGAAAATGATGGGTGATGGGATTGCCATTTTACCGTCTGAAGGTAAGGTTTACGCCCCAGTCGCGGGTGAAATTACCGTCACTATGGACTCCAACCATGCAGTAGGTATTACAAGTGAAAATGGCGCTGAATTATTGATTCATGTGGGCATTGACACGGTCGAAATGAACGGTGAAGGCTTTGCTTCACACATTCAAAAAGGTGAACAAGTTAACGCAGGTGATTTATTACTAGAAGTTGACTTATCAACCGTTCAAGATAAAGGCTATGATCCAACAACGATGATCATCGTCACAAATTCAGCTGACTATGCGGAGGTTAAAGTAACAGAAGAAGAAAACATTACGCAAGCGGATGAATTACTGGAATTAATTCCAAATGAAGAAGCCTAATTTTACAATTTAAGCACAAAAAACTCCCTTCCGAGTAGATGTTCATGGACTCGAAAGGGAGTTTTCTTTTTGTTTTTAATTACGGTTGTACATTTTCCATCCCAATCATGGGATCAATTGCGCCGGTTTCCACTCGTTCAGGCGTTAGGATATAAGAAGCTGTTGCTTCCTCTTCTTCTACTTCTTCTGTAGTCTCGGCAGGTTCAACTGTAAATGGATTTTTTTCTGACTGGAGTCGTTCTTTTAAGGCGGTATTTCTTAAATTCTGCTGGGACTCAATCCCGCGTAGAAAAGCATCCGGCTCACCAATCAATGACAGAGATTTACTGGCACGGGTGACTGCAGTGTAAATGATATCTTTCTTCAACATCCGTCCATAACTAAACAGCATCGGTAAGATCACAATATCATATTCGCTCCCTTGCGCTTTGTGGATGGAACAGCAGTAAGCGAGCGTAATCTTGTTCCAATTGGAGCGTAAGTAAGTGACTTCGTTGCCTTCAAAATCAACTGTTATCTCATCTGTTTTCAATTCCGAATTTTTCGCTTTCGTGATGCCGACAATAAATCCTAAGTCGCCATTAAAGACATTATTTTCAGGATCATTTTGTAACTGTAAAACCTTGTCCCCAATCCGATAGACGGTATCAATATGTTTCACTTCTTTACGATGACCATCATTGGGATTAAAGATTTCTTGCAGCCGTTCATTTAAAATGTTAATCCCAGCAGGTCCTTTATACATCGGCGCTAGAATTTGAATATCCTCGGCCGTATAATCCCGCTCAATCGCCTTTTCAACAATCTTCTCAATCACCGCAACCGCGTTATTCGAACGCGCGGGGAAAAAGTTTCGATCTTTTTTCCGCTCGAGTAAATCAGCGGGCAGTCGATTATGTTTAATCTCATGTGCTAAAGGAATAATACTGGAATCGTCACCTTGTCGATAAATTTCAACGAGTTCTTTTTGCGGTACTTTTCCAGAATCGATTAAATCACGGAAAACTTGGCCAGGACCGACAGATGGTAATTGATCTTGGTCTCCGACTAAAACTACTTTCATGCCTTGGTCGATCGCCCGGAATAATTGATTAGCTAAGAACGTATCCACCATCGACATTTCATCAATGATTAATAACTCACCTTCTAATTCAATACCGGTTTCATCCAGTAAATCATCCGCTTCCGCCGTTAATCCAAGCATTCTATGAATAGTTGAAGAAGGCAAATTGGTTGTTTCTTTCATCCGTTTCGCCGCTCGTCCCGTAGGTGCCGCTAATAAAATTGGAAAGCCGGTATCTTTATAAGAATAAGGATCCAATGACAAATCATTTAAGTCCGCAAACATATGGATCAGACCTTCTAAGACGGTTGTTTTCCCTGTCCCTGGTCCCCCCGTTAAAATAAAAACAGGCGACTCCAATGCTAATTTAATCGCATCTTTTTGGGACGCCCCATATTCAATCCCCAATTTTTCTTCGACGGCTTCAATCTTTTCCGCAAATAATTCGTCAGAAATGGGCTCTTTTTCATCATCCAGAATATATTCTAGAGAACTTACAATTCCCCACTCTGCATGATAAATGGCGGCTAAAAAGTAGCGGCCTTCTTCTTCATAAATGGCGCTCTCTTTAAGCAGTTGTGTTAAATTTTCTTCCAGCAGTTCTCGATCGATTAAAAAAGGACGACTTCTTTCTAAAATTTGGGTCGTTTCTTCTATTAAATGATTTTCTGAGACATAAGTGTCTCCCGAACTACTACAAATATTCGATAAAGCATATAAAAGACCGGCTTGGACTCTTTCATCTGCATCTGGTTGGATTTCTAAATGATCGGCAATCACATCCGCGCGGTTAAACCCGACGCCCTCAATTTCTTGAATTAAGCGATAAGGATTTTCACGAATAACATCCAGCGTTTGTTCTTCATAACGCCCATAAATACGAAAAGCTAACGCATTATCAATCCCAAATTGATTCAGTTTAAGAATCACTTTTTGCATACCATACTCATTCGATAAAACTTCTTCGAGCGTTTCTTTTTGTTTTTGGCTTAAACCAGAAACGCGATCAAGTACGGTCGGGTTCTCAACAATCAAATCAATACAATCGGTGCCTAAAGCATCGACAATTTTAGCGGCCGTCTTCTCGCCGATCCCTTTAAAAGAATCACTTGCTAAATAATTAATTAACGATTCATCAGTTGAAGGTTGGCTTGTCGCATAACGGTTCGCTTTAAATTGCACGCCATATTTAGGATGGTTGGTAAATACGCCATAAAATTGATAACTGGCTCCTTCTTGTATCCGGCCAAAATTACCCGTAATCACAATTTGATCTTCTAAATAGTCGGCGTTCGTTTCTTCAATATCTATTAACATCACTTTATAAAAATTTGATGGATTAGAGAAATATATGGCTAATACTTCACCAGTAATATATAATTCTTCATTTCCTGTCAGATCCAGACTCATCTCTTCCAAAATATTTCTCCTCTCAATATATATACCCTTATTTTAACGCATCAGCGCCCTTTTTTAAAGGGATTATAAATGAAAGCGCCGCACCTTTATTAAAAAAGATGTGGCGCTTAGGTTTTTATTTCATCTGGAATTTCGTTTGCAACAACTCATAGGGAAGTTTGATCTTTGCTTGGCAAAAAGGAAATTCCCAGATGATTTGACCTCTCCTTTGTTAAAACAATTGACTTGTCGTCTTTTATTCTGCTCGACTCAAAAAGTCTTGCTTATGCCTAATTTAAATGAATTTTGGCTAAACTTCAAGAGCCTTCACCAATAAGTTGCCTCTTACCAAATAAAAAACTTCGTCTACAGAAAAATATTGTAAACGAAGTTTTGATTTTTATTTTAAATTATACGTATTGTAATTGTTTTTGATCACTATAAGCTGCATCAATCGTACCGCCACCTAGACACTCGTCTCCATCGTAAAAGACAATCGCTTGCCCGGGAGTAATCGCACGAGCCGGTTCGTCAAATTCAACGCGCGCTGTGTCATTTTCTGCATCGTAGAAAACAGTTACAGGAACTGCTTCTTGACGATAACGGAACTGAGCCATCGCACGGAATTCGCTGGGGTACTCTTCATCAGTTGTGAAGAAGAAATCTGAGCCTTCTAGCGTATCGGCATAGAGATGCTCGTTTTCATAACCTTGTCCAACATACAACACATTTTTGTCTAAGTCTTTACCAATCACGAACCATGGATCGTTTGACCCGTTTTTACTACCACCAATGCCTAAACCTCTTCTTTGGCCAATGGTGTAGTACATAAGTCCGGTATGGTTTCCGACAACTTCACCGTCTAGTGTTTGCATTTCGCCACCTTGGGCTGGAAGATATTCCTTCAAGAAACTTGTAAAGTCTCTTTCCCCAATAAAACAAATGCCTGTTGAATCTTTTTTCTTAGCCGTTGCTAAGCCTGCTCTTTCAGCAATTGCTCGCACTTCTGGTTTTTCAATTTCACCCAGTGGGAACATTACTTTTGAAAGTTGGGCTTGAGAGAGTTGATTCAAAAAGTACGTTTGGTCTTTATTTGAATCAATACCTCGCAATAGATGCGTCACACCATTTTGGTCACGACGTACTCGCGCATAGTGGCCAGTAGCGACATAGTCCGCGCCTAATTCCAATGCGTATTCTAAGAAAGCTTTAAATTTAATTTCTTTATTACACATCACATCTGGATTGGGCGTGCGGCCTTTTTTGTATTCGTCTAAGAAGTAGGTAAACACTTTGTCCCAGTATTCTTTTTCGAAATTCACAGAATAATACGGAATGCCGATTTGATCAGCAACTAAAGCCACATCTTGATAATCTTCTGTCGCTGTACAAAAACCGGTGTCATCTGTATCATCCCAGTTTTTCATAAAGATTCCGACCACATCATACCCTTGTTCTTTCAAGAGTAAGGCGGTCACCGAGGAGTCTACGCCACCGCTCATACCGACAACTACACGTGTATTTGCGTTCTCATTCATTTTTTTCACCATCATTTCTTTATCAATTTTTCTCGTCACCGAGAATTAAAATTGAAAATAAATCGAATTTGAAGGTTCGAAATTTCCAACGCTCTATATTATACGATGGAATCGGACAGAAAGCAAGTCTCTCAGCTTAGCTGTTCATTTTCTAACTGTACTTCGCGAATATATTCTAACGGTACATCTAACCCTAATTGTAAAATACTGATAAGCTGTTGTTGATGTGCCGGGTCTAAATGTTCAAAGCCTGGGAGAGCGGTCGCTGTCAGCATAGCTTCTTTATGATCGCGTCCTAATTCTTCTCCCAGCTCTAATAAAGAAGAGCCAGCCTCTATTTCTTGCATAATTCGTCCCGCAATGGTTTTTTTCGGCTCCTTTAATTGAGTGAATGCTTCTTGAATGAGCATTCTATAGCTATCT
The DNA here is from genome assembly GCA_910588235.1 of uncultured Atopostipes sp. GTDB lineage: Bacteria > Bacillota > Bacilli > Lactobacillales > Carnobacteriaceae_A > Atopostipes. The sequence continues at coordinate 6,699 of CAJUOQ010000031.1, read as the reverse complement.
TTCAAACTTAAAGCGTCCACCAGATCTTGCATCTGCTCGCACAACCACAGCCCTTCCTCGTACCTTTTTGTTTGGGCGAAAGGATGTTCATTTGCTACTTCTTTGGTGAAATGATTGCCTTTTTGCGTTTCTGTGGCAGCTACTTTTTCAGGTAAGGCAAGCATCGTCAAGAAAAAGAGGTGCACAAACTGTAGCGTGTCACGTGATAGTCCTGAAACGTGAAAAGGATTATTATCGAAGGAACGGACTTCTAAGTATTGGATGCCATTTTCCAAAAGACTATTCGTGTCTTTCACAATGCCTCGTAAACGGATCGCTCCATAATATTCGCGTTCTTTCCGCAATAAACCCGTTGCCACATATTTTTGTAAATCTCCGGCATAATGTTCAACGGTATCATAGCGCACGACCACTTTCGGGTCATTCGTAAAACCGTATTTGCTGTTACGTAAGCTGCGCATCGGAGCGGTGGGCAGCTCTTTGCCCACAAAAAATGGCCCTTCAAAGAAATCTGCTTCAGCGATCGGAGTCGCTCCGAATAAATAGACGAGGAACCATTGGTAACGTAAAAAGTTACTCGCTAATTTTAAATACAATTCATCTTGTAAGGCTTCAAGCGTATCGAATTCATTTTGTATCGCAAATAATTGTGCTAGAAAATCTTGGTTAAAGGAGTAATTAATATGGATACCGTTGACTAATTGGCGTTTCTTGCCATATTTAGCCGCTGTATAGAGACGATATTTCTCTAAATCCGGATTCGTTGTTTCGGAAATACGAATCAACCCTTCATCCGGCAATTTACACGGAACACTAAATGGCCAAATATATTCATCGGCAGGTAAGCTCGTGATTAACAAGCTACTTAAAGTCTGTAGCCAATTATGCGCATTTGTATACGGCGCTAAGGGAGGCGTAATAATTTCCGGTTGTGCTTCTCCATAATCGGTCTTCATATGAATATTCACTTCGCGGTCGCCGAGTATTTCTGGATGGGCCGTGCGCGCCAACTCAGCCGGATAAGTCGTCCGTAAACCTTCTTTCTCTAAACCAAAATTGCCCTGTAAAAAGGGTTGAATTAAATGATTTTCTTTAATGATGTTTAATAAATTCATTGCTTTCACCTCACGTTGTGATCTAAATTTTATTTTTTGCAAAATAAAAACTCCAGATAAAAGCTTTATCCAGAGTTTATTGAACAAAATCATTATCTAATTTTTTCTATACCCTGCTTATACTTTTTCAAGAATACCTTCTTGAACAAAAGTCGTCAAATAAAATTCAGCCAGTTCACGCGCCTCTTGTTGTTGCTCATTCGCATACAAATTCACTTTCTTAACGCCATTAGCGGCAACTGTAGACATTTTTAAATCGGTAAAGTCTTTAGAAACGGTTACTTTTAATTTAGGCGCCGTCTTGGTGCCTGGCTGTCGGGATAGGACTCGTTCATATTGAAAGTTGCCATTTTTCGTCTCGATAAAAGCATTATCGCGCATAGTATATCGCTTTGCGTCTGGATGCACGCGGTATTTTTGCTTACTTCCTGGTAATGCTGCTTCATTTGCTGGGGACATCTAAAAGCTCCTCTCTTCTACTTCTCATAAATAATATAGCATATTTCTCGGAAATATGCTATATCCTATAAAATATAAAAAAGTGGTAAAAGGCTTATTTGACTGTAATATCTTCGAGTAAAGCCACGACTTTTTCAATTTCTTCTTCGGTGTTTTCAATGCCTAAACTAAAGCGAACGGTATGGTCAATTTCATTGGCTTCTTCGCCAAACATCGCGACCAAGACATGACTCGGTTCAATCGTCCCTGCGGAACAAGCCGAACCTGCTGACATCGCAACTCCCCGTAAATCCATTTGAATCAACATTAAATCCGAGCGTAAAGCTGGGAAATTCAAACTAATAATATGTGGTAAACTATTGTCAAGATCGCCATTGATCGAATACTCTACTTCAGAATCAGCCAGTAATTGGATAAATTTCTGTTTCAAGTCAGCGAGATATTGTTCATTTTCTGCTTGGTGCGCTTCACTCAATTGAATCGCTTGTTCAAAGCCCAGAATGGCTGGAATATTTTCAGTTCCGCCACGACGTTCATTTTCTTGACCCCCGCCTAAGAGTAAGTTAGGAATACTTAAACCTTCACGTACATATAAAAAGCCAATCCCTTTGGGGCCATGCATTTTATGTGCAGAGACACTCAGTAAATCGACCTTCAACGTTTCCACATCTAAAGGGACAACGCCATAAGCTTGGACCGCGTCGGTATGGAAAGCAATCGGCTGTTCTAGCGTATCGATATATTCCCCAATTTCTTGAATGGGCATGATCGTTCCCACTTCGTTATTGCCATACATGACGGAAACGAGAATCGTATCCGGACGAATCGCTTCTTTTACTTGTTCTAGTGTAATCCGACCTTTTTCATCGACAGGTAAATAAGTGACTTCAAACCCTTTAGACTCCAAATAGCTTAACGGGTTTAAAACGGCTGGATGTTCAACACTTGTACTAATAATATGTTTTCCTTGGTCCGCATAATATTCCGCCGTTTTGATCAAGGCCATATTATCACTCTCTGTACCACCACTCGTGATGACAATTTCTATGGGATCCGCGCCGATACTTTTCGCCATTGTTTCTCTAGCATAATCAATCAGCACGCGGTTTTTCTTGCCCAATTGATGGACACTTGAAGCATTCCCATAATTTTCCGTTAAAGCTTGTGTCATCACTTCAATCGCTTCTGGAGCCATGGGCGTTGTTGCTGCATGATCTAAATAAATTGTATCTTTCACTTTAATCCTTTCTTTCTTCATGATTTATTTTGTTCGTTTCTTGTACTAATTCAGGAAATAACATTGTTAAAATTTCTCTTGAAACTCGACGTCCTTTTCCTTTTGAAACATAAGCATGCATGTTCATTGCTGGGTTAAAATTCGCTTCAATACAAGAATAACCAGGTGCCTCTTTTTGACTTGGCTGGTTATAATCAGGAATAATTAAATCAATCCCTGTGACTCGTACGTCTAAAGCCTCAGCAATACCTACAGCTATATGATTATAACTTTCATCCATCTCATCTGTAAAATCAATCGAATCGCCACCCGTCGAAATATTGGAATTTTCTCGAAGAAAGACTTGTTCATCTTTTTCAGGCACGGAGTCAAAAGTATACCCTTGTTCTTTTAACATTAAGGCTTCGATCGATCCTTTTTCAATGATCGCTAACGGCGCGAGGTGATTCACTCCACGTAGTGGGTCTTCATTTTTCTTATCAATTAAGGCACTGATCGTCGACTCGCCATCGCCCACAACATTCGCTGGCACGCGTAGTAAGACCGCTTCAACTTCGCCATCAATGACGAAGAAACGATATTCCGTTCCTGCTACAAATTCTTCGACCAGAACGGCTTCATCTTCTTTAAAAGCAATTTCTAAAGCTTCTTGGTAAGATTCTTTCGTCGGTGGATTTTTGAAGACGGAAATGCCGATGCCATAATTCGTCGATTTCGGTTTAACTACAATCGATTGGCCGCGATACTTTTCAAAATTTCCTAAAGCATCCGCAACACTCTCATATTCGCCCCCTTGTGGGACCGCATAGCCTTGTTCATCTAGAATCTTTTTCGTCACGGTTTTATTTTCCATAATAAAATATGAAATCTGGGTATCTTTGCTAGTCATATTACCATTACGAACATATTCAGTATGATCTTCATGCGTTAATCGTAAAAAGTGGTCCGCACGATCGATAATTTCTAAGCCGACGCCCAATTGTAATGCATCGAAAATGAGTAACTGAGTCGATAATTCCATATCTTCAAAACCATTTAAAACATAGGGACGGTCAACTGAATAGGCCTTGTATTCTAACCCTAACTGACGACCAAGTTCTAAATAGCCCTCTTCATCGATCGCATTGGACACTCGAGCCGCTAATGTTGTTTCAGGTTGTTCAAACTTCGCTTTTGCTTTTTGCACAAGGTCTTCATAGTCGCTTCCTAAAGAAAGGGTGGTGACCATTTCCTCCATCTTTTCGAGAAACGCTAAGCCGTCTTCTTGATACTGAGACACTTCAAAAGGCGACTCGTCTGCCGTGTGTAAGTTCCGTCGCTGTCCGTCTAAAATTTCAGGAGTGGTCGCTTCGCTTTCTAACCAGACCATCAGCATAAAGAATAAATGATAAAATTCGCCCTGTTCATACGAGAGTCCGACGCGGTCTAGGGGATTAATATCGACCGAACGAATTTCAACATATTGTACGCCAGTCTCTAACATATCCCGCAGTTTACTGCCAGGTCCGCGTAAGCGCGCATTGCCGTAAAATTCACGTTCTTCCGATAAATGATCCGTCGCCACAAACTGCTCAATATCTTCAATATATTGTTCAACCGAGTCATAGCTCACGACGACTTCTTCATGGTTATGGTAGCCAAAAGAGCTATTCCGCAAGCTACGCACATAGTCGGTCGGTTTTTCTAAATGACGAGCGGATTTCGAATCATAGAAATCGTCCGCCGCATACGGACTCGCGCCAAATAGATAAAGTAAGATCCATTCATATTTCAAGAAATTACCCGATAATTTAATATATAGATCATTCTTAAAGGCTACGAGATCTGAGAATTCATCTTGTAACTTAAAGATCGTATGTATAAAATCATCACTAAATGAAAAGTTAAAATGAATGCCACTAATCATTTGTTTCTTTTTCCCGTACCGCTCAGAAAGCATCTCTCGATAAGCAATGGAGTCAGGATCATTTAGACGAATAATTGGAATCTCGTCTTCTTCCGGTAAAAGATTCGGCATACTATATGGCCAGAAATATTCGTCTTCTGCCATTGAGCGCAACAGTACATCATGCAACCCTTCTAACCATTGAAAAGCTTCGGTTAAAGATGGACGTGCGGGAGTGACAAGCTCCGGTTGCGATTCACTAAAATCGGTTTGGATATATGGATGATATAAACGGCTCCCTAATTTTTCTGGATGGTCCGTTAAAGCTAACTTTTGTTCGAGATCTGTACGTAAACCTTCTTTTTCAATCCCAAAATTGCCTTCAAAAAATAAGGATTGTAATTGATTTTCTTTAATTATTGCTGCTAAATTCATTTTATTCCCTCTATTCCTCACTTCAATATAATCTATTAAATTCTAACATAAAAGATGTCCGAAGCGTATTAATTCCTACTTACTCTTAGCTATTTGCGTCCTTTTTAGTTTACAGAACAAACGTTTGGTTCGTTAGAATTTAAGCGATGGTCATGTTATAATAACTGAAAGAATAAAGAAAGGAGCTTCCCTTTGAATCAACCATTAGCTTATCGAATGCGCCCCACTTCTATTCAAGATATTGTGGGTCAACAGCATTTAGTAGGGGAAGGAAAAATCATCTGGCGGATGGTCGAAGCCAAACGTTTATCCTCGATGATTCTTTATGGACCGCCAGGAATTGGTAAGACAAGTATTGCCAGTGCCATTGCGGGCTCGACCAAATATGCCTTCCGTATCCTAAACGCAGGAACAAATACAAAAAAAGATTTACAAATTGTGGCCGAAGAAGCAAAAATGAGCGGCAGTGTTGTTTTATTACTCGATGAGATTCATCGTTTAGATAAACCGAAACAAGATTTTTTACTCCCTCATTTAGAAAGTGGCCAAATTATATTAATTGGTGCAACAACTGAAAATCCTTATATTTCCATCCAACCGGCGATTCGTAGCCGCTCTCAAATATTTGAATTAAAGCCCTTATCGAGTGTAGATATTCAAGTCGGTTTAGAACGTGCTTTAGTCGACAAAGAAAATGGCTTGGGTGAAATGAAGATCGAGGTGGAGGAAGAAGCGATGTTGCATTTTTCCAGAGCCACCAACGGCGACATGCGTGGCGCTTTAAATGCGCTTGAATTAGCCGCGGAATCGACGCGTCCTAGTGAGGATGGACGGATTCATATTACGCTAGAAATTGCAGAAGAATGTTTACAGCGAAAAGCTTTAACCCATGATAAAGATGGGGATGCGCATTATGATGTGATTTCAGCCTTTCAAAAATCCATTCGTGGAAGTGACGTACACGCAGCTTTACACTACTTAGCGCGGTTAGTCGAAGCGGGTGAACTCCAAGTTATTTGCCGGCGTTTGATGATTATTGCCTATGAAGATATTGGTTTGGCCAATCCTGCAGGCGCTGCTCGTGCGGTCACAGCCGTCATTGCTGCTGAAAAAACAGGACTTCCAGAAGCCCGTATTCCCCTGGCCAATGCGGTGATTGAGTTGGCGTTGTCTGAAAAATCTAACTCTGCTTACAGTGCGCTCGATGCCGCGATTGCGGATGTTCGAAATGCGAAAGCTTCTGAAGTCCCCGATCATTTGCGCGATGCTCATTACGCAGGTGCAAAAGATTTAGGTCGTGGTGTGGAGTATAAATACCCGCATAATTATGAAAATTCATGGGTTAAACAACAATACTTACCCGATTCTTTAAAAGAGGCCCAATATTATACGCCCAAACCGACCAGTAAATTCGAACACGCTTTAACGAAACAATATTTAAAATTTAATCCAGATAAACAATAGCCATGCTTGTTTAAGGTTAAAAATAAGAGTTCTTTTTTTATTAAGTAAACAGCTATGTGTATAATGTTTCTCGGAAAGCCAAATAAAGATGGGTAGACAAAAAG
>CAJUOQ010000030.1 GCA_910588235.1 uncultured Atopostipes sp. | reverse complement strand
GAAATTCACTAAAACTAATTATAACAAGTGACTAACTTAAACTTGAAATTTAGGAATATTAATAAGAAATGCAACTGACGCAACTATTAATAATCTTTTGTTAAGTTTTGAATTTTCTTCAAACATTTAATTCCTCCAATAAAGATACTTTGTTTTTATCTTTTATTATATTTTCCGTAACAAGAATATAAATATAAAGAGATTCCGAAAATTAGTAAAGAACCCAATATTCCCACTATCGCACTTCCAGATATAATAAGAAAATGTGTTTCAAATGAGATTCCTAATATAAGTTGTGCTATAAAAAATAATTTTAGAACACCTAGACTAACATTATCTTTTTTTATTTTTGATATGTACTTAATGTCCTCTTTCATTAAGTAATCAAGAGACAGACTATAAAAATTACTTAAAGCAATTAATGTCAAAATATCAGGGTAGCTTTTCCCATTTTCCCAACTTGATATTGTTTGTCTACTTACATTTATTTCTCTGCTGACTTCGGTTTGTGTTAATTTTAAACTTTTTCTTTTTTCTCTAATCTTTTCCCCAAACTGTTCCATGTAATTTTCCATTCAAATATTATCGTATATCAAATTTTAAAATATGGCTAGCAAATTTAGCTTTCCAATTTACTCTTTTTATGTAAAGTATGAATGACATTTGTATTTTACTAATCCAGTTAATGTAAACCAAATTTACCAGAAAGGTATTACCATGTAAACATCCCTTACCATAAAAAACAATGTAAAAATGTTTATATTATTCATTGCCTCTTTATTTTTATACATGTATGTTAAATACACATTAATATTTCATTAATATTAATGAATTTAGTACAGAAGGAGTTTTATAATGATTAGTAGGAACAATAAACGAAAATTAGTTTCTTTTATGATAACGGGGCTGTTTTTTCTACAACCCTTATTAGTCCTACCGTCTTAGCTTCGGCAGACGCGATTGATGTTGAAACGGTACAATCTCAGCAAGAAGTGGAGGATGTTGAAGAAGTAGACAACAAAGAATTAATTAATAAAGTCGAAAAATTTGTAGAAGTTAATAATGAAGAGCATATCCAGTTAAGCAATGAACTTTCAGAAGAGATGTATGAAGAATATAATTTAAGCGCTTTAGAAGATCATTTTGAAGAATTAAATTATGGAGTCGACAGTGAACTGATAGCTATTGACAAAAATTTAAATGTTATTGAATTAGGTTCTCAACCAACTCTATATGCAAACGACTATATATCTTCTACTACTCATTGGTGGGGAAGAAGTACAATTTATAATAACTCACAAGCTAATGCAGCTGCTCAACAATTTCGTAATTACGCTTTAGGTTATTCTACAATTGGAGGACTTGGAGTCCTAGTACCCGGCATAGGACCCGCTGTAGCAGGAGCAGGAGGGTTATCAGCTACATATTCTAACCTTGTAGCAAATAGAATAGATAATAATAATAATGGGAATGGTGTTGTTTTAAATATGACTTGGGTAGCAGCATTTACTGTAGAACCTAGATAATTTTGACTCCATAGTATTTGCTGTTGATGGACCAACCCTAAATTGCTCATTGCCAAATAGATAGATAAACAAAATATTTTGGCCATACATGAATAATGTATGGTCTTTTTTTCGTATTATGGACATGTACTATGTCTAAGGTGAAAGTTTCTATAGTGGATAGTTATTTACGAATCTTAGGATGATTTCTTGTTTTTCGATATAAATATTAAAAAACACAGCGAGTAGAGAATTCTACATTGAATTCGCTTAGCTCGCTGAGTTTATTGTATTGACTATTGGTTTTTACTTATTGTCCATAATAATCGCGTAACGCTTGATAAATAACTTCCACAATCGTGGACTGATAAGCTTCCGTATCAATATGTTGAAGGTCCGTTTGACTATTCATATAGCCTAACTCGAGTAAGATAGCCGGTTGACGGTTCGTACGTAAAACGTAGTAATCACCTAAACGAACGCCATTGTTATCTAATGGACCACTTTGACTGAGGTAACGATTGACGGTGTTTGCTAAGTCAAGATCATCTTCAGAATAATAATAAGTCGTGGTGCCGTTCATTGTGTTTGTCACTTCAACCGCATCATAATGTAAACTAATAAATAAATCTGCCTGATGCGCATGAGAGGTTTGAACCCGTTGATCTAATGAAATAAAATCATCCGTCGACCGAGTAAGAATAACATTGCTTCCAGCATCTTGTAGACGATTGCGGAGTAATAGAGCCGTACTGAGCGCAATATCTTTTTCTTGAATCGCTTCATTGCTTGAAATAGCACCTGAATCATGACCCCCATGACCTGCATCCACAACAATGGTTGCTTCTGCTAAGTTTGTAGCGGTTCGAGCATATTGAGCTTGCGAAGACTCTGTTTCGGCCGCATCCGTTTCTTCAACATCTTCTTTTGTACCAATACTTGCTACAGTACCAGAAACGTAACCTGTTTGATGTTCATTCACTCGAATTTGGTACCAATCACCGGCACTTTCAATATATTCGAATTGTTCACCAGGGTCTGCTCGGTGGATCACTTCACCTGACATGGAAGGTTCGCTGCGGATATTTGTTGAAGGAGCCTCTCCAATCACAACCACTGAAGAATCAGAAACAGCTTCAGATGTTGTTTGCACATTTTCTGCGGGAGCAGCATCAATCATTTCAATATAATCCCCATGAATCCAAGCAACACGCCCCATGTATAGGACTTGATACCATTGACCTTCTTGGTAAAGGACTTGTAATTCGGTATCGCGATAAACCGTGCCTAAAATTTCAGAATCCGTATTTGAAAACTGACGAATATTAACGGCTTCGCCGGTTACGCGTGCAAATTGTTGGTCTCCTTGAATAACATCATTGGAATCAACCAACCAACTAGCTACCCAACCAACTTGATCATCTCCTAGGCGAACTTTATACCATTTATTTTCTTCACCTAAAAGAAAGAGTCGGTCATCTTCTTCCACTTGGGTCATCACACCGTGGGAAAGACCTGGACCGTAACGTACGTTTAATATATCCGTTTCAACAACAACTGTATTTTCGTTGGCTAAGGCAACCATTGCACCAAAAGTTAAACTGATTAAGACAATAAAAAAAGTAATAAAAACACTCTTTTTGGGTAACTTATTTTTTAATTTATCTGATAAAGAATCCGAGGACATTATGAAGCCTCCTTTTCTAGTTGAAAACGGTACTATTATATAAGTAATATTATAGCAAGCTTTGATTAGTTTGTTAATGCAACTGCCGTAATTAAGTCTCGCCGTGTGAAATTCCTTTTGACATTTCACTAAGAATTTAGTAAAGTTGAGTTAATAAAATAAGCTTCCAGTGATAGAAAAAGTATATTTACAAAACTTTTATTACAGAAAAGGCTTCGTTGTTGAGAGAAGTCATAAGTTGTAAATGGAAAGACATTCTTGAGGATTGGCAGTAAAAAGCTGTCACGTTAAAGGCGTTAACGAAGAGGGAATATTTTGTAGTGATTCCATAAGTTTCATTACATGAGAAAAACCAATGATGGTGATTTCATGTTCGTCATGAAGTGGCCAGAAGGAAGTTTTTCATCATTCCAAATCAAGGTGGTACCACGTGCTTGGACTATAATAAATAAACGCGTCCTTATTCGAAAGAATAGGGGCGTTTTTTAATGCTTATATATAATAGAAAATCGAGGGGAAGGAAAACAATGAAATATCAAAAAATTAGAGGAACTGCTGATTTTTTACCAGACGAAACCAATAAATGGCAGTATGTCGAAAATAAAATTAAAGACCTATTGAAACAGTATTACTATCAAGAAATACGTCTACCTATTTTTGAACAATTTGAACTATTTGCTCGCGGTGTAGGTGAAACAAGTGATATTGTCTCAAAAGAGATGTATGAATTTTATGATAAAGGAGACCGCCATTTAGCGTTACGTCCCGAGGGAACCGCGGGGGTAGTGCGCGCTTATGTTGAAAATAAAATATATGGCCCCGAGTATCATAAACCAGTGAAATATTATTATGAAGGTCCAATGTTTCGTTTTGAACGACCGCAAAGTGGTCGTATGCGTCAATTCCACCAGATTGGAGTGGAAGTTTACGGCAGTAAGAACCCAGCTGTTGACGTTGAAACGATGACTTTAGCGATGGAAATATTTAAAGGATTTGGGATTCGAAATTTATCTTTAGTGATTAATTCTTTGGGTAACACCGAATCTCGATTAGCTTATCGCGAAGCATTAATTGAATTTTTAACACCGCATATGGATGAGCTGAGTGAAGATTCACAGGAACGTTTACACAAAAATCCTTTGCGAGTATTAGATAGTAAAGATAAAAGAGATCAAGAAATTGTAAAAGATGCACCGTCTGTTTTAGATTATTTAGACGAAGAATCAAAGGCTCATTTTGAAGCTGTAAAAGAAATGCTTGAATTGCTTGAGATACCTTATGAGATTGATACAAATATGGTACGCGGTTTAGATTATTATAATGATACTATTTTTGAAGTGATTACAAATGATCCGAACTTTGGCGCAAACACAACAATTTGTGCAGGCGGTCGTTATGATCAGTTAGTTGAAGAAGTAGGCGGACCAACGACACCAGGTTTTGGTTTTGCCATTGGTTTAGAAAGATTAATTATGTTATTAGAAGGCGCAGATTTTGATTTTCCAAAGCTTACGCAATTAGATGCTTTTGTTGTCACTATCGGTGACGAAGTGAACAGTGAAGCTTTAAAGTTAGTCATGGCTTTAAGAAAACATGGCTTAACAGCTGAACGTGAATTTGTCGGTCGTAAACCAGGAAGTCAATTCAAAACAGCGGATCGATTAAATGCTAAAACAGTCTTTACGTTAGGTAGTCAAGAATTAGAAGATCGGAAAATAAATATGAAGCTATTAGAAACTGGAAAAGAAGTTTCATTAGATTTTGATACGATTTATGGAGACGATTTTAGAAAAATTTACGAAGAAACTTTACAAAAATTAGCAAGCGAGGAATAGAAAATGACAAGAACAATATATTGTGGACATATCAGAAAAGAACATATCGGAAAAACAGTTAAATTAGATGGTTGGGTCCAAAAAAGACGAGACCTTGGTGGAATGATCTTCATTGATTTACGGGATACCACCGGCTTTGTCCAAGTGGTTTTTAATGCCGATGAGAAAGCAGAACTTTTAGAAATTGCTGAAACACTACGAGCAGAGTATGTGATTGAGGTGGAAGGAACCGTTGTCGAACGTTTAGAAGGTACAGCTAATCCAAATATGGCAACAGGAGAAGTTGAAATTGAAGCAGCAGCTGTCAAAATTTTAAACAAAGCAAAAACACCACCTTTCGAGATCAAGAATGACTTGAATGTTGCGGATGATATTCGACTAAAATATCGTTATCTCGATTTACGTCGAACACGAATGCAAGAAAACATTCGTATCCGACACAAAACGAAACGAGCAATCCATAATTTCTTAGATGATGATCACTTTATCGACATTGAAACACCTTATTTAACGAAATCTACACCAGAAGGCGCACGCGATTATCTCGTTCCTTCCCGTGTACATCCAGGCGAGTTTTTCGCTTTACCACAGTCTCCTCAACTGTTTAAACAGTTATTGATGGGATCAGGTTTTGACCGTTATTATCAAATTGTACGTTGTTTCCGTGATGAAGATTTAAGAGGGGATCGACAACCAGAATTTACACAAGTAGATATTGAGACAAGCTTCATGTCGGAAGAAGAAATCCGTCAAGGGACAGAAGACATGTTAAAATATGTTGTCAAAGAAGTAAAAGGATTTGAAATAACAGAAGACTTCCCAATGATCACTTATGACGAAGCAATGGAACAATATGGTAGTGATAAACCAGATATCCGATTTGACATGAAATTAAAAGATGTCGGAGCGGTTGTTGAAGATTCTGATTTCCGCGTATTTACCTCAGCTCTTGAAACGGGAGGCGCCGTCAAAGGATTAGCTGTAAAAGGCGGAGCAGATGCCTTTACTCGTAAACAAATCGATGCGCTAGAAGATATAGCTAAAGTACATGATGCGAAAGGCTTAGCGTGGATGAAAGTGACGGCTGAAGGTCTGACAGGACCAATTTCTAAATTCTTTAGTGATGAAGAACTACAAAATAATTTATTCGAGGCGATGGATGCTGAAGAAGGAGACTTGTTATTATTTGTTGCCGATGAAAAACAAGTTGTCTCTGAAGCATTAGGTGCTTTGCGTGTTCATTTAGGAAAAGAATTAGAATTATATGACCCTGAAGAATTAGCCTTTGTTTGGGTCATTGATTGGCCATTATTGGAATATGATGAAGAATTAGAACGCTATGTAGCAGCCCACCATCCATTCACGCGACCAAAAGAAGAAGATATTGAAAAATTAGCGACTCACCCAGAAGAAGTGTATGCGCAAGCTTATGATATCGTCTTAAATGGTTACGAAATAGGAGGCGGTTCTTTACGTATTCATGAAAAAGAATTGCAAGAGCAAATGTTTGAAACTTTAGGCTTTACCAAAGAAGAAGCAGAAAATCAATTTGGTTTCTTACTCGAAGCTCTTGAATATGGTTTTCCACCGCATGGAGGAATTGCTTTAGGTTTGGACCGTTTTGTGATGATTTTAGCGGGAGAACCAAATATTCGAGAAGTTATTCCGTTCCCGAAAAATGGACGAGCAGCAGATCCATTAACAGATGCACCAACAGTTGTATCGGACAAACAGCTTGAAGAACTTTCGTTGCAAGTAACAACTACTTCGGAAGATACAGAAGAAGATGAAGAAAATAATTAAAGGAGAAATTGAATGGTACTTTTAGGCTCACATGTTAGTATGAAAGCTCCCCATTCTGTATTGGGGTCAGTGAAAGAAGCAGTATCCTATAATGCAAATACTTTTATGATTTATACAGGGGCTCCTCAAAATACACGTCGCCGTGCAATTGAAGATCTGAAAATACCAGAAGCCCATGAAGCGATGGAAGAATACAATATTGATTTAGAAGATATTGTCATTCATGCGCCGTATATTGTAAATTTAGGCAATACGTATAAACCGGATAATTTCGAGTTTGCGATTGAATTTATGCAAGATGAAATTAAACGAGCAGACGCGATTGGTGCTACTCAGATGACCATGCATCCTGGTGCTCATGTAGGTGCAGGGCCTGAAGCAGGTATTGAGAAAATTGCCGAAGGGTTGAATCGGATTTTAACGCCGGAACAGAATGTGCAGATCGCTTTAGAAACAATGGCGGGCAAAGGAACAGAAATCGGTCGTTCTTTTGAAGAACTTGCCCAGATTATTGAACGAGTGGATTTAGAGGATAAATTATCAGTTACTTTAGATACTTGTCATACAAGTGATGCGGGCTATCCAATCCGCGATGATTTCGATTGGGTACTCGATGAATTTGATCGTATCATTGGCTTAGATCGCTTGAAAGTTATCCATGTCAATGATTCTAAAAATCCTCAAGGAGCCGCAAAAGATCGTCACGCAAATATTGGCTTTGGCGAAATTGGCTTTGATGCTTTGAATTATGTCGTGCATCATCCAACTTTAACGCATCTACCGAAAATTTTAGAAACGCCTTTCGTTGGGGAAGACAAGAAAAATAAAAAAGCGCCTTATGCCCATGAAATCCAAATGCTAAAAGCCCAAACGTTTAACGAAGATTTACTTGAAGATATTATGAATGAAACACCTGTCCACTAAAGATATTGAAAGCATAAGAAGGAGTGATTCTTTCTATGCTTTTTCTTTACCTGTCCATAGAGTCGATACTTTAGATGAAGTATTTATTGAGGAGTTATAAAATGTTTAAAAATTTGAAATGGAAACTTGCCCGATTTATGTATGGTCGTTATGGGGTAGATCAATTATATATCGCAAGTGGTATTCTTTTTATTGTCTTACAGTTGCTACAACTTTTTGTGAAAATTCCCTTCTTGAATATCTTTTTACTCATCTTTCTTTTCTGGATTCTGTACCGCGCTTTTTCTAAAAATATCTTAGCGCGACAAGCAGAAAATCAAAAGTTTATGAAGTTTGTCCATTCAACAAAAGCAAAATGGAAGATGGTTACTCGAAGATTTAAAGATATTTGCTCACATCGTTATCGTAAATGTCCAGAATGTCATACAACTTTACGTTTACCACGGAAAACAGGTACCCATAAAACTCGTTGTCCGCGCTGTAAACATTTATTCGAAGTAAAGATTCGAATTTAAATCTCGAATAATGGAATCGAAGCATAGGATCCAGTAAATGTCCTATGCTTTTTCGGTATTTTTTGATGGATTCTCTGTTGTTTTTTAGCAATTTAAAAAGGAAATGAACTATCCCAAATGAAAGAAATTAGCTTTTTCCTATGTTATAATAAGGAAAGTAATAGAGAACGAAGAAAGATTGATGGAGGAACATTCGCAAACATGAAAGAAAAAATTGTAGTGATTGTTGGACCAACAGCCGTTGGGAAAACATCGTTTAGTCTAGAAGTAGCAAAAAAATTTAATGGCGAAATTATTAGTGGCGACTCAATGCAAGTTTATAAACATTTAGACATTGGAACAGCCAAAGTAACCCCGGAAGAAATGGGCGATATTCCTCATCATTTAATTGATGTTAAAGAAATGGATCAATCCTACACGGTTTCTGACTTTCAAGAAGATGCGGGGAAAAAAATTGAAGAAATTGCTAAAAGAAATCATCTCCCAATTATTGTAGGTGGTACGGGCTTATATATTGAGTCTTTATTATATCCGGTTTCTCATAGTGAAGCTGAACCAAATCTCGCTTTACGGAGTGAATTAGAACAATTCGCTGAAGATGAAGGAAATCAAGCACTATGGCAGCGGTTAAATGAAATTGATCCAAAAGCTGCTGAGAAAATCCATCCAAACAATGTTCGTCGAGTGGTTAGAGCATTAGAAGTTTATTATGAAACAGGCCAGCTCTTTTCAGCTTTTCAAAATGAAAAGAAAAACAAAGAAGCGGAATATGATGCCTTTATTATTGGTTTAAATACCGATCGACCACTGCTTTATGAACGGATTAATAAACGAGTAGACCTAATGATGGAAAATGGATTACTCGAAGAAGCGCGTAGACTTTGGGAAGAGTTAGGACCAGAGCCAGAGAGACAAAGTACAAAAGGAATTGGGTATAAAGAATTATTTGGCTATTTTAATGAAGAAACCACTCTGGAAGAAGCAACAGCGCTGATTAAACGAAATTCTAGACGCTACGCTAAAAGACAATTAACTTGGTTTCGAAACCGTTTTGAAAATGTTTATTGGTATGACTTGGTACTAAAACCAGAGGAAGAAGCAGAGAGTTTAGAGAAAATAAAAAGATTTCTAGAGGATGAATAATATGGAAAGACCACATGAAAAAGCAGTATTAGCTGCTGTGCAAACAACTGAATCAAATGAAGGCTTTAACTACTCACTTGATGAATTAGCCCAGCTTGTTGAAAATACAGGGGTCGAACCTGTGGGGGTAGTGACTCAAAAAAGAGAAACAGTCGATAATCGTACGTTGATCGGAAAAGGGAAATTGCAAGAATTGAAACATTTAGTTGAGGAATTAGATGCTTCAACTATTGTATTTAACCAGGAATTATCACCAAGTCAGGTGCGTAATATTCAAGAAGAAATTGATGTTAAAATCTTAGACCGTATCCAAGTTATTTTAGACATATTTGCTTTAAGAGCGACGAGTAAAGAAGGTAGTTTACAAGTGCAACTCGCTCAATTAAACTACTTACTTCCACGTTTAGTTGGACATGGAATTAATATGTCACGTCTTGGTGGTGGTATTGGGACACGAGGTCCTGGGGAGACAAAACTAGAGACAGACCGTCGTCATATTAATCGACAAATTACTGAAATTAAAAGAGAATTGAAAAAAGTGGCTGAGCATCGGGATAGAAGTCGGGAACAACGTCAACGAAGTAATTTATTCCGGATTGGTTTAATTGGTTATACCAACTCTGGTAAATCCACGGTGTTGAATGCTTTAACAGATAGTACAACGTATCAACGGGACGAATTATTTGCGACTTTAGATCCGATTACACGAAAATTAGAGTTGAAATCCGGTCTGCAAGTGACTTTAACGGATACTGTTGGTTTTATACAAGATTTACCGACGCAATTAATTGAAGCTTTTCAATCGACTTTGGAAGAAACAAGAGATGTTGATCTATTATTACATGTCGTGGATGCATCTTCTCCGAATATCGAAAGCCATGAAGATACGGTATTAGAAATTGTGAAAAATTTAGAAATGGATACTATTCCAATGTTGACTGTTTATAATAAAAAAGATCTCGTGCAGGGTGAATTTTACCCAACGCTCTTTCCAAATGTGATTATCTCAGCACTTGATCCCACTGACCAAGAATTACTTTTAGAAAGAATTGAAGCAGCTATTCAAGAACAATTGGAATATTATTCTTATTCGATACCGGCTGATCGTGGAGATCTCTTGGCACAGTTAAAAAGAGAGACCTTAATTTCCAATCAAGCGTTCAATAAAGAAACTCAAGAATATGAAATAGAAGGTTACGCTAAAGATATCGGCTGGTTAAATTATATGGTTGATCAATAAAGGCACAGAATTAAAGGGTGATCATGAATGGACCAAGAAAACAAACTCATAAATTTAAATGAAGAAGCAAAACCAGAAAAAACGAAGCCGTCTAAAAAGAAAACTGCTAAGAAAACAGTATCCACTAAAAGATCAGAAACAGAAAAAGAAATGCCGACGCAAGAAGTTAAGTCGTTTCGAATGATTTCGAAAATTGAACCTCAAAAAAGAAAAGGACGCTATAATATTTATGTGAATGATACGTTTGCTTTTGGGGTCGATGAAGAAGTTTTAATTCGTTTTGAATTAAAAAAAGGACTGCATGTCCCTAAAGAACTACAAGAAAAAATTGAAAATGAAGATTCTTTTTATAAAGCGTATCAAAAAACACTCAATTACCTCAGTTACTCGTTACGAACGGAGAAACAAGTACGAGACTATTTGTTCAAAAATGAGCTCGGGCATTATAGCGAGCGTATTCTTTCTGACTTGAAAACAGCAAAACTTCTAGATGATTTAGTTTATGCTGAAAGTTATGTTCGATCGATGGCCAATGTGAATCAAAAAGGTCCGCGGAATATTGAGCAGGAATTAAAACAAAGAGGTGTTGCTGAGCCGCATATTTTAACGGCTCTTGACGAATATCCAGAGGAACAAGAATTAGAAAATGCGATTGATTTAGCTGAAAAGAAATGGTCGAAAACAAAAAACAACTCTGAATTCGAAACGATTCAAAAGGTTAAAAAATATTTAGTCAATAAAGGCTATAGTTTTGAAGTTGCTGACCAAGCGGTGGCGGCGATTGACACCGAAAAAGATACAGAAGAAGAATATCAAGCCCTAGAAAAACAAGCTAATAAGGCGCATCGGCGCTATGCTAGAAAGTATGAAGGTTATGAGTTAAACCAAAGACTAAGAGCTTATATGTACTCAAAGGGCTATCCAAATGAATTAATTAATCGTTATTTTGATGAGAGGGAAATGGAATAATTGTTTGAAAAGAAGTATACAAAAGAAGAATTAAAAGAAAAATTTAATATTGAAATGTGGTCTGAAGACAAGATCAAAGCTTTCCAAGAGATTTTATTTGATTGGTATGATCAACAAGAAGCTGAGCACGATTTTCCATGGCGGGAAACCAAAGATCCTTATGCTATCTGGATTTCAGAAATTATGCTGCAACAAACGAGGACAGATACCGTCATTCCTTATTTTGAAAGATTTTTAGAAGCTTTTCCAACGATCAAAGATTTAGCGGAAGCCCCTGAATATAAAGTTTTGAAAATGTGGGAAGGACTTGGGTATTATTCACGAGCTCGTAATTTAAAAGAAGCCGCTATGCAAATTATGCTGCATTATGATGGGGTTTTTCCAGATACTCCAAAAGAGATGTTAAAACTTAAAGGCATTGGGCCTTATACTGCTGGCGCAATTAGCAGTATGGCTTTCGGTTTACCAACGCCGGCTATTGATGGGAATTTGATGCGTGTGCTTAGTCGTTTATTTGAAATTGATTTAGATATTACGAAAGCTAAAAACCGCAAAGTATTTGAAACGGTCGCTTTATATCTAATCGATGAAGAACGCCCAGGTGATTTTAATCAAGCCTTGATGGATTTAGGTCGTACAGTTTGTACGCCTAAAAATTATTTTCCAGAGATGTCACCGGTGAAGGAATTTAATGCTTCCTATATTAATGAAACTTGGCATAAATATCCGGTGAAGAAAGCAAAAAATAAACCCAAGCCAGTGACTTATGTTGCTCTAGTCATTCAAAATGAACAAGGCGAATATTTACTTGAACGACGTCCCGAAAAAGGACTCCTAGCAAATATGTGGCAATTTCCACTCATTAATGTAGAGAAAATTATTTCGGATGGGACCTGGAAGCCGTTTCAGCCAGTTATTTTGGAAGACTTGGATCAAGAGCAACAAGCATTTATCGAAGAATATGTCCAAGAAAATTATCAAGTACCAGTAACCATTGCTCCGCAGACAGTGGGAGTAGTTGAACATGTTTTTAGTCATTTAAAGTGGACCGTTTCAATTTATGATGGCGTAAAAGTAGATCACATTCTGACGGGGGACTTGCCTGAAAATTGTGTGTGGGTGCATCCTGATGACTTTGATCATTATACTTTTCCGACCATCCAGAAGAAAATATGGAAGAATTTTATTGAAATCACCTTGTTTTAAAAGAGATGGAGGCATAAAAAAGGCATGAAAAGCTTTTTTCAGAAAAATGAGCAACCAGGGAGAAAGAAATGGATGTATATAGGAATTGCTATTGCATCTATTTTTCTGCTGCTCGCATTCGTGTTGGGTTATAGATATTGGACTGAAAAGCAACGAAAAGAACAAGCAAATGAAGCCAGTGACTTATTTATTGAAGCATTGGAAACACAAAATTATGAGCAATTGACCACTACCTTATCTCCAACTTCCTTAGAAGAAATGGATTATACAACAGAAGAAGTACAAGAGCGTTATGAAACGATTTATGGAGGTGTTGGAGTCAATGATGTAACAGCTGACAATATAGAGTTGATCGAAAATGAAGAGAGTGAGGACTTCACACTTCGGTATGATTTACATCTCGTCACTTCTCTTGGGGAATTAGAGCCCCAATCCTATGAAACAACTTTGGAAGAAACAGAAGATGATTTTGCGGTCGATTGGGCTCCTCATTTAATTTTCCCAGAAATGGATCCAGGAGATACCGTCCAGATTCAATTTACAGCGGGAGAGAGAGGCAATATATTCGATCGCAATGGTGAATTACTAGCGGGAGAGGGGAGCGCCCAACAAGCAGGTTTATATCCGGCATTACTAGGAGAAGGAGAAGAGCGAGAAGAACATTTACAAGAAATTGCGGAGGCCTTCGATACTCCAATCGACCAGCTTGAAAATTTATTAGCTGCGGAATGGGTCACTGACGAAAGCTTTGTGCCTTTTACGTATGTGGATGAAGAAGAGCCTCCTGAACTAGCAGGTGTTATGTATCAAGAAACAACCACACGAACTTATCCTTTAGGCGAAGCAGGAGCACATCTCCTTGGTTACATAGGTGAAGTATTTGCAGAAGATATAGAAGCAAATCCAGAGCTGCAACCGGGAGACATTATAGGAAAAGCTGGTTTAGAAGCCACGTTTGATGAACGACTAAGAGGCGATAAAGGTGGCCAAATCAATATTTTAGATCAGTCAGGGGAGGAAAAAAAGACGGTACAAGAAGCTCCAGTCCAAGATGGCGAAGATATTCATTTAACCATCGATTCATCCTTACAGCAACTTTACTTTGATGGTTTAGAAGACAAAAGTGGGGGAGCAGTTGTGATGGCTCCTACATCAGGGGAACTCCTCGTTTTAACAAGCGCACCTTCTTATGACCCGATAGCGATGACTCAAGGCATTAGACAAGAAGCCTATGAAGAGTATATGGATGATCCAGAAACACCATTCTTGTCACGCTACGCTGCTCGATATGCGCCGGCTTCTACTTTTAAAGCTATTACAGCGGCTGTGGGGCTTGATTCGGGTGTGACAGATTTAGATAAAACACGAACCATTACAGGCCTTGATTGGCAAAAAGATGAATCATGGGGGAATCATAAAGTAACCCGTGTGAGTGATCAGTTGACGGAAATGGACTTAGAAGATGCGATGGTTTATTCAGATAATATTTTCTTTGCTCAAGAAGCGCTTGAAATGGGTGCAGAAACTTTTATGAACGGTCTGGAAGAATTTCCGTTTGGACAAGACTTTGATTTACCGATTCAGATGGAACCTGCTCAAATCACAAATAGTGGCTCCTTCGATTCGGAAGCTTTACTAGCGGACACCGCTTATGGCCAAGGGCAGCTTTTGATGAGTCCTATTCATCAAATCGTATTTTATAGCCCATTTGCCAATGAAGGAGAACTCGTTTTTCCAAAATTAGAATTAGAGGCAGAAACGGCCGAATCCATCCAACCGGTGACTTCAGAAACCGCTGCAACGATAAAAGAACTATTAATTCAAGTTGTAGATAATCCGAACGGAACAGGCCATGTATTAGAAGGTTCTTCACCAACATTAGGGGCTAAGACAGGAACAGGAGAAGTGCAAGCAGCGGAATCTGAAAATGGAAATGATATCAATGGTTTTTTATATGCTTTTGATGCAGAAGAAAGTTCTTTTTCATCGCTTGTCTTTATTGAAAATGAGTGGGGCAGTGATGTAGCTGAACAATTTGCGCCGATTATTAAACAGCACGAGTAAAACATCCCATTCTAGTAAAGTGGAATTATTTTATTTCAAGCAATTTATGTTACAATTCTAGATGAGATTTATTTATTATGAACGGCTAATAAATAAAAGAATATCTGAGAGTTGGTTAAATCTATGAGAAATAAACCTAGAGAGGGAGAAACAATTACAATAAAAAGCTATAAACACGATGGTAGCTTGCATCGAACTTGGCGAGATACCATGGTTTTAAAAACAACTGAACATGCATTAATCGGTTGTAACGACCACACACTCGTTATTGAGTCAGATGGTCGTCGATGGCGCACAAGAGAACCAGCACTTGTCTATTTTCATGAAGAATATTGGTTTAATATCGTTACAATGATTCGACAAAAAGGAATCTCTTATTATTGTAATTTAGCTTCTCCGTTTTTAATAGATGATGAAGGCGCAAAATATATTGATTATGATTTGGATGTCAAAATTTTTCCCGATGGTGAGAAAAGACTATTAGATGTTGATGAATATGAAATCCATGGGAAAAAGTATGATTACCCCAATGAAATTGATCCGATACTAAATGAACATGTCAAAATCCTTGTTAGTTGGATAGAAGAAGAGCGGGGGCCGTTCTCGAAAGAATACGTTGATTTATGGTATAACCGCTATAAACAATTAACAGGTAGATATTTATAAAAGAAAAGCGATATAGAGCAGTTACCTGAACTCTATATCGCTTTTTTGCTTAATCATAATCGTATTCTTGTTCAATATGATCGCTGCGTTTGTATTTTACGAAGCTATTCGTTAATTTATTAAATTGTTGTAGTTTTTGATCATATTCAAATATTTTAGTCATAATTTTCAATAGTTCATTTCCTTTTAGAAAGTCAGCTTCCATCGCTTCTTCAGTAGAAGCCTCTTGGTAAAAAGCTTCAATAAAACTTTGACGTAAATCAGAGCGATAAGTAATAAAGTTAACTTCTTCTGGTAATATACGGCCATTCCACTTGAGCAAGATCTGTTCGTGAGCAGTCATGAGCGTTTCCATCCGTTCGCGTATTAACGTTCGTAATTCAGTAGGTAAATGATTAAACGTATTCTCTGACCCATGTAGCGTGGCTGCTAGATCATATAATGTTTCGTTCGTCCGAATCGACTGACGACAGACGACTAGAAACCGTAGCAATGAATAATAACGTGAGGTCATAAAGCGTTTATACATGGGATCTCTCATATAACGATGATATTTTCTTAAGGTCACCAATTCTTTACGTAATTTTTTCAAATCAACAGACATAATTGGAAATTGAGCATTCTTTCTTAACATTAAGCGAACATATTTCATCGTATCATCTGTTGCACTGATTGTTTTTTCATAAAACTTCACATCATATCTTGGGGGTAAAACAAATGTATTGACAGCAAAAGCAATTAAGACCCCGATTAATGTGGCGGACACTCTTTGGACAGCAACTAAAGGTAGATTTGCGCCTGAACTTAACATGACGTTCACTAAAGTTAAAATGGATAGACCAATAACATCATCTAAATTTAGTTGATGTAAAATAGCGATTAACAAAGCAGAAGCAGCGGCTACCATAATATTGGTATCGCCAAAATAACTAGCGACCACAAAAGCGATAATACCACCGATAATGTTTGCAATTAAACGGTCACGTGTTTTTACAAACGTTTCTTGCACAGAAGGTTGCATTGAGAAAATCACTGCAGAAGCGGTTAAACCCCGACTATCTCCCAAACCAATTAGGGGAGGAATGATCATCCCTAAAAGAATAGCAAAACCAGTCTTTAATGTGCGAGCACCTATTTTCACTTTAATCATTCTCTTTCTCATAAAAAGTATACAACGTTATTCTAGTGTAAGTATAATAGATATGTAGGCTAGAATCTATTGTTTCGAAAATAAATAGTGATTTATTGTACCTCAACAACATTCTATTATATAATTAGAATGAAAATTTTGATTTTACTCATAAATGGAGGATTATAATATGCAAACAAATAGAGAGCGTAATTTGATTAGCTGGGGAATTGTCTTTGGATCAATAACTGGAGCAGCCGCTGCGTATTTTTTAGCACCAAAAAAAGGAACAGAGATGAAAAAAACAGTCGCTAAGAATTTAAACCGGTTTACGCAAACATCCATCTTAAGAACCCAAAGTGCTTTAATTAATTTTGAGACAGCAATGGAAAAGCGAATAGAAAGAGATAAAAAAGCGTATAAAAAGATATAAAAAAACAATGTGTCGTTTGCATTCCTATAAAACCTATGCTAACATAGTCTGTATAAGTTCTTTTGACCCATCGTTTTATGTCAGTTACCTGATATGCGTTGACATAAAATGGTGAACACTCAATAACTTAATTAACGTATCGTTTCGCTGTTTTTAAACCGAAGCGATACGTTTTCTTTTTTGTAAAAATATAAGTATAATATATGAAGAAATTTGTTATACTATATGAAGAAGGAAAACTTACTATTTTAGAGGCGTTTTTCTGTTAATACAAATGGTTGTCTTTTACAACTGTAGTTAATTATTGTAAAAATAATCATTTAAAAACAACTATAGATCGCTTAAATTAGACCTTTCTAAATAGTTTACATACACAACTATTAGGCTAAGCTCTTTTTTAAAAAGCAGCGAAATGAAGAAGCGTTTGCTTGTTTGCGAAAAATATTTAAAAACAAAGCGGTCGTTGTTTGTGTTAAATGCATCATAAAAAGAATAGAAATGAAGGAAGTAAAGAATGAATCATATTGTACTATATAAACCACAAATACCTCCGAATACTGGGAATATTGTCCGAACTGTAGCTGGGACTGATGCCCACTTACATTTGATTTTCCCACTAGGTTTTAGTTTAGAGAATAAAATGCTTCGACGAGCGGGGTTAGATTATTGGGATGAACTAAGAGTCACTTATCACCGAAGTTTAAAAGAATTTTTAGAATATGCTGAGGGTGGAAAATTACATTTAGTGACCAAATTTGCTTACAATACATATTCTGACGTCGATTATTCTGACACAGAGGAAGACCATTATTTTATTTTTGGAAAAGAAACAACAGGTTTGCCTGAGAAATTCATGCGTGAAAACGAAGAAAATTGTATTCGGATTCCCATGGATGACACGCATATACGCTCTTTGAACTTATCTAATACGGTTTCGATTGTTTTATTTGAAGCCTTGCGCCAACAGAATTTTGTAAATTTAGATCTGCAAAGGCATTATGAAAATGATAAATTAGATTAAAAATAGAAGCGATTGATATTATTAAATGAGGAGGAGTTTTAATCGTATGACTAAGACAAATAGTATTTCAAGAAACGAACTCATGATTGAAGTTTTTAATGCAATAACTCACGGGCTTGGTGCACTTTTAGGGATCATTGGTATGATTTTTCTGGTCGATAAGGCCATTTCAACTCCACATTCTAATATTGCCGAACTGGTTTCTTATATTATTTATGGATCTAGTCTTGTCGTATTATTTTTAGCTTCTACTTTGTATCATAGTTTCAGCTTTTCTAACCAACGAGATATTTTTCAAAAAATAGATCATGCTTCTATTTATTTGTTAATTGCAGGTTCTTATACACCGTATTTAATGGTAACGGTGGGAGGAGCTGTTGGTTATACTTTCTTGGCTATTGTGTGGTTAGCAGCTATTGCAGGCTTAGTTTTTGAAGTCGGTTGGACCAACCGTTTTCCCAAATTAAGTACTTATTTATATTTGATTATGGGTTGGTTAGGTATTTTCTTAATCTATCCTTTATATCAGTCGTTAGAATTAGCAGGTATTGTCTTATTATTTGTAGGCGGCCTGTTTTATTCCATAGGAACAATTTTTTATAGACAAAAAGACAATGGTTGGATGCATGTAATCTGGCATTTGTTTGTGATGGCTGGAGCAGCTTTTATGTTCGTTAGTATTTATCTTTACGTTTAAAGTAAATTTTAACATAGATGATTAAAAACCATGGAGATTTCCTTATCCGTCTGTCATACGCATTGATGATGGAGGTAAGTAGAAATTTTCCATGGTTTTTAATTTTATCAGGCTGAAAATGTACCAAATATCAACACAATGAACATCAAGTGCTCAGGTTGTCATTCGGTAAATTCTTGCTTTATCATTAAAATATAAATGAATAGAAAGTAGGGGAAGGTTATGCTGTCATATGTGTTTTATCTATTAGGATTCAGTATAACAGTTTTTACGATTATTGATTTAATGTGGACAACGTTATGGGTGGATGGCGGGGCTGGTTGGCTTACCAACAAATTAACGACTGCCGTTTGGAAAATAATTAAGGCATTGGATAATAGATACATATACAACATTACCGGTCCCTTAATCATGATATTAACTTTATTTCATTGGGTTTTATTGTTGTGGATCGGCGTTACTATTTTCTTCGCTGGCAACCCGGAAGCCCTTATTAATACTTCTACCAACGAAGTTATTTCTGGGTGGGAGCTATTTTACTATTCAGGTTTCACTCTTTTTACTCTAGGAATTGGAGATTATACTGCGCAAACGCTCTTTTTTAAAATAGCTACGGCACTCGTTTCAGGTTTAGGCATGTTATTGCTAACTTTTGGAGCATCTTACATTATCTCTGTAATAAGTGCAGTTGTTGAAAAAAGATCGTTCGCTGGAAGTGTTATGGGATTAGGCGAAAATAGCATTGAGCTATTGAAAAATGCTTGGAATGGTAAAGACTTTTACCAGTTAGATCTCATCTTAACGGATCTGAATTCTAAAATAACGCAATTAACTCAACAAACGCAAGCTTTTCCATTATTACAGTATTATCATAACGAAGACCAAGAGAAAGCATCCGCGGTAGCCATTGGTGTATTGGATGAAGCCTTAACCCTTCTTCAGTATGGTTTAAAAGATCAATCGATTATAAATCTGACGTTAGTAAAAGCTACTCAATCCAGTATTGCGACTTATCTAAATACAGTGATCGCTAGATATGGCAAGCAAGTGAAAAAGGTGACTGAAATTCCACCACCTTTAGATCTAACCGCTTTAAAAGAGCTGAATATCCCTTTAGTCTCGCAAAAGAAATATTCAGAAAATATAAAGAAAATAGAGAAACGACGGAATCAAATTTCGACAATCATCACTATTGATCATCATAAGTGGCCAAATACATAATCATGTAAACATTTGCCAACCATGGTAGTACAAGATCAATCAATTCATCAAATTAAAAAAACTGGTATTCAACCTCGCATTTAAAAGCAGAGGAGAATACCAGTTTTTTGTTGTTATTTATTACATTTCATCCGGAGCTTGAACACCTAAAAGACGTAAATCTTCTTCTAACATTAAAGCCACTGCATAGACTAGAGCTAAGCGACTCTCTCTTTCTGGATTTTCATCTAGTACACGAACATTCGCATAGAAACGATTGAAAGCTTGTGCTAATCTTAAAGCATGTTTAGCGATGACTGACGGCTCATATTCACGGTAAGCACGTTCTAACGTACTGCTAAAGGATTGAATCAATTTAATAACCGTCCAACTATAATCATCTGTTAACGCAAATTCTTTTTCGTTTTCGAAATAAGAGGCATCGATCTTTGCTTTTTTCAAAATACTTAAAGCACGTGCTCGCGTATATTGAACGTAGGGACCTGTTTCACCTTCGAATTGCACAATTTCGTCGAGATTAAAGTTAAAGTCATTGCGACGGTCATGTTGGAGGTCATGGAAGACAACGGCTCCTACGCCCACTTGTTCCGCCACCTCATCTTTATTTTCAAGATTCGGATTTTTCGCATTAATTTGTTTTTCTGCACGTACAGCAGCTTCATCCAGCACATCTTCTAATAAGACAACTTTTCCGCGACGAGTAGACATTTTTTGACCATCGATGGAAATTAAACCAAAGATAATATGGTGAATATCTGCTTCCCATTCATAGCCCATCTCAGCTAAAACAGCTTTTAATTGTGTGAAGTGATAGATTTGGTCCTGTCCCACAACATATAAAGATTGGTCAAAGTCATACGTACGTTTACGGTATAAAGCAGCAGCTAAATCCCGAGTAATATATAATGTTGCGCCATCTTGTTTCTTAATTAGGGCAGGCTGTAGATCATAGTCTTCTAACCGAACAACTTGAGCTCCTTGGTCTTCGACTAATAAGCCTTTTTCTTCTAATAGTTCAACGACTTCATCCATTTTATCATTATAGAAAGACTCACCGTTCGTTGAATCAAAACTGACACCTAAACGGTCATAGACGATATTGAACTCATTTAAAGACTCTTCACGGAACCAGCGCCATAATTCAGTCGCTTCTTTGTCGCCATTTTCCAATTTCTTGAACCATGAACGACCTACTTCCTCTAACTCTGGCTCTTTCTCTAATTCTTCGTGAAAACGGACATATAATTCATTTAACTCTGCAATAGGGTTTGCGCGTACTTTCTCTTCTTCGCCCCATAATTTATAGGCAGTGATTAAACGACCAAATTGCGTGCCCCAATCTCCTAGATAGTTGATTTTTATAGGTTGGAAGCCCATTTTTTCTAAAATATTAGCTAGAGCATTCCCGATAACCGTTGAACGTAAATGACCCATGGACATCGGTTTTGCGATGTTCGGGGAAGACATGTCGATCGGAATATTTTTTCCGGCACCAAAATCAGTATTCCCGTAGTCACTTTTTTCAGTGATAATTTCTTTTAATACTTCAGCACTAATCGTGCCTTTATTTAAGTAGAAGTTTAAATAAGGACCGACAACATCTACTTTATCAACAATGTTGGAAGAGAAATTGTCCGCGATATCTGAAGCGATTTCTGCAGGGTTTTTTCTAAACACTTTTGCGAGTTGAAAAGCAGGGAAGGCCAGATCTCCATGTTCCGTATTTTTTGGTTTTTCAAGTAAATTATAAATTTCATTAGTTGTTAAATGCTCACTCAATTGAGTGGATAAATCTTCAGCGATTATTTGTTTAAAATCCAACTCAATACCTCCTCGTTAATTTTACAGTGGATCTCTATGTAATATAAAAATACACAAATTCATTTAGATATTATAACAAAAGCCAGCCTCAAGGGCAAACAGGTCGATACAAAAGTCTGTGTCAAGTTGTTCTCGGCCTTGTTAATCTATCAATATTTCTGGCACTCTA
>CAJUOQ010000029.1 GCA_910588235.1 uncultured Atopostipes sp. | reverse complement strand
TTATAGAACTAAAAACTAAAACTGCCTCAAAAATTAGAGGTGTGAATTATTCAGGATTAATTTGTATCTAAATAAGCCTCATTAAAAATAGAGGTATCAAGGCGAAATACCTCCTGTTTTTTGTCCAATTTTTCCTTCTTTTCTTCCTATCTCAATAGGCAAACATTTAGTACAGATTTTCCCGATAGATATATCTCTTGCAATGGAGGTACATATGGGGTACTATTCAAAGTCGTTAATAAAAAATACAAATAAAGGAATGATTTTTTGACTGAAGAAACAGGTACGGAAGCAAGTGCCGAATTTGAAGAATATGGGGTCGTTGAACCTGTCCCTGATAAGCACCGGCATTATAAATTTAGAGATATGTTAGCGACTTGGACAGTGGCAAATGCAAACCCTACTTCTTGGTATGTGGGATCAACCTTAGCTGCTATGGGACTTTTAGGTGCAATGTCTGTGACCGTTGTTAGTAATGTGGTGACTTACATCATTTTAGCTCTTGTTGGTCTAATGGGCTTTCGTTTAGGGATTTCCAATATGGGAATATCTAGAGCTGCCTTTGGAATTACTGGAAGTAAAGCTCCTTCATTTTTTAATGCTTTTCAATTTGTTGGTTGGTGTGGAGTGAATACTTTTATTGCTGCCATTCCTTTGACTTATTTATTAAGTGATTTTTTTGGACTCGCTCCTTACGGGACAGAACATTCAAGCATTACATTATTTATAGCTGTATTAATCATTATGATTCCAACCGCCATTATTTCAATTGCCGGTGGTTCTAAAATTATTAAGCTTGCACAAAATATTTGCACCGTTTTGCTTACTATTTTATCTGTTTGGATTTTTATTCGAATCTTCCAAGAATTCTCTTGGACAGATATCGTCGCTTGGCAGCCTCCCACAGACATTCGAATGCCCTTTGGTGTAGGAATTGATGCTTTAGCAGCTCTTGGTTTCGCTTGGATTATGGCCGTTGCGGATTATACAAGATATACAAAAACGAAAAAATCAGCAACTGTAGCGCCTATGTTAGGAGCTACTTTTGGGATTGTCTGGTTTGCTTTAATTGGAACAGTCAGTGCTATTGCTGTGGCGATCCAAACGAATAATTTCGACCCTGAAATGTCCGATCCAGGAAGTGTAGCAACGATGTTAGGGATGGGCAATGTCGCGAACTTAATGATTGTTGTTTCTACAATTGCCGTTAACTTAATCAATGTCTATTCTGGTGGTTTTTCAACGGTAAACTTTACAAAGAAATTAAACCCTAAATCATCCATGTTTATTATCTCGGTCTTATCAACGTTAGTTGCTTTAGTTCCTATCTTTTCTGGAAACTTTTTAGATACATTCCAAGTCTTTCTAGGCTATTTAGGCGCAGTATTTCCACCAGCTATTGCGATTATGATTGTTGATTATTACATCCACCACAATAAGAAATATAAAATTGATGAATTAGACAAGAAAGATGGTATTTACTGGTATAGCAAAGGAATTAATTGGCCAACTATTCTCGTCTGGGGCTTAGGCGCTTTATCTTATTTCGTCTCTGCTCGCTTTACTTGGGTCAATCAGACAATTGGTTCTGTATTTTTCTGCTTTATCTTTAGTGCTATCCTCTACTATTTCATCGGAACTAAATTAAAGAAAGCTTAATCATTTCAAATAATCGATCACTCACAAAACCTTACAGGAGGAAATTATATACATGTGCTTTTCAGTTGTTGCCGGAAAATATACGACTATTGATTCAAATACAATGCTAGGCGTTAATAATGATTGGACAGGTTATCCTGGTTCCATTCATCATGTCGCCCAAAAAAACCATGGAAAGAATGCTACCCATACTTTAATCTCAGGTAAAAAGATTCCTAATGTAGAAACGACTTATGCTTATACGCACACTACGACCGCTTATGATACAGGGACACTTAAAAATGAATCATGGTGGGGTGGTGTAAACGAAAATAAAGTAGCTATCGGTATGCAAGGGGTTTACTCTTTCGTCGATACTGAAGAAAGCGAAGCAAGTCTTCAGTCGGATGATATCCCTGTTTTATTACTACAACGTGCTCAGAATGCTCGTGACGGTATCCAAATGGTAGGTGAACTAATTGAACAATATGGCTTCACCACTTCATCCGTTGCAGGAGGCGAGGGAGTCAGTACGATCTCTGTGGTTGACCCTGATGAAGGCTTCTTTCTAGAAATTGCGCCTGGTGGCTATTGGGTCGCTAAAAGAGTAGAAGATGATGAAGTTGAATTTAGAGTTAACAGCTTCGGTATCCAAGAAGTTGACTTCCAAGATGAAAAACGTTACCTATATTCAGACAGTTTAAAAGAAAAAGCAATTGAAGAAGATCTTTATGACCAAGAGAAGACATTTAACTTTTATGAAATCTTTTCTGAAGAATTTTCGGTTTCAGAATATTATGGTGTCGCTGGTGCCCCTGAGAACGCGATTCGAAAATGGCACACAATCAACTTTATGTCGGGCGAAGATATTCCTTTAGATGAGATGAGATATACGGTTAAACCAAACCGTAAGCTCACTCCAAGAGATTTTATGGATCTTTTATCTCTTTCATCTGAAGACACTAAGTATGATTTAAGCGAAGAACCAGAAGCAGGCCCACATAAAAACCCATTCTGGATGGAAGTCAGTACGAGTGTGGGGCAAGCTGGAACTGTCTTTAGTAGTGTCTTTCAATTAAGACGTGACTTGCCAAGCGAGATTGGGATTGTTTCTTGGTTTGGCTTAGCAAATTCACATTTATCGCCTTTTATTCCGCATTATTTCGGGAGCGAAGGTTTACCAAAAGCATTTGAAATCGGAGAAATGGCAGAGTATAATCCAAATTCTGCTTGGTGGATGTTCCAAGAAGTTGGTCAATTGTCTTATCGAAATTACCAAACCATTGCTAAAGAACTAGTTATCCCCGCCTTTACAGAAATGGAAAATACAAATATTGCCAATCAGACCACGATGGATCAGCTTTTCATGGCCTTGTATGAAGAAGATCAAAAATTATTCAAACAATCGATCCGCCAATACACACATGCACAGGCCAGTTTAGGTCTCGAGAAAGCCCGCGAACTCTCTCAAGAAATTAAGAGTCGCTTCTTAGCAAATACCTATATTGACTTTTAAAAAACGATAAAAATAACTTGCTCAAACAAACAATCCCCTACAGAACGAAATACACAACCGTTCTATAGGGGATTGTTTTCTTTTATTTTTAAATACTAACCCAATTGATCGACAACGGTTTGAATACTTTCGATAATTTCAGCGGGTAAATCATAGGGCGCTTCTTCTTCCGCTACCGTCGTTTTTAAATGCTCAATTCTTACTTGCATGTTCTTTTGTAATTGTTTTAGATACTCTTCATCTTCAAAGGGCACTTCATAACCATCAATTTCTACGTACTCAAAAGCTTCTACCGGTCCAAATGTCGTATATTTTGCTGTGTTTTCAACATTATTTTCAATACTTCCAAGGGTGACGGCTGGCGGGATGTCTTGGTCTAAAAACTTCCCAGTATTGATAATATAGCACTCGACATTCTTTTCATCGAACAGCTTTTTAAAGGCCATATAGTCATCAACGAGCGGATAAACTCTAAATGGGTTCGCATAAGGCTCGACAACGACTTCCCCTACATTTTCGACATTTTCTGCGCTCGAACGTTTTGTAACTAAGGTACAACCCATCGCTGATGCTAGCACGGGGTCCTTTACCCGAATAATAGGGGGCAGTGTATCATCTTTCATAATCCAATAAATCGCATTGATCGGCTCGTCGATTCTGTCCACGCGATTCGGTGTACTGTAACGTGATTTAATCGTTCGGCCATTTCCGTTACGAATATCTTCTGTCACGAGCACTCGTTTACCTGCTTCATCTAAAGTGACCCCTGAATTCTGAACGGTAACAAAGTACTTTTGCTCAGGATGACCGGTTGGGTAATCGTTCGTTTTATCAAAATAAGCAGGTTCTAAAGCGATAGAAGCTCCCGTTTCTTGATCAATAATAAAAGCATCATCATGTAGAACAGTAATTCCATACTTCTCATCATGCTTCGCATGCGTTAAAGTGGATTTCCCAGAACCCGATAAACCAAAGAAAGAAGCAACATGCGCCTCTTCATCGGCTCGCTTAAATTCTTTAAGACCTCCATGACAAGAGACGTAGCCTTGTCGAGCGGCTGTCCCCCAAGCAAGGGTCAATGTTCCTTTTTTCAATTCACCAAAATATTGTAAACCTAAAATAATTGCCACATTATGATTGGTATCAAAATAAGCCAAACCGTTAGGATAGTCTGGATGACGCCATTCCGGATCAGAAAAAATATAAATATCATTTTCTTCATAAACAGTTGAATGTTTATATCTTTTGGCATATTCTTCATTGAAAATTTGGAAGTTCATTAACCAAGAGTATAAGTTGTTCGCTCTTTCTTCTGGCAACATCAAATGAGCTCGGACCATAAAATCTTCTTCAAGCCCTACAATGGCCTCTGCTTTCAGAAAAGGTGCGTGACTTGCTTCATAGAGGGCATCCATCACAATTTTAGTTAGCTTTTCATCTTCTTCTAAATCTTTTCCAGAAATCCGACGAGCACGAGCGGTACGTCCTACAATACTATTGCCGTTTTCTACCAGTACTTTAGCTCCTTCAGGAAGCCCTAATTCTTCTGCATGCGCAACTTCTTGATCCAAAGCAATCGTCGTAGGCATTGCATAGGCTAAGTTATAAGCTTCGCCTATAGAGCTTACTTTATGCACATTATTTCCATAAAAAGCTGTTTCAATCAGCGATTTTAAAGCGGACAAGCCTTTATGACCTTTACGAATTGTATCTGTTTTGAATTGTTTT
The DNA here is from genome assembly GCA_910588235.1 of uncultured Atopostipes sp. GTDB lineage: Bacteria > Bacillota > Bacilli > Lactobacillales > Carnobacteriaceae_A > Atopostipes. The sequence goes on along the minus strand of CAJUOQ010000029.1, from coordinate 21,249 downwards.
CTAGTCGCCATAATTTATTTCCCCTCTTCTTTAGGTATTAAGTGAACAACTTAATCGATTTTGACTGTAGAAATAGATCCTCTTTACTGCAGCTTCTCAACCTCTCTTAATAATGACTGACTCCCATTAAAATAAACCGCTTTCATTCTTGCTATTAAAAGTATAACACAGTTAAGAAGCATTGTGCATACGTTAACGAATTTTTTATTCTTTTTGTGTCATAAATTGCTGGCTGCCAAAATGAACTTCCTGTCCATATAACGTTTCGATGGACTGATCAGGCTTTAACACCAACAAATGCCCTTTCTCATTAATTCCTTGAATAATCCCTTCGTACTTTTTGTTATTTACAATATAATAGACTTGTTGGCCTCGCCCTAATAAATGTTCTTCATAGACAGTTAAAAACTTTTCCTCTGAAAAATTTTGATGATACATCAAAAAGCGTGTCACAAATTCACCTAAAAATTTATTTTGATTAAAGTTTTTAGGAAGTTCTTGTCCAAACAAGGTTCCCGCAACTGCTTGTATGTCCTCATCCGCTTGCGTAAAGTCACCTGCCAGGTTCAGACCCATTCCAATCACAATACCAGGTACTTCTTGCGTAATGCCTGTGGTGACCATTTCACTTAAAATCCCGATCACTTTTCGTCCTTTATAAAAAATATCATTGACCCATTTAATACCCAAAGGTTCATCAATATATTTTTCTAGCACTTCGACCAAAGTAGCCGCAGCTAAAATGGTATAAAGAGGGATTTTTTCTATTTGATTTGTATTTGGTTGAAAAGCGAGTGAAAAATAAAGCCCATGATCCAACGATGAATAAAAAGACTTACCGCTTCTTCCTCTACCTGCTGTTTGTTTATTCGTCGCAATTAAAGAAAATTGATCGGCATGTTCATTTAACAATTGTTTCGCTACATCATTAGTAGAAGAAACTTCAGCTAAAAGCTCAATATTTAAATCTTCTTTTGAATCTTCCACACTTTCTTGAATTTTTTGACGATTGAGTTGTTCAATTTCCACTGCTTTTCCACCTGTTCCAATAAATAATTTTGATTTTTTTAAAAACATTCTAAAGAGATTCCTGTAGTTAATCAGTTAACGATTTAAAGATTGGGCCATTTTGAAGTAAGTATGTCTTTTTCCACGAACGGTCAAACCCAGCTGCATCATGTTTTCTGGAGCCGGCATCCGCCCATAGTCGCCATCGCCAATGTGGTGAATATCTACACCGACCCGTTTATTGCTGAGGCCAATTTCGCGAATTGTCCCCGAATCTGCACTCTCTTGGCTCGTGCCGATCGTACTGATGACAACTCCTCCTAGTTGGTGAATAGCCTTAGTTGCTTTAAAAGCAGCTTCTTCAGTCACTCCTGGAGCCGTTCCACTCGCAGGAATCAGAACGCCATCTGCCCCGGCTCTTACGAAAGCTTCGAGCTGAGCAATATCAATAATATCCTCTGCTAAACCAGCCCCGTGCATTTTTCCAGCAAACACCAAGCCTGAATAATGCTCTTTCGCTTGTTTACTGGCTTCTTCAATAGCGGCCATTGAAACACCCGTCGCTGGATTCCCCGTTAGCATAATAAAATCAATGCCTAATTTGTCCGCGGCCTGTAAACTTTCTTTTGAGACTAAGCGTCCAGGAGAAAGTGTCACTTGCTCGTCGTGTACAAAGGCCGCCTCATCGACAGGTTCTAAGTTAATCCCAATCGGGCGCCCTACCCAATCTTTTATTTGTTGGATCGGATTTTCGGTCGTTTCCATACCCACTATTTCTTTTTCAAAGACATCGAATTCATTTAAAACAAGTAAGTCAGCCCCAAAAGCCGTCATCACTTCTGCATTCGTAACACCCTCAAGTAAAGGGGCAGCAGTCACCACTGTCTCTCCTAAGATCGTTCGTCCTTCACTAGCAATAATGGCTGTTTTTAAATCTTCTGCCGACATATTTTTATAATCACTCGGATAACAACTTAATAATCGCTTCATTGGCATTGCTCCTCTACTATGATAGAAACCGCTTGCTATATTTACCTCTATTATAGCGAATTTTTCACGCGAGCGATATACAATAAATGTTTTTCTGTCGTTTTTAATTTTTAAAAAGCGTCATTCGCTTAAAATCTATGATATCATCGCTATGAGACCTATTATAATAGGAGGAATATAAGTATGACTAAAACAAAAATTGCGATTATTGGCGCAGGGACGATTGGTTCAACGATTGCCCAAGAGCTAAAGAGTAATCTAACTGAATATTATGAGCTTGTAGGAATAATGAAACATTCAGAAAACCAGATTGAAGCATTGCAGGAGAAGTTCAACACCGAGGTAGTGACTGATTTTTCACGTCTTTTAAAAACAAAACCTGATCTTATTGTCGAAGCAGCTGCTGTAGAAGTGGTCCAAGAATATGGAGAAAAGATCTTACATCAAGGAATTGATTTTATCCCCTTGTCCGTTGGTGGGTTAGTGGAAGAAATTTTTTATCAGCAATTACAACATACCGCTGAAGAAAATAATGCAGTTTTATACATCCCTTCAGGAGCTATTGGTGGCTTTGATTTAATGCGTAAAATGACTTTAGTCGAAGAGCCTGAAGTAGAGATCAATACTTATAAGTCACCAAAAAGTTTAGAAGGAGCTCCTTATTTAGAAAATATTGAACTTTCAACCACAGCAAAAGAAGTCATTTTTGATGGAACAGCCAAAGAAGCGATCCAGGGCTTCCCACAAAATATCAATGTAGCCATTGCAACAGCCCTTGCAACTGTTGGCCCTACAAACACACGCACCGTGATCCATAGTGACCCAGACTTAAAAGCAAATATCCATGAAATTACCGTTAAAAATAAAGAAGGAACAGCGGATATCCGTTTTGCCGCTCAGCCGAGTGAGAACGCTCGTACCAGCTCCATTACTGCTTGGAGTGTCATTTCACTACTGAAAAATATCGCCGAACCTGTTCGTTTCTTTTAAAAATGGGTAAGTTTTTCTAAGGATATTTGAATTTATCCATTGCTTTTGATCTTTCATAGTAAAACCACTTCCCAACGAAACAAACGGACATAATGTTTCGTTAAATACTGTGCTTGACGAAACAAAAAAGACTTACGTTTCGTGTAGCACCGCTCTCAGCGAAACGAATTCCAGTTTCGTTTAATTAAAGAGCATCCTCAGCGAAACAAATATAGATTACGTTTCGTTGAAGCTTGTATCATGACCTGGGTGACCCACTATAGAAAAACAAAACAGCTAAGAGTATATTTTTTCGACTCTTAGCTGTTTTTATATGAGATTTCGTTTCTTCTTTCCTTTATTTAAAATAGTTTCCCAGGATTTAGACGATTTTCTGGGTCAAAAACTTCTTTTATTTTACGCATATATTTTAAATTGATGTCTGCAGACATTTTGTCTAAATATTCTTTTTTCACAATTCCAATCCCATGTTCAGCGGATGGTAAACCGCCTAGATCTTGTACTTTTCGATACAGATCGTCGAGTAAGGCAGCTCGTCTGGTTTCCCACTCTTCTTCCGATAAATCATCTCGCATTAAGATGGTATGGACATTTCCATCGCCTGCATGTCCGAAATTTAAGACATTTAAGCCGTGTTTTTCTTGTAAGTTTTTTGTGTATTCAATTAATTCTGCAAATTGATTAATGGGAACGACTTCATCGAGCATTTCATACTCGGTATATTCCATCAAACCAATTAAAATATTGTCGCGAATTAATTCTGCTTTTCTTGCTTCCTCTTCTTTCATTAAAGGAATAACTTCTAAAGCATCATTTGCGACTGCATCGGTAATCATCTCCATACGAGCAGCGAGTTCAGCGCCGTCATTGCCGTCAATTTCGATAAGTAAAAAGGCTTCGCCTTGTTGAGCTTGCAGAGGGTAACCTAAATGTTGTTCGGCATAATAAACAGCATCTCTTTCAAACAATTCAATTTCTGAAGGGGTCGCTCCACTTGTCAAAACAGATAACGTTCCTTCTGTTGCTTGAAAAACATTGTCAAAAACAATTAACACCGTTTGAGTGACTTCTGGTAATGGAAGCAAACGTAACTTAATCTGCGTAGTGATTCCTAGTGTTCCTTCTGAACCAATAAACAGATCTAATAGATCATAACCCGAACTGCTTTTAATATTTAAACTACCCAGTGTCAGCTCTTCTCCACTCGGTAAAACAACATCCATTTCTCGCACATAATCGCGTGTCACGCCATACTTTACAGCACGCAATCCTCCAGCGTTTGTGGCTACATTTCCACCAATGGATGAATGTTTAGAGGCTGGATCAGGTGGATAAAAGTATCCTTTACTTTCTACATATTGGTGGATATCGCCCACTAAAACACCAGGTTCAACGGTTAAAGTGAAGGTCTCTTCGTCCAAATCAAGAATGCGATTCATGAGCTTTAAGTCAATAATTAATTCTTCCCCATGAAGTGGAACTTGGGCACCCGCCACTCCTGTATTTGCGCCTCTCGCAATGATGGTCAATTCTTGTTCTTTCGCAAACTGCACCAGTTTGACCACTTCATCATGCGTTTTTGGCAAAGCTACCGCATATACTGCTGGGACGTCTTTCACATACTGATCACTAAGATATTCGTCCGGAACTTCATCGCCGATGTACAGCCTTACTTGATCCGTAATAATTTCTTGTAGATCTAACATTTTATTCCCCTTTTCTACCTTTATTTTGAAATATTTATTCTTTATTGTTTTTATCTTGATTAAAAATATTTTCATTTTATACCTTGAGTATCCCTTTGTCAATAAAGCGCATACATTCTTTGGCTTTTATGGATACGTTTTGCCATTATCGCGAAGCAGTGGTAAAATGAAGGGCGACAAAGTCTGAAGAATCAGGGGTGCTCCAATGGCTGAACAAGATGAAATTCAAGCAATTAGTAAATTTTTCAAAGTAATTAGTGACTCTACTCGGTTATCAATTCTTTATTTATTGAAAGAAAAAGAACGGAACGTCAGTGATATTGTTGAGGTTCTTGGCATGGAACAATCCGCCATTTCTCATCAACTACGTACGCTAAAAGATTCGCGCTTAGTGCGTTCTCGTCGTGAAGGTAAATCAATGATCTACCAACTAGATGATGACCATATTGTTGATATTTTAAACCAAGTACGGATACATATTAATGAGCGTGACCATGAATAAAAAGCAGGCATTGAAAGGAAAGAATTGAATGGATACGAGATATTTAAATAAATTTTATAAGAAATCACGATCAGCGAAGCTCGAAGCTTTAAAGGAAGCCGCTGCTATTTCTTTCACTGATTATGAACAGTTAAAAGAACAAACATTAAAGCTGCCATCCACCGTCGCTGATCAAATGATCGAAAACTATATCACGAACTATGAACTCCCTTTTGGGCTCGCGATGAATTTCGTCATTAATGATAAAGAACTGCTCATTCCTATGGTGACTGAAGAACCCTCTGTCATTGCGGCGGCTAGTAATGCAGGGAAAATTATTGCTCGTTCGGGGGGCTTTCAGACACGAATGGAAGAACGTTTAATGATTGGCCAAATTGCACTTAAAAACGTTCCTGACATCCAAAAAGCAGAAACTGCTCTGCAGAAGCATGAAAAACAAATTATAGAACTTGCCCATGCTGCGTATCCTTCAATTTTAAATTATGGGGGTGGCGTTCGGAAAATAGAAACTCGTCTCTTACCAGCAGATCCGGCGTATAATACGCCCGAATTCTTTGTGGTCCATTTAGCAGTTGATACCAGTGAAGCGATGGGCGCAAATATGGTGAACACTATGGTGGAAGCAACCGCTCCTTATATCGAAAGTATTACAGGTGGAACCAGTTTAATGAATATTTTATCCAATTATGCCACCGAAAGTTTAGTAACCGCCACTTGCTCGATCGATCCCGAATTGTTAAAGACGCAAGCAATGAGCGGCGAACAGGTGCGTGATCGCATCATCGAAGCGACACAACTGGCAACAGTCGATCCTTATCGAGCCGTAACCCATAATAAAGGGATTATGAATGGAGTAGACGCTGTTTTAGTCGTTACTGGAAATGATTGGCGAGCAGTGGAAGCTGGTGTGCATGCTTATGCCGCGAATAGCGGACAATATCGTTCACTTTCAAAATGGACAAAAGCTGAAAATGGGCATCTGCAAGGAGAACTCACACTGCCAATGTCCGTCGGCTCTGTGGGCGGAACTTTATCTATTCATCCCACCGCGCAGTTAGCTTATCGCCTCCTCGCTGAACCAAATACAAAGGAATTATCTGGTATTCTTGCTGCTGTCGGCTTAGCGCAAAACCTTTCAGCAATACGAGCTCTGGTTACAGAAGGAATTCAAAAAGGTCATATGGGCTTACAAGCGCGAGCTCTTGCCGTAAGAGTGGGCGCAACAGGTGATCAGATTGAACAAGTCGCCACCCGCTTACAAGAAGCTCAACATATGAATTCAGAAACTGCCAAAAAGATTCTAGAAGAGTTGTCCTAAGCAATACTAAAAGAATAAACAGCTATTCTTGAATTTCAAAAAAATATTCTCTAAGATATAAATGCTGATAATATCATAATGAAAGAAGGTATTTTTTTGTGGGAAGAATTTAAAGAATTTATTATGCGAGGAAATGTAGTCGAACTTGCTGTTGGTTTAGTAATGGGTTCTGCTTTTACTGCCATTGTCAATGCGTTAGTGGACAGCATTATTATGCCATTTATCGCTGGTTTATCAGGCAATGCAAGTGTAGAAGGTTTAGCTTTTACATTTAACGATGCGTATATTCAATACGGAACTTTTCTACAAGCGATTATTGATTTCTTATTAATTGCCATTGTTTTATTCTTAGTTATTAAAGGAATCAACAATCTTACAGAGCGCTTGCAAAAAGAAGAGGAAGAAGAAGAGGAAGAAACTCCTTCAGCAGAAGACTACTTAAAAGAAATCCGCGATTTACTTGCTTATCAAGAATCAAAGGATAATATTCAAAATTAATGCAAAACAAAAAGTGCTCCTTCATTTTATTGAAGAGAGCACTTTTTTTATCGATATTTTTAATTATTTTTTGTTTCGTTGACGACGATAAGCCTCTGTACTGAGTCCTGCCACTAATAAAGTCACGCCACTCGTCAGTGATAGAATCATCGTTGTTCCTGTTTTAGGTAAACTTCCCTCTTTTTGATCTGTTGTTTGTTCTTTACCATCGCTTGTCGAATCATCTGAAACTCGACCGCCTGTTCCTGAACCATCACCATTTACATCTTTATGGTCTGTGCCGTTGTTTCCGGAGTCTCCATCGTTTGGAATTTCTCCGTTGACATCTTCACCGTCTGGAACTTGTTCTTCTTCATCTGGATCTGGTGCTTCTTCGCTAGGAGTCTCTGCAGCTTCTTCTAACTCTCTTAACCGGGCTTCAAGTTCTCCCATTCTTTGTTCGAGTTCAGCTAGTGCGATATCGCCTGCTTCTAAGTCCGCTTGTAAGTTTGCGAGTAACGCTCGGAGTGCATTAATTTCTTCGCGCAATCCTTCATTTTCCGCTTCAAGTTTGTCTAACGCTTCTTCAAGCGCTGCTATCCGATCGCGTAATTGATTGGTTGGGTCCTCAGGAAGATCTTGTCCAAGCAAATCAACAATTCTTCCTTCAAGGACAGGATCTACTGTGCCGTTTAAATGAGCTTCTTCTATCATGTAATCGCGAAGTTGTTCCCAATCAATGGCGCCCGTATCCTGAACCCGTCCGTCTGCATAAGCTTCGGCAAAGGGCTCAAGACCATCGCCACCTTGAGCAGTAAAAGCATTGGTTGTGACAAGATACCTCTCCGCTAAATCAATTTCTGTCAGGTTTCCTCCTTGATTCACATACATCGCTCTTATACGATCGCCGGGTACACTTGTGCTATCGTAGTAGAATTTCATCCCCGAAACGTGTAGGAATCCTCCGTTTTCTGCCGGTGCTTCACTCACACTAATTTCTAAAATATCTTTAATCTCTTGGCCACTTAAATCTACAACGGCTGGGTTATTTCCAAAAGGTAAGACTTCAATCACTTCACCGACAGTAATCGGTCCTTCGTCAATAGGCGCTCGAATGCCGCCCCCATTTTGGAAAGCAATGACCGTTTCTGGATAAAGTTCTTTTGTTTTTTCCAGCATCGCATCCGTGACTAAGTTTCCAAGCTCGGTCTCATTCGCGCGCACACTTGTTGGATCGCCTTCTCCAAGTCTTGGATTCGGCAGGTCTTTAACAGCTACCGCCCCTATTTCTTCATTATTAATTTCTTCTACACGGTCTTGATATTCGGCTAAAACTTCGACAGCTGCTGGATCTGAAGCATATTCTGTCGTATCGACTAATTCACCAGCATGATCGATGATTTCACCGTTTTCGTTAAAGGTAACATTCAATGTCCCCAAATGTTCACCATACTGACCCGCTTGCACGATGACGGTCGGGTTTTCTGTTTCTTCGTTTACAAGAACAGGTGTTGTTAATGCCGTATGCGAATGTCCACCGACAATAATATCAATCCCATCGACAAATTCAGCGAGTGACAAGTCATTCCCAACAACCGGTGCACTATCATAGCCTAAGTGAGTCAGGGCAATAATTTTATCAATCCCTTCCTCCTCAAATTCTTGCACCGCATTCGCCGCTGTTTCTAAATAATCATTAAAGCTTACAGCTACTGGACTGGCAATATCTAACGTATCCTCTGTCGTTAAACCAAAGACGCCAATTTGTTCGCCTTCAACTTCAAAAACGATACTATCATAAATCGCTCCGTCCGCTGGATTCGTCTCTAAATTCACGCCCGTATCTAATGATTCTAAATAAGGATCGCCGGCGAAATCAATATTAGTCCCTAAGAAGGGAAAGTTTGCGCCCGTCACAAATTCTGCCAAAGCTTGATGCCCTTCTGCCGAATCCCCAAGATCAAATTCGTGGTTGCCAAAGACCATTGCATCAATATCCATTAAATTCATTAAAGCAAGATCCGCTTGTCCACGAAATTCATTGAAATAGAGGGTACCAGAAAATACATCACCGGCATGGAACAAGAGAGACTCTGGATAAGAATCGCGGAATTCATTCACTGCCGTCAATAATTTCGGATAATTTTCCGCCCGAGCATGGGTATCATTCATATGCATTAATGACAAATCGAAATCTTCAGCGGCTTGTAAAATTTCTGACGATTCTTCATCTGCAGCTCCGGTTGTTTCTGGAGTTGCCGCTTCATCCGCTATTCTCTCTTCTTCTACAGGTTCTGTTTCTTCAGCAACGAGTTCTTCCTCGTCCATTTCATCTTCAACGACCGGCTTCGGCCCTTCTTGAGGCGCAGGAACAATGTCTTCCATAGCCCGAGGGGTTAACTGCCATTCACCTTCTACGCTCATTACAATACCCGTAATGGCTTCATAAGTTTCCCCAATCTCTAAATTTAAGTTCTTATTTTCGTCTTGAACCACCCATTCGGTCCCTACCGCATCCGCCGCTAGGTAACGAGTTTCTTGGTCTTTTTCATCTGCAGTGAGTATCGTCACCTCTTCCACAGCCACTAATTCAGCTGGATGCTGGTCAAAATCTAAAGGCGTTACTAAAAGAGGGTCCAAAGACAATGGCGCCTCTGTAACTTCTTCAATGGTCGCCTCCTCAATAGATTTCCCTCCAGCTTCCGCTACGAGTTGGCCGCTGACGGTCACTTCTTCTCCAACAGCAACCTCTAATTCGGCAGGCTGCACCGCAATGCCCGCTGTTTCGTCTTGAATGTAAAACGCATTGTTTAGTGTTGCCGTAACTATCCCTTTTGTTAAAATAGCCTCAGTTTCTTGGTTTTTAATGTCGGCAATGGATAATAATTCTAGGGGGGTTTCTGTTTCAGGATTGGCTACAGGAGCTGAAGTCTCAGCTTCTGCTGGTGGGTCAACCTCTTCTGTTGCTTCCGCCACCGGTTCTTCAATAGCTGTTTCCGCTGGCTCCTCCTCGGATGCCTCTGCATAGGCAACAACTGGGGTTATTGCTTGAGTAACAATATTAAATAAAAGAACGAGAACTAATAAAAAATTTTGTTGTTTTTGTCTTTTCTTTTTGTTCATTCATGTCTCTCCTTGTCTTTTTACCTCTAATGCTGACTGAATATGTAAAATAAAAGGCATTGATTATGTGTTCTTCATATAAAGGGGATTAGAGGAGATAAAATTCAAAAATGTCTGCTTCAGGAAGACAAGAAAAAGCTTCCCATTTTTGAATCATTAACATCTGCAACATTCTTTACGATCCTCACCACAACTGTCTTTTACGGACAACAGAAACGACAGATCACCTCCTTTTAATTAAGTATAAAACATTAATTTTACTTTACTAAACCCTCCGCTTGTTGTCAACGCTTTCATTAACAAATATATTTAAATAAAAAATCTGAGTATAGGAAGTTACTGATGTGACCCCCGAAAGTTAGAGTGAAAAATCTAACTTAACGGGGGTTATTTTTATGGAAAAAAAGTATTCATATGGATTTAAACTGAACGTTGTACAAGAATATCTTCAAGGGACTTCAGGGACTAATTTATTAGCTCAAAAGTATCAGGTGTCGGGGCCTTCTTTGATTCGAAAATGGGTCAATCAATATCAAGAATATGGGAAAGAAGGTCTTCAAACAAAAAAGACTAAAAAGAAATACCCTTTAGATTTCAAACTAAATGTCTTAAAATTTAAACAAGACACTGGAGCTTCCTATAAAGATACAGCGAATGCCTTCGGCATATCTGAACCATCTATCATCGCCAACTGGAGACGAAGTTATTTAAAAGAAGGAGCTCCCGGTCTGAATAAACCAATAGGGAGACCGCCTAAAATGACGAAATCAAATTCAGAAGAGAAGAAAAAGAATCAACAAAAGAAGTTACCAACATCAGAAGCTGAAATAGAATTATTGAAGAAAGAAAATGAATATTTAAGAATTGAGCTGGAATACCTAAAAAAGTTAAAAGCGCGGGGCTTAAAAGACCCTCGCGAAAACAACAGTCAAGAGTAGTCTTTGAGCTTACTGAAGAGGGCTTTAAACTAAAAGATGTTTTAACAGTTACAGGACTACCTGAAGCGACCTATCATTATCATTTAGCGAAAAGAGATGAAGAAAATAAAGATAAAGATCTCGAAGAACTGATTCGAAAAATCTTTAAAGATTCAAACGAAACCTATGGTTATCGACGCATTACACTTGAATTAAAAGATCAAGGGTATTCCATCAACCATAAGCGTGTTCAACGAATTATGAAGAAATTAGGAATTCAGTGTACGAAATTTTCCAATAAGAAACGTCGATACAACTCATATAAAGGCCAAGTAGGAAAAATAGCGAAGAATCGTTTGAACCGTCGTTTCGATACACCTATTCCTTTACAAAAATTGGTGACAGATGTCTCAGAATTTAAATGTTTAAAGGATCAAAAATTATATTTGAGTCCCATTATGGACCTCTATAACCGAGAAATTATTTCTTATAAAATATCTAATCGTCCGACGCTTGATATTGCGATCGATCCCCTAAAAGAAGCTCTCTCAATTGTCGAGAAACATGCGCCATACCGAACCACTATACACAGCGATCAAGGCTGGCATTATCAGCATGACTCATGGGTTAAAACTCTTAAGGATCATCGAATATTTCAAAGCATGTCACGCAAAGGGAATTGTATCGATAATTCTCCAATGGAGAATTTCTTTGGACTTTTAAAACAAGAGATGTATTATGGGGAAGAAACTGTTTCATACACAGAACTAAAAAGTAAAATTGAGAAATATATTCACAATTATAATACGAAACGAGTTAAAGAAAAATTGAGTGGCTTATCTCCGATTGCATTTCGAAAACAAGACACTCAATTCGTTGCATAATATTCAATTAAATAAACTCCAACTTTTGGGGTTCACTACATACTTCCCTTTTACTCAGATTTTTTATCGATTATTTTTTATATTTCTGGTCGTTTCAAAATCATGCTAACACCCATACCGCCACCGATACAGAGAGAAGCCAGACCATATTGGCTTTCGCGTTTTTTCATTAAATGAAGAAGCGTTACTAACACGCGGTTACCACTCGCTCCAATTGGATGACCGAGAGCTATCGCTCCACCATTGATATTTGTTTTGTCATAAATATCTGCAGCCTGCATACCCACAGCTTTGGCTAGTTCTTCGACAACACCAATACTTTGAGCAGCAAAGGCTTCATTTAACTCCAACACGTCCATGTCAGCTAACGTTAGATTGGCTTGTTTTAACGTATTTCGAATCGCTGAAACAGGCCCCATGCCCATCAATTGCGGATCAACGCCTCCTTGGCCAATAGCCACAATTTCAGCTAAAGGTGTCAGCTGGTGCTCTTTTAAGTAAGTCTCACTGACAATTAAAGTAGCACTCGCTCCGTCATTTAGACCAGAGGCATTTCCAGCAGTCACGGACCCGTCCTTTTTAAAAGCAGGACGTAATTGCGCGAGTTTTTCAAGTGTTGACTGACGATTGATAAACTCATCTTGATCCACAACTTTTTCTTCACGTCTATTTTTTACGGTAACTGGCACAATTTCTTCAGCAAAAGCTCCTTCATCTTGCGCTTTAATAGCCTTTTGCTGTGAATGGTAAGCAAATTCATCTTGTGCTCCACGTGAAACATTATACTCTTTTGCTATATTTTCTGCCGTCATTCCCATATGCTCGTGGCTAAAAGCATCGGTTAAACCATCTTTTAACATATGGTCTTCGACTTCAAAGCTACCCATCTTGATTCCACGACGCGTTTTTGTGGGCATTAAATGAGGCGCTTGACTCATCGACTCTACGCCTCCAGCAACAACGACATCATTCATGCCTGAAAGAATAGAAGCATACCCATTCATTACTGATTTTAAGCCACTTCCGCAAACCATATTTACCCCAGAAGCTGGAATCGTCTCGGGAATACCTGCTTGAATCGAAACTTGGCGAGCGACTCCTTGCCCTTGACCTGCAGGTAAAGCATTCCCAAAAATCACTTCATTGACCTCTTCGCCTTTTATACCGGCTTCTTGCAAAACAGCTTTCGTTACAACAGCGCCTAATTCTGCAGCCGATACATTTGCAAGTGATCCTAGAAAAGATCCAATCGCTGTTCGTTTCGCTCCGACAATAAATACTCTTTCCATCTTCACACCAACCTTATTGTTTCACGTTACTTGCTTTATCATATTGACGACGATGTTGGTCGACCCCTACAAACACGAAATTTTGTGGTGAGACCTCTTGAACGTCAATTGTTGCGTTACCCTCTTCATCGATTTCAACAGGATTTGAAAGAATCTCTTCATATTCAGAAATCGATAACTTGGTTCGATGATCTAATAACTCTTCATGCGTTTCTCTCATTAAATAATCTTGATAATCCTCTTGCAATTCTCCAACAAAGAATTCACCAACAGCTCCTGACCCGTAACTAAACATGCCAATACGTGCGCCTGCTTTTAGATTTTCTGCTTGTTCAAGTAATGAAATCAGGCTTAAGTAAAGAGAGCCGGTATAAATATTGCCGACAATATTATTATAAACAATCGCTGCTTCATAATATTCATTAAAACGTGCAGAAGTTTCTTCATCTAACTCATCTTCTAAAGCTTGTAAGGCTTTACGTCCCATTTTTGTATAAGGCACGTGGAATAATAAGGTTTCAAAATCAGACAATTCAGCCTTTTGCTTTTCTTTATAATGATTCCAGGTAGCCATTAAGGTATTTAAATAAGCTTCATTTGAATATTTTCCATCCACATACGCATAGTCCGAATAGGTTGGACGCCAGAAGTCATCAATATCTGCAGTATAAGAAGCACTTTCCGTCTCAAGCGCTAAAATATTTGGATTGGCTGAAAGTAACATAGCGACTGCTCCAGCACCTTGGGTAGGTTCTCCACCTGTATTTACTCCGTATTTTGCAATATCGCTCGCCAAAACAAGCACTTTGCTTTCAGGATGTAAGGCAATATGGCCCATCGCGAGTTGAATCCCCGCTGTCGCACTATAACAAGCTTGTTTTAATTCAATGGAGCGTGCGTAAGGTTGAATGCCTAGGAGGTCATGGAGCCAGGTAGCGCCCGCTTTTGAAAAATCGACGCCCGTTTCTGTGGCAAATAAAACCATATCGATTTCTTCTTTATCTTCATCACTTAAAATTTGTTGTGCTGCATTTGCAGCCATCGCTACCACGTCATAAGCTTTATCTGCAATGCCCATTTTCTCTTGTCCAATCCCAATTAAGTATTTATTTGGATCCACGTCGCGGGCTTCTGCTAATTCCACCATATCTACATAAGTCGGTGGGGTAAAAAAGCTAGCTTTATCAATTCCAATTTTCATTTCTATTCTCCTCGTTTAATTCATTCTTTTATTTATCCATTTTACTTTTTTAAAGATTCACTTCCTAATGATACAGGGTAATTATTAAGAAAATCATAAACATTTATGAAAGAATCGTTATGAATTGCAAGAAATCATTCATTTTCAAGGCTTATTTTTGTACAATAAAACGCTTTGATTTATAATGTAATTAGCAAACAATAATTTAACAGGAGTGATATTTATGAGTTCAAAATTTTCATCATTTGTTAAAGGTGTTTTAGTTGGTTTAGGTGTAGGGTTTTTAGTTGCTCCTAGAAGCGGAAAAGAAACTCGAAAAGAAATCGGTCATAAATTTGACGATTTAAAAGAACAAGGCATGGAATATGCTGACTTAGCCGCTGAAAAAGGCGCTGAATTAACCGACACTTCTAAACACGCGGCCCAAGATGTTCGTGAATCATTAGTGGATTCATCACAAAATTTACGTTCAACATTATCTGACGCAGCACAAGATGTTCAACATACAACAGAAGATTTTGTATCAGAGGTTGGCGATCAAGCAGAAAACGCAAAAGAAGATATGAAAGATACTGCGCAATCTGCAAAAGAAGATGTCAAGGATGAAGCGGAAGACACAGCGAAAGATGCAAAAAACGCCACAGAAGACGTTGAAAAAGAAGCTCAAGATACCAAAGAAGACGCGAAAAAAGATGCAAAAAACGTTAAGCATAGTGCACAAAACTAATTTTTCGTTTCAAAAAGAAGAACCGGTGAACGGATGGGAATCTTTCCCGTCCATTGCATCCGGTTCTTTTTTTATTTCTTTCAATCGGGTATATCCTTGTTATATTCGTCCACGGCTCCCCGAGAATCAAAAACTTTGTCGAGTGCTCGATCATAATTGCGAGAAACATAAATGTAAAACAAAATATCCACTACTAAAAATTGTGCGTGCAGTGAGCTAGTTGCTGCACTACGCATTTCGATTTCATTGGCACGTATATGCTGGAGCGCGACATCCGCATTCTTCGATAAGGTATTGTTACCGAAACGGGTAATGGAGATCGTATGATGCCCATGGTTTCGCGAAAGTTCTGCTAGTTTAATAACTTCATGCGTTTCGCCAGAATTCGAAATCCCAATAAAGACAGAGTCTTTTTCACTACCCACTAAAGCCGCTAAGAGTACATGCGCATCATTGATGTGGACACATGTTTTTCCGATGCGGCTCCATTTTTGAGAAATATTCTCCGCTACAAGACTCGAAGCGCCAATACCAAAAGTATAAATCACCGAAGCATCTCGAATGATATCTACTGCTTTTAAAAGATCGTCCTCTTCTAACATCGAAACAGTGTCTTTCATGGCTAAGCTTGAATTCCAATGGAGTTTGTCCATAATCGCTTGGACAGATTCATCCGCGTCAATATCAGAGTAGACTTCTCGACTTTCCGATTCTACTTCTCTTGATATAAATATTTTTAGTTCTGTAAAACTTGAAATCTTTAATCGTTTGGATAGACGGATAACAGTTGCTGCACTAGCATCGGCAAATGTTCCCAACTCGGAAGCTGTCATATGTACAACTTCTTCTGGCTCTTCCAATATTTTTTCAGCAATACGTTTTTCGGCTTTTGGTAATTCATTTAACATACTCTTAAGTAACCCTAATATGTTTTTTGTCGCCATGTCCCTCACCTTTCTATGTCTAATAGACTAAGTATAGCATGTTTTTTGAGGAAACACAGAATTTTACAGGGTTAACTTTTGAATAGCTTCTCTGACTAGCCCCTCTGTTTCGGCCAACGCTTGCTCCGCTTTTTCTTTTGAAACATCCGCTAAAATCATCACGATTGCTAACTTTACTGATTGTGCTTCATCAAAGACGCTTTCTGCTTCATCATAAGCCACCCCTGTGGCTTCCGCAATAATCCGTTTCGAACGATCAACTAATTTTTCATTCGTTGCTTGTACATCGACCATTAAGTTTTCATAAGCTTTCCCTATTTTAACCATACTGATCGTTGAAATCATATTTAAAACTAGCTTTTGACTCGTTCCTGCTTTCAAACGGGTAGAACCTGTTAAAACTTCCGGACCGGTGATGACTTCGATGGGATAGTCTGCCGCTGCACTAATCTTAGTGTTTTCATTGTTTGAAATTGCACCAGTCTGAGCGCCCATTTTTTGGGCATATTCTAAACCACCCATCACATAAGGCGTGCGTCCACTTGCGGCGATGCCTACCACCACATCTTTATCATTGAGATTTAAAGCTTTTAAATCTTCTTCAGCTAGTTCCTTTGAATCTTCAGCACCTTCTACCGCCTCTTGAATCGCTTGTTCTCCCCCGGCGATAAGGCCCACAACCATTTCCGGCGGAGTGCCAAAAGTGGGCACACATTCCGCAGCATCTAAAATACCCAATCGACCACTCGTACCTGCTCCGATGTAAATTAGACGTCCACCGTTATTGAAGCTTGCCACAACTGCTTCAATCAGTTGTTTAATGTCTGGCAAAGCCTGATAAATCGCTTGGGGGATTTGGCGATCTTGATCATTCATCAATTCCAAGATTTCCGCAATGGACATTTGATCTAAGTTCATCGATGCTGGGTTTCTTTGTTCTGTAAAATTTTTCACTGCTTAACCTCCTATAAATTTAAATGCTGTTTGGCTTTGAATAAATGGTAGTAAAGGAATCGCTTGGGCTGTAATTTGTCCTAATACATTCACTCGTTCATCCGCTGGTAAATCTTTTTTTGTAATTTGGATTTCACCCGCATAGCGCCCATATTTTTCATTATCGATGGTAATGGTCCCTGCTGGTCGTGCACTATTATTATTCTTTGGTTCAATCGTTTCGTCCGCTAGCATTATGCGGGTTTGACTCGAACGGACGACATCCGCTGCGACATCTGGACGATTCAGATGCACCTCATAGAAAATCTCCCATGGTTTGTGGGCAAGTGATTCGAGTGGCAGCGTGATGATTTTTTCTTCCTGCCATTGTTTCAAACGTTTCAGTTGATCCGTATGCATTTCAATATCTCCTACAAGAACTTCATCGACCCAAAAATTTTCCACTAAATCTAAGTAAGCATACAAAGGATCGGCCTCTCGATGTTCTTCTAATGTGGGTAAACCAGCATAGACGGGTCCTCGTTTTTCTTTATCACCTGGGATAAACGCTTGAATGCGATAGCCTTTTTCATGTAAATATTTATTCCGCTCATATAAGAATTGACGCCCTAAGCCAGTATTTTCGCGCGGATAAAAATTATGACAAACGGTAATATCGCTTAAATGAAAACCCACCGCCAATAACTCTTCATTCGTTGTTTCATCGATAGTACTCGCATTTAAAACAATTTTAAAATCTTCTGATAAAGCTTTCATTTCTTGATAAGTAAATCCATAGTCCAAGCGTAAACTATTGACGCCTAGACGGGTAAAAAAGTCTTTTGCATCTTCTTTTTTCACGTTATAAATATCAAAAGTATCGGCAGAAACATCGATGATCAATTCCATCGCATAGTCTTTCATTTTTTTCGTTATTTCCTTGAGCGCATCTAACGTATCCTGCGGCTCATCTTCTGGAATATGCATAGAAGTAAAAATCGTTTGGACTCCCGCTTCCTGCATCCGCTCAATAAAAGCCAATTTTTTTTCGACACCTTCTGCTAGATATAATGATGCCCCTAACAAAATACCCCTCCTCTTGTTTCTATACGAGTTGAAAAATAAAAAAGGAGTACTAATCACTCCTCAAGTTCAAATTAGCCATTCAATTAAATCATGTGCAACTTTTAAGTTTTCAATCGTTAACTTCTTGCTTTTCTTATTTTGATCTTTTGAAGCAATCACAAACTACGTACGATATTTTTTCGATTCATCGCTCAGTTGAGAGCTTATCTTTGCTTTATTTATAGCTTTATTTATAGCTTTATTAATAGTCTTATCTTATCACAGCGCTTACAATTATGCAATATAATTTTATTGTGTATTATGAATCGTGAAATATTTTTACACATCAAATATTAAATCCTCTAAAGGTACGTCGCTTCTTTTTTAGCGTTCTTCAAATAGATAAACCCTTTTATTTTCTATGGAACTACAATTCGAACAGTTAGTCCATCAAAAGAGCGCGTTAAAACATTGAAAGTTTTAACACTCTACTTCAGGCTTAAAAATATTCTTCTGTTCGAACATTGAATAGAAGAACATCACTCACTTGTTCTTTAATGATCTTTTTAGCAATTTCAGTGGCTTCTTCTTGATTTTCATGATCGGTTTGAAAATATAGCTTAATCCCCTCTTGTTTCAGCAGGGTATACGAAGACTCTTGGTGTGTTTCTAATTGCTCTTTTATTTCATCGTGCAGCAGAGGGCCTATGAACAATAATCAACGTAAGTCCTCCTGTAATTATTCTATGATTGGCTAAATAGACACGCTATACTTCCACAAATTTAAAGGTGGAATAAGGGAGGTAAGTCCGCTATCCATTCAATCGATTCATCGGTCCGTTTTCCTTCGATATTTCGCCGCCCTGCTTCTTTTATAGATTGCAGGATGATCTGAGTTTCTCCTTTGTACTGACCAAAACGATCATTCCCAATAATAACCGTCCCTTTTTCAAGGGGCTCAGTTGTATGAGCCGGAAAATTTTCCGCGCGGTACTTCACCCGAATCATGGTTGAACGCAAAAGATAAGCAGAGCGATCTCCTCGATAAGTATGCAGTTCTTCTTTATGGTTCACTTGGATAAACGCACCTGGAATATGCTTTTAGTCGATTTCTCTTTGTAGAAACATTCTAAATTTTTCTCCATTATTGAATTCTTTTCTTGCATTTATTTATCTTATTATAAATATTATTTTTTTAATTCCCAAGCTCTTCAAACAATATTAACTTTCAAAACTCAACCACTCTTGCATTTGATCAAAATGATTCGCTTCTGTCTGCGCATTCTTTATAACACTGTTTGGAAAATCCATGTTTTGAAGCAACAATAAAGCATTTCTTGAAGTCGCTGGGCCTTTTTGCAGTAAATAATTAAATTGAATGCCATCTTCTGCGGTCACATCTTCTTTAAAATGCACATTTTCACATTGATCTTTTAAAATTTCAGTTAGTTCAATATCATGTGTGGCGACAAAAGCTAAAGAAGGATAATCATCAATCCAATCAATAATACTTGAAGAGGCTGCAATTCGTTCAACTGTATTCGTTCCACGTAGGATCTCATCAATGAATAAGTAACATCTTTCTTGTGTGTTCACTTGATCAAGCACTCGTTTTAGGAATTTAATTTCAGCAACAAAGTAACTATCTCCCTGTAACACATCATCTTCTACAGCCATTGAAGTCAAAACATGTCCGCGTTTCATCGAAAAGCTCTCAGCTAAGCAGGTATAGATTGTTTGCGCAAGAATACAATTGATGGCAACACTTTTTACATAAGTTGATTTACCTGAAGCATTTGAACCAGAAACTAAGGTGTTTTGCGTCCATTTCACAGGATTTGGGACTGGATGTTCAATTAAAGGATGGTAAACCGTCTTTCCAATAACATCATCTTCTTCATTGAACGTTGGTTTTGTATAGACTGAAAGTGTTGTTCGATAATTTAAAATTGCATAAGCAGCTTCCAAATCACCTAAAAGCTGCCACAATAAAATAGCTTCTTTTTCGTGGTTTTTTATTTGATTAAAAACGAAATGATAAGCGATAAAAGGAATCATAAAAAGCATATTTAAGTAATCTAGAATAATTTCTAACTCATTATTTTCTCTTGCCCTAAAAGCAAATGAGAAACGTAACACGCTGCGAAAAGGCTTCAGTAGTGGTGTAATTTCTTTTTGCAAGGGATGGTCAATTTTCGTCAATTGTTTTGCCGTATACAGTGTTTGAACTAAATAACTTATACTCATTAATTCCATATCTATTTCAACTTTTTTTATCACTGAATAGATAATGTTAAACAATACCGATCCCATCAATATCGTGAACCCTAATCCTTCTACTCCAAATAAAATTAGAAATAGACCAACAATGGGTAAAGCGCCGAGCAGTATAAAGATTGCAAGAGAAGATAAACCTTTCTTTTTCGAATCTGTTAAATAACGAACGACCGAGTTTCGATCTTTTTTACCTAAACGTGCAAAGATAAATTCAATCTTTTCTCGAATTTTAGGATTTTTATCATAAAATGCGATTAGTTTCTCGATCCTATTCTGGTCGTGACCGTTAAAATTAAATAAACGCAAGCGTCGATACAACGCTTCAGAACCCACACTAGAATGTGTATGGTTAATTTCTTTAAATACTTCAAACAAATCCAAGTCATACCAAGTGATATCATCCACTTCACTATCAAAATCGAGAGAAGCTTTTAGTTTTTCATAAGACTGATGCAAACTCTCTTCACTATCCATACGTGTTTCAGTAGGAGTTGTTCCCCATTTTTGTTGAATTCTCTTCTTTTGTTTCCGGTTATTATTTAAATGTATGACAATCATAATAACGAGTATTGACAAAATAAATAAAATGACCATTGACTGATTATCCATAAAATCTCCCTTACATTTGTTTATATCAGTAATTGTACACCAGGATTTTCTGATTATAAAGTTTCTCTCAAACTCATTTTCACTAAATAAAACACAAAAGCGAAAGAATAGGGATTTTGAAGCCTGATTTGGACGTGACTTTAATCTCTATTTACTGAAATTCGTTTTCAAAACAAAAACATTCTAAAATTTAAATTTAAAAAGTGAATTTCTATTTTTTTCGCAAATATTAATAACCTAAATTTCAAGTTTAAGTTAGCCACTTACAATAAGTTATTTCTGTAAATTT
>CAJUOQ010000028.1 GCA_910588235.1 uncultured Atopostipes sp. | reverse complement strand
TCTTTTTGTCTACCCATCTTTATTTGGCTTTCCGAGAAACATTATACACATAGCGAGTTATTTACGCAGGTCTTTAAATACTCACGGAAAAAGGCCTCTCTTAGCTGAGAAGCCTTCGTTTTTATTTTACATCATGCTTCATATATTTAAAACAAACGCATTGTCCTACTTAACGCGCCTTTTCGAATGCTTTTATAATGGGTTTGCCATCTCTCGTATAACTATATTTTCGAACTAACTGAGCGTCGCCCATCGCTACGATTAAGCGATCACGATAAGGTTCTGATAATTCATCAAAGAGGAAAGTCTCTTCGTCTAATTGATGTCTATTACGTAAAGATTCTATTTCCCCGACTGTTTTGACTTGATAAGAGGTTTGCGGTAAAGGTTTGGAGGTTTCTCTTTTTTCAATCCGATAATAATAATTCGCATCCCCATATAATATTTCTAAAGCCTCTGTGTTGGTCCGAACATAGGAAATATCTTTCCGCGTTTCTTTATGAATCTCCCACCATGCGAGAATTGCATGTACAGCTTCTGTCTCTGTTGGGAAAGACCCATGTTCTTTCTTGACATCATCACGTTCATTGATCCAGTAGTTTGTATAAACTGTTCTTGTCATTCAGCATACACTCCCTCTTTGGTTTTTATGTATTCAGTATAACGTTTTCTTTGCTTTAACGCCAATTAATTAAACGAATACATTTATCCGTTTTTTTACAAAAGCTGAACCTTATTTTGATAACGTGTAAAATATAAAGTTCAGCTTCTTTCTATTTCTGATTTTTTTATTCGCTTAATATCTTTATTGTTTGCGCTCATAGTCCTCAAGCTCGTCAGTAGTCAATTCACGATCAAGACCTCGCTGCGTCTCTATTTCTTGTTCGGTTTCAGAATCTCTAGCTCCTTCTGGTCCGACCGTATTGGCTTGCGTGGTGGCTTCTGTATCGGGTTGGATCGAAGCATTTTTCGGGTCCGTATCTTCATCGGTAAGGATCAAGATACTTCCTTTTTTAACATCTTCTCTATATCCGGCGATTAAGTGATCGTCCTCGCCATAATTCAGCTCTTCCTCCTGAGAACTGTTTAATGTAAAGGCATCTTTTAAAGTTTGCCAAAACGAACGATCGTCATCCGTATGATCAATGTCTCCCTCTTGCGAAGAAATTTCTGCATCTGTATTTGTTAAGATATGATCACGTATCGCTTCGTTCGATATAATCGTGATATCATCTTGGGCATAGCCTTCTTCACGCAAGCGGTCAATAGCTTGCATGGCCTCTTCCATTTTTGAATACAAACCTTCAACTTTTTTATTCATAATCGTTTCCCTTCCCTCATTTTTATCCCACTAATTGTAAAATCCTATTAACTGTCAGTATAGGTCTCCACTATAGCCACTGCAAGTGATATGATTACTAGCACAACAGACCATAAAGCGTTTACTTTTTAACTGTTTAAAATTAAAAAAGAGCCAGATTCTTGTTTTAGGGAAATGCTAAAACAAAGAACCCAGCTCTTTCTTGATGATTAGACTTA
The DNA here is from genome assembly GCA_910588235.1 of uncultured Atopostipes sp. Taxonomy (GTDB): domain Bacteria; phylum Bacillota; class Bacilli; order Lactobacillales; family Carnobacteriaceae_A; genus Atopostipes. The sequence continues at coordinate 26,071 of CAJUOQ010000028.1, read as the reverse complement.
TTGTTCTATTGACTATTTATCGACGTTCGTCGTTATCGCCAAAGCGATCATTTGAAATCTCTCGATCTAACTTGTCATCATCTGGATTGTCTACATTTTTATCGTGGCTATCCAGAACATCTCCGTCTTCTTCCACTTCTAATTCTTCATGACGGACCGTGTCGCCGACGGTTTCACTATCTTGTTTCGTTTCTTTTTTAACTTCCACTTCTTCTACAACTTCTGTTTCTTTTTTCGGTTTTACTTTTTCTTCCTCAACAGGGATAACAATTTCGTCTTCTTCGGAAGCATCGATTCCGCCATCATCAGACTTTTTATCTGTCACAGGTTTTCTTTCAATCGTAACTTCTTCTCTTGTTACAGGGACTTCGACTGTTTCCGTATCTTCAACCACACGTTTACCAACATGAACTTCCCCTGTTTTTTCTTTTTCTTTCTCAATATCTAAACGTTCTTCTTTTAGCTCGATGGTTTCATCATCGGTTGTTCTTTTATCTCGGTCAGAAATGGTCGTGCCCGTATCAGGTGTAGGCGTTTGGCCCGTTGTGTCTTCTACACTCACATCGGCGTCTTCATTCACAAGCACCACTACTTCACCTTGACTGATCGCACCACGATATTCATAGACAGGATCATTAGCTTGATCATAGTCAGGAGCATCATAATTTTCATACGAGTCATCCATAGTGAAAAAGTCTTTTACTGAATCCCAGAATGAATGGTCATCATCTTCTGAGCGACTCATATCGTTATCCTGAGTCGTAACCTCTGCGTCTACATTCGAAGTCAGGCTTCCTCGAACTTCTTCGTTCGCTACAATCGTAATATCATCGCGTGTGTATCCTTGGTTCTTCAATCTTTCGACAGCACGCATTGCTTCTTCAACGTTAGGGTATACCCCTTCGACTCTTTTGTTATTCATAATGACTTCCTTTCTTTACTAAATTTTCTTACAGCTGAAGTATAAATCTTATAAAAGTAAGTCACAACTGAAATGAATCCGTTTTTAAATAATCCTTAAAAGTCGAAGTGGAACGCCTTAGCCAATGATTTTACGCTCTATTTTTTGTTTAAATCAAGTATAAATAAACTATCTTTCATTTCTTTATATAGCCTCTCTCCCCGCCACTCTCGACGATAGCCGAGTGAATTCGTGATAAACTGCGTCTCATCTTTGATAAAATCGCCGCGGAAATGCACATGCCCCATCACTTCATGCGTAATGGGATATTTTTTATGAAAATCTTTTAAGTCATCTGTTGCTAAATAAGCATTAAAAAAGTCAAAAATGCGATGCGGCATAGGCATCGTAAATTCTGGAACAGTGACTACATGAGTTTGTAAAATAATATTTTTAGTCGTCACCTGTTCTAAGTCCTTTTGAATAATATGAGAGAAATATTGCGAAACTTCTTCATCGGTCATTTGCCAATCCACCCGTAATTTATCTTGCCAATACGCCCAACGAAATTTCCCATGTTCAACTTCAGCAGGTGTAAATTGATCTTCATCATAAACTGCATGATTATACCAAGCAGGATGCCCCACCAACGTGAAGTCATCGTTGAGTTGAACTGGATGTTCGATCAAGCTTTGCGGGTGTTCCTTATAAAGCCGATAAATCCCTCGCGTATCTTTTTTCGCTTCTTTTTCTTCCCAAAAATCATGATTCCCCGGAATAAAATAAACAGGGATCTCTGCTTGCTTTTGAAGAGCTTCAATAAATTTAATCGTTGTTGCATAATGATTGGAAATGTCTCCACCAATGACTAAGACCTGTAAATGCTGTTCAGCAACCACTTCTAACAATGTTTTTAAATAAAATTCTGCAGGTATTTCAAAATTTCGATCAATATGCAAATCTGAAATAAAACCAACCTTCATCAAATAATCCCTTTCTTTGTTTACTATCCTGTTTATTTTAACAAAAACTGATGGGAATAAATACGGTTTGCTTTAGCAATCTTTTTTCACTAGGAACAAAAAAACACTTGAAGTTTTTATAAAAAACCCCAAGTGCTTGCAACAAAACTTATCTATTCTTTAAACCAGTTAATAAACGATTCAACACTTTTTCTAGATTCTCTTTTGGCAAAGCGACGTTGATGCGCGCAAAGCCACTGCCTTCTTTGCCGAAGACATAACCTGGATTAGGGAAGAATTGATGCTGATGTAAAAACTCATCTAATGCCAAGTCATCTAGCCCTAATGCTCGGAAATCTAACCATTGCACATAAGTTCCTTCGCTTACAGGGGCTTTAATTTCAGGATAGTGTTCTTGAAAGAAATCATGCACAAATTGTTGATTATCATATATAAATTCATTCAACTCATCCAACCAAGCTTCTGCCTGTGTATAGGCCACTTGAGTAGCCACATAACCGAATATATTCACAGAAGATAAATGGGCGCGGTCGATTTCTTCTTTAAAAGTTTCTCGCATTTCTTCGTTCGAGATCATAATATTTGATGTGGAAATCCCTGCTAGGTTAAATGTTTTAGAAGCAGAAGTACAAGTGATCAATCGATCTTGTAATTCTTCATTCACTTTATGCAATACCGTATGAGTTTTATTCGGCTGTACTAAGTCGAACCATACTTCATCTGAAATAACAATTAAGTCATTAGCCACAGCAATCTCAGCTAATTTTGTTAATTCTTCTTCCGTCCAAACACGTCCCACAGGATTATGCGGACTACAAAATAACAAGACTTTATTTTCACTTTTCCGAGCTTCTTTTTCAAAGGTATCGAAATCAATTGTATAATAACCGTCTTCTTCATTTAAAGGCACATTGACCAATCTTCGATTATTTTCTTCAATGGTTTGCATAAAAGGATAATAAACGGGTTTAAAAATAATGACTCCGTCATCTTCTTTTGAAAAAGCGCGGATGGCCGCATGGATCGCAGCAACTACTCCCGGCGTGTTAACTAGCCATCCTTTTTCAATCGTCCATTGATGACGCCGCTCCATCCATTCGACCACTGCTTCCAGATACTGATCGGTCGCACTTGTATAACCTAAAATCGGTGCCTCTTGTAAATAGTCAATTAAACCTTCATAAATTTCAGGGGCACTTTTAATCTCCATATCGGCGACAGATAAAGGCAAGACACCGTCCTCCACATCATCGTTCCAATCATACATTAATTCCCATTTATTCGAGCCGGTTCCTTTTCGATCAATAAAAGAAGTAAAGTCATAAGTCATTCGAACATCCTCCTCAGAATATCTTTCGCTCTCATTTTACATCGTTCAATCACTTACCACAAATTTTAACCAAGTACGGAAGCCAATAGATTCACTTAAAAACCGTAATTTTCCTCTTGTTTCCGCCAAATTTCTTGATACGTTTCGGCTAGCACCATTGTATCTTCGATAAGGGTATCGATTCTAAAGTACACATCATCACTTGTAATTTCATTTCCAATAATTTCTGTATCCAATAAGAAAACATAGTTTGGAACGATATTGGCTTTCATGTAACTTAAAATAGGTTTTAATTGAATTTCAGGAATTAAGAAATGTTTTTCAGACCCTGCAGTAGCCACCATACTCACCGTCTTAAATTGCAGCGCATTTTGGGGCAATAAATCAAAAATATTTTTAAGAGAAGCAGGGATAGACGCTTGAAAAATAGGCGTTCCAAGGACAAGCACATCGCTAGCCATAATGGCCTGTACCACTTCGCCCGTGTCTCCTGGATAGTCTAAATAATTTCGTCCATCACTAAATATCATCTCTTTTTCTTGCAGATTGATGTATTTTATTTGGTGTTCGTCTCCGTATTGATTTTTTAAGGTAGAAAAAACAGCTTCCATGGCTGTTTGAGTTGTTTTTCCAATAGTTGATGCTGATAAAACAAGTATTTTCATTGATAACTCCTTTAAGTATTTTTCATATTGTTTATGAATCCTTTTGTACTTTACATAAAAATCTCCTAAAGCCACGATCACTTTAGGAGATTATTTTAACATTTATTCTGCTGATTTTTCTGGAATAGCACCCATTAAATCCTCTTTATCGGCTGGTGGATTATCAAGAATGTCGCGCACATCATCTAAATCGACTTCTACATTCCAAACTAAGACACCTTTCAGTTGATCGCCATCAAGATAGAAAACAATGTTTCCTTCATCTCGTTCATCAATCATTATATCTAATGTAGGATCTAAAGTGCCCACAGCTTCCCAATTTAATGAGTAAAGCATCGAATATAGATAAGGCGTATGTGTATAAGCTTCATTTGCACCTGCCATATTTGCGCCGACTTGTTGACCGGAATTTCGGGCATGATCTACGTGCTCAAGGCGTTGTCTACCTAAAATAGTATCTGGATAAGTCGCAATATCGGCCGCTGCCCAAATATTTTCATCACTTGTTTGGAGTTTTTCGTTCACGACAACTCCTTGATCGGACATTTCTAGACCGCTTTCTTTTGCCAATTTGATGCGAGGACTGACGCCTAAGCCGATCACGATCGTGTCCCCTTTTATTTCTGAACCATCATTCAATTTAAGAACCAGTTGGTCGCCTTCACGACTGTAAGATTCTGCCTCAACTTCACTTATTAATTTTACCCCATGATCTGTGAAAAGTTGGTTGTATTCTTCGAGTAATGCTTCTGGGAACATATCAGCACCCAATTGTTCTTGGGGAAAGACCATCGTGACATTTGTATTATTTTGTGATAAAGAAGCGGCTAACTCACTTCCGATATAGCCTCCACCTACAATTAACACTTCTTGATTATCGCCTGAACGCGCGCGTAATTTACGATAGTCATCTAACTCACGGAAAGTAAACACGTCTTCATCTTCAGGTCCTTCGATCGTGTTTGGTTCTCCACCCGTTGAAAGCAACAAGTTGCCGTAATGCACAACATCGCCATTTTCTAACGTCACGGTTTGGTCTTCAGGACTGACTTTTACAACTTCACGTTCAAAAACAATCTCTACGTTCTCTTCATCTTCGGCGCCAATTTTTGTATCTTCTTCTTGGAATTCATCATCAATCCATAATTTCTTCGTTAAAGCGGGACGTTCATAAGGGACATGGGGTTCATTAGAAATAATAAGGATAGATCCCTCTTGATCCTGTTCGCGAATACCTAATGTCGCGAAACCAGCACCCATACCGCCACCAACAAGCACATAGTCATACGTTTGATTATTTAATTCTTTCATTCGATAACTTCCTTTCTTTAATTAATTGTTGCGACTGAACCACCGTCTACCCGGTAGTTTGAACCATTAACAAAACTTGCTTTCTCTGAGCATAAGAAGGTGATGACCGCCGCTACTTCTTCTACTTTTCCACGACGTTTAATCGCCATAAAAGGTTTCTTTTCATTTAGAAACTCTTCAATCACTTCTTCTTTGGTTTGGTTCGTCGCTTTCATTTCCTGTTCAATAAGTTCATCGGTCATATCGGTCTTAATAAAAGCAGGGGAAACAATATTTACCAGTAAGCCTTCTTCTGCTTAAGTGTTTGACAACCCTTTACCAAATGCAAGCAAGGCGGCTTTCGCTGCGTCATAAGGTAATTCATCTTCATAAGGCTGCACTGCATTTTCTGAAGAAAGTAAGACCAGACGTCCCCAACCATTTCGACGGAGGTCTGGCAGAAATTCACGTACAAGCCGAACCGGGCCGATCAAATCTGTCTGGATCGTTTCTAGCCACACTTCGTCTCCTAATTCGTGAAATAAGCCTTGTTCACCTGAGATCCCCGCATTTTGTACCAGGATATCGATAGCCCCTACTTCATCTGTGATGTATTCATGCATCTTTTTTAATGCCGTCTGATCCGTGATATCGGCTGGATACGAGAAGACTTTGCCTGAAAAATCTTCCACTTCGTTCAATTTTTGCGCTGTTTTTTCTAAGTGATCTTCTTCGATATCACTTAAGACGACAAGAGCGCCTTCTTCCAGTAACTGCCGCGCAGTCTCTTCTCCAATTCCAGTGGCTGCGCCTGTTACTAGCGCGATTTTGTTCTTTATGCCTAAATCCATTTTCATCCTCCATTCCTTTTGAACTTCAAGAATTATCGCTAACGTTTTTAATTTTTATTCTGTTTATACCATAATATAGACATCAAAATAAATACAATATTACGCACACTAATTAAAGCGAGATCGAAAATTTTATTGGGGAGGTTAATAATTTTAAAAGGAATGAACTAGCACTTCGAAAAATATAAAGCCCCGAGGATACGCCGATTACAGACGATTCCTCGAGGATTTTATAAGCTGTTTAGAATATAGGTCGTTAATGGAGTCCTTTGTCCGCTTGAATATGTTGAATCACCTTTGGCATGACTTCTTCGGCAAATAGAGTCAGTGAACGTTTGACCTCTTCCAAAGGTAAACCGCCAAAATCTACTTCTACTGTAAAACGTTGTTGCTTGTACAATTCATATTGATAAATCATTTTTTCCGTCACTAACTCTGGACTGCCAATTAGCGTCACACTTTTTGGACTCTTCCCTTGCGCAAAACCACGTTTAGGGAAATCTTGGCCATTTGTCAGTTGAAAGCCTGCGTTAAAATGCGGATAAGCGGTACGGAAAGCTTCTTCTGTTGTCTCCGCTAAGTGTAAAATACCGCCTGTTCCCACCGGTAATTCTTCATCTGTAAAACCTGCTTCATAACCCGCTTCTTTATAATGACGAATCCGGTGTTGATACGTTTGGGCAGCCCCAGCTAAATGTGCTTGAAATAAAGGAATACCCCATTTACCTGCTTTCACTGCTGAAGCCGGCGAATTCCCTACCCCGCGCCAAATAGGGATGCCTCTTTCCTTGTTTTCTGGTCGCGGTAGAATTTCGGCATCGTTTAATGCCGGTCGAAATTTTCCTGACCAATTGACGACTTCATTTTGATTAATGGTGAGTAATAATTCTAACTTCTCTTCAAATAACTCTTCATAATCACGGTGGTCATAGCCGTACAATTCGAAAGAACCGATACGTGAAGCTCGTCCCGCTATGATTTCCATACGTCCATTTGATAATAAATCAATGGTTGCCGCATCCTCGAATACACGTACAGGGTCGAGCACACTAATCGTGGTCACCGCGGATGATAACTTAATATTTCTCGTTTCACGCGCAATCGCCGCTAAAATAATTAAGTGCGCTTGGGAAACAAAATGTTTTTGGTGCGACTCACCCACTTGGAAAATATCAAACTCTAATTCCTCCGCAAATTTCGCTAATTCGATAATTTCTTCGATCCTTTGACTCGCAGGAATAAGCTCGCCTGTTTGCGGATTGGGCAAGTGATCCCCTAACGTATAAATCCCAAACTCGATCCCATTTTTCGTATTAAACGTTGGCAGAATAGGTGTCTGTTCCATCTCCTGGTCTCCTTTTTCTTTATGTTCAAAATTACCTCAGCACTCATTATAGCGAAAAACAAATAAAATGTACGGCATACTCTATTGAGCGAATTTTAAGAAGTAAATAGTTCGCATCCGCACGATATTAATCAAAAGAACATAGAATGAAGGAGTTTACGAGTAAATTCCAACGATTGGATTGAAAGTTTTTAATGGATTGTACGCTGCAGGACGATAAGCGGTTTATCTTCGGGCTGGACGCTCACCGTGAGTCGGTAATCCATTTATCTTCCCGCTAGACGCTCACCACGAGTCGATAATTCATTTATCTTCCGGCTAGACGCTCACCACGAGTCGATAATTCATTTATCTTCCCGGAAAGCCTCCTTTTCATTCGCTTACCGTATATAGCGACTGAAGTCCTCGTACTCTTGATGAGTTAGTCTTACCTGAACCGAGGAATCCACCTTTAATTTATCATAGAGCTTATAAAACGGAAGCTGAATATTAACGAAATGTGAATAGCGCCCATTTGCGACTGCTTGAAAATATTTTTGCAAGACCTTCCGAATACTTTTTTGAGAGACTTGTCGATCAAAAAATTCCCACAACTTTCCTGTTTTTAGAGGTTTGTTAAAAGTTAAGACACCATATTCGCAGATTGTTCGCAAAATGGCCATTTCACGCTCTTCAATAAAACCACAGGAACATGTCACGTTTTTTCGATTGATCTGCGGATGAAACTTTTTACAATGCAAACAATATATCCCTTTTCGTAAACTATTCATTTGTTCCTTTGATATCATTTCAGGACCATGATATGGCTCAATCTCATATCTTTCGAAATGTTCTATTAAAGATTTTTTATTGATTACTCGTCCTCTATAGGCATTGTCTTTTTCAACAATCTTTTGAATATAGTGTTTCAACTCATTGCGCTTGACTACATCAACATCCTTAATCTCTGAATTTATTTCAACGTAATTATCTATCCCTACCAAAACGAGCACACCTTGTACGGTGACCTTTCTTGAAAATTCATGGCACATATTTTGTAAATTAATCGTATTTCGTCGTGTCTGGTGAACTGGGTTTCCCGAGTTTTTACGATCATTAAATTTCGAAATCCCTTTTTCATAAGTAAATGTACTATTATAATTTTTTACTTCAAAAAGGTAATTTTTGTGATTCGTAAACAAAATCAGATCTCCTTCAAAAGGACCACCATAATTCAACCACATATTCCGAATACCTACCCAGTCTTTTCTTCCATTATCTTCTAAATAATTATATACAACCTGTTCTCCCGCTTCCCCCGCTTCTAAATTTCTCAATTTATAATTTGGTTCTGACGCCCGGGAATAATTTCGTTGTTGTAGAATTCTTTCAATATCTAATGCAGTCGGTTCTTCTGCAGCTGTTCTCAATAATTTCGTTTGATGTAAAATCAAATGCCTTCCTCCTTTTATACTAAAGCACAACACCCTCTACTATATATATTTGTATAAAAATCGAAATTTCACGAAATTATTTTAAATTTCTTTGATTTTTCTACTTTTCTTTATTTTTTCCGGAGAAAGAATACTCACTGCCGAACGATAAATCTTTTATCTTCCCGTTAGACGCTCGCCGCGAGTCGATAATCGGTTTATCTTCCCGCTAGATGCTCACCGCAAGTCGATAATCACTTTATCTTCCGGCTAGATGCTCACCACGAGTCGATAATCCATTTATCTTCCCGCTAGACACTCGCCACGAGTCGATAATCACTTTATCTTCCGGCGGCTCCCCTCAAAAACACAAAAACATCCTAAACGGTTAAGTCTAAGATGTTTTTATACATGCAATTAGTAGTCGGCGATCGGAATTGTTCCCATACCGACTGTACCCATGCCCGTATGGGTGCCGATAACTGGACCAAGCGTTCCTACTTTATAATCTAAATGAGGAACGGCTTCGTGGACAACTTGGATGGTCTCCTTGACTCTTTCTTCATCAACGGCGTGTGCGAAGCGCAACATAATACCGTTTGGAAATTTTTCCTCATCTTCTTTAGCAATTTGAGCTAAGCGACGATTTACTTTTTTGTCGGTGCGAATTTTATCTAGGACTTTTACTTCTCCCTGCTCGTCTACGTAAAGTAGTGGTCGGACTTTCAAGAGGCTACCAATTCGCGCAGTCGTCATATTCACACGACCGCCTTTTTCTAAATTGTATAAATCAGATACGGTTAAATAAATGGTGCTATTCTTGGCTACCCATTCTAATTTCTCACAGATCTCAGAAAATTCGAGGTCGGTTTCCAACATATCGAGCGCTTGTTCTACGATAGCGCCGATAACTTCTGAGACTCCTTTAGAATCAATCACATGCGCGTCAATTTGATCCGCATAAGCATCGACAATCATGTTGGCAGTTTGATAAGTGCCACTAAATGTTTGGGATAAGTGAATACAAAGCAATTGTTCATAGCCTTTTTTAATAATATCTTCCACAATCTTCACATATTTTCCCGGGGAAGGTTGGGAGGTGGTCGGTAAATTATTTTCATTTTTAAGTTTTGTATAAAAGCGCTCTTGAACTTCTACATCGGAACTGTCTGGAATAACGGTTCCGTCTGCAAATGTTGTCGATAGCTCTAACACATAAACATCTGGATGATTTACGATTTCAGGGCTAGCATAAGCAGTACTATCTATAATAATAGCTGTTTTCATTCGTCTTCTCCTCTCTCTACTTTACTTTCCATTGTACCAAAAGATGGGGCTAGAAAATATATCGAAATGATGAATCTTTTCAAAATTTTTCTAGAAAGTATTGTAACAAATTTTTTATCTCATCCCAAAAAAATGAGTCATTGTTTCATCCTATTGTTCGGGATCAATGGGTCGTAAAACACGGCAAGGAGAGCCCACGGCTAGAGAATTTTTGGGAATATCTTTCGTGACGACACTGCCTGCGCCGATCACACTCCCCTCCCCAATCGTTACACCCGGTAAGACTGTGACATTTGCGCCAATCCAAGTATTTTTTTCGATAGTAATTGGTCGTGCTTTTTCGAGCCCTTGGTTTCGTCGTTCAATATTTTCAGGATGTGTATTTGTATAAAATCCACAATTTGGACCAATAAAAGCTTGATCGCCAATTGTAATCCTATTGCCATCCATAAAATAAGCATCCTTGTTTACAAATACATTTTTTCCCAGTTTAATATGACGGCCATAATCCACCCATAGTGGTGGGACAATTTCTACATTTTCAGGGACTTCTCCTAAAATTTGTTCGAGTAAAGCCTCTCTTTTTTCTAAATCAGAAGGTCTCGTCTGATTATATTCAAAACAGGCATCTTGAACTTTACTTCGTAAAGCCAATAAATCAGTATCATTATTTGCGTCGTACCATTCTTGATTTAACATTTTTTCGTATTCAGTGCTCATTTCTTACACTCCTCTATGATCATTCCTTTTCATTTTATCATGTTTATTTGAAATAACGAACTTTCCGTACATATCTCTTTCTATCCGATATATAGTCATTATTAAATGTAGTCACACAATATATAGTGTATTTTAAAGTTGAAATACCATTAGATTTTCTATATGATATACAAGCTGATATTTTTATAATACATATTTTGAATAGCATTATTGAGAGGATTAGGAGTGTATGAGTGTGATTGTAGTAGGTGGTATGATTGGAGCCGGCAAAACATCCGTCTCTAAGTTGTTAGGTGCAGAACTAGGTAGTGAAGTGTTTTTTGAAGAAGTGGATAATAATCCTTTGTTAGAATTATTCTACACCGCGGATGAAGAAGAAGAACAAGAAAAACGTTACCCATTTTTATTACAGCTGACGTTTTTAAGTAGTCGTTTCCGCTCGATCAAAGAAGCTTTAGTCGATCGGCATAACGTCCTTGACCGTTCGATTTATGAAGATTGGTATTTTTGTAAAGTCAACTATGATATCGGACGGATTTCTGAATTAGAATTTCGTATTTATGAAGAATTATTGGAAAACATGATGGAAGAATTAGATGAGCTTCCTAAAAAAGCGCCCGATTTAATGGTTTATTTACATGGTTCTTTTGATGAAATCTTGCGTCGTATCGGAACTCGTGGCCGCGATTTCGAACAAGATGAATCGCTTATGGCTTACTACAAAACTTTGTGGGCTGGCTATGATGACTGGGTCGATAATCATTATGACGCTTCGCAAGTATTAAAAATTGATATTGATAAATATGACATCGTCCACAATCCGGAAGATGCTAAAGAAGTTGTTGAAATGGTTAAAGAAGCGATTGCGGCGCGCGATGAACGTTTTGTTTCAAGTAACTAAATAGATTGAATGCACCTTGTACAGGGTGCATTTTATTTTTCTATAAATTAACGTAAAACAATGATAATTCACCCTCTTTGAGTTATATTAGTATCATCAATGTTCATGAATAAATTTAAAGAGAAAATAGCAGGTGGCATTATGTTAAAATATTTAGAAAAATTTTCCGTTCCACAAATTATTGTGGTTACTTATATCTTATTTATCTCGCTAGGTACTTTTTTATTAGCTTTACCCATTTCCTCGACGACTGGTGAATGGACATCCTTCTTGGATTCTTTATTCGCGTCCACCTCAGCTGTCAGCGTCACAGGTGTCACTATTTTTGATACCCTTACCTATTGGAATTATTTCGGGAAGACTGTTTTAATGTTTTTAATTGAAATTGGTGGGTTAGGTTTTATGACGATTTGGATCCTTTTATATCATGTGGTCATTGGACAACCAAATTTAAAACAACGCATGGTCGTCTCCGAGTCATTAAATCTTTCAACGAATCGAACGATCCTCGAACACATTTTACATATTATCCGTATCGCGTTAGGTATTCAGTTATTGGGGACAGTTTTATTGTCTTTCTCATTTGTCGGAAAACTTGGTTTATTAGAAGGTATTTATTATGCTCTTTTTCACAGTATTTCTGCATTTACGAACGGCGGTTTAGACTTATTCTCAAATAGTTTAATTAATTTTCAAGAAAATGCTTATGTATTAATTGTCATCATGCTATTAATTATATCCGGTGGTCTCGGTTTTATTGTTTGGGATGATTTACTCAACTATCACAAAACAAAACAGTTACGTGTTTATACGAAAATAGTTCTCATTACAACCAGTACCTTATGGATTGCCGGGATGATTTTGTTTTGGTTTGCAGAACGTGGGAATGATACTTTTGAACATTTGTCATCTGGCCATCAGATCATTAATTATTTATTTCTTTCAGTCACTACTCGTTCTTCTGGCTTTTCAAATGTAAACTTTACGAATTTAAGTCTCGGGAGTATACTATTAACAAATATATTAGTTTTCATTGGAGCGTCAACTGGGTCAACTGGCGGGGGGATTAAAGTCTCAACGTTAGCAGTACTTTTCATTGTAATTTTACGGTCATTTCAAGGCCGAAAACCTGTTATTTTTAACCGGAATATAAATACAAAAACTGTTCGAAATGCTTTTTTCATTTTTACTATCGCTATTATTATAGTAATGAGTGCAACATTTTTGTTAACTTTAACTGAAACTTTACCTGCTAGTTTTGAAATTCAGCATATCTTTACTGAAGTCGTATCTGCTCTTGGTGTAGTAGGTATTTCACTAGGGTTAACCCCTTATCTATCCAGTATTGGAAAAATCATCATTATTCTTTTAATGTTAATTGGTCGTGTCGGCGTAATGACTTTTCTATGGTCACTTATAGGAGAGAAACGAGAGACGAGAATTAATTATCCAGACATCAACTTAATTATTGGTTGATTTTCCAGAAAAATTCGTATAATAAAAGGCTAAGATTAGGGAAATGGTTCCCTTTACATATTTTATTTAAATATTTGACACTAGATGTATAAAGGTGTAGATTAATAGAATTAAAAATCAATTGTATTTTTCAATAGCTTTGGTTACAAGAGAGAAGCCCTTCAGAATAGCTTTAAAATTCATTCATGATAAGGTGTTTATATGAGTAAATATATAAAAAAATTGTCGATTCCGCAAAGTATAATTTTAGCCTATGCTTTCTTAATTTTGATTGGTAGTCTTTTACTTTGGCTTCCTATCTCATCTGCTAGTGGCCATTGGACATCTTTTATCGATGCAGTATTCACGGCGACCTCTGCTACAGCTGTGACAGGACAAGTCACTTTAAATACAGCACTCCATTGGAACTATTTTGGAAAGACTGTCATTATGACATTGATCGAAATTGGTGGTCTAGGTTTTATGACCATTTGGATCATCTTTTTCTATTATATTTTTAAACAGCAACCAAATCTTAAACAACGAAAAGTCGTAGCTGAATCGCTTTCTTTAAGTGGTGGCGATAGTATTCAGCAAAAAGTTTGGTCGATTCTCCGTTTTGCTTTATCGGCACAGTTATTAGGAGCTGTTCTACTTAGTTTTAGCTTTATTCCAGATTATGGAATAAAGAAAGGAATTTATTTCTCAATTTTCCATAGTATTTCAGCTTTCTGTAATGCTGGATTTGATTTAATTGGCAATAGCTTAATCAATTATCAAAATAATCCTTTTGTTTTACTCGTTATTGCTGGCCTGATTATGGCAGGCGGTTTAGGGTTTATTGTATGGGAAGATCTACTAAATTATCGAAGAACAAAGCGATTGCGACCTTACACAAAAATTGTCCTTTTTACTACTCTTTTTTTATGGGTCATTGGGACTGTGCTCTTTATGCTTACTGAGAGTAAAAATGGGACTTTTAGTCACCTACCCCTTGGGGATCAACTGATTAATTACTTTTTCTTGGCGGTCACACCACGAACTGCTGGTTATGCAAACATTGATTATATAACACTAAGTAATGGGGGTATCTTTTTAACGATTGTTTTGATGTTTATCGGTGCTTCCTCTGGTTCTACGGGTGGTGGGATTAAAGTCACAACACTTGTGGTGATGCTTGTCGTTGTTTATCGTTCGATTAATCATGAGCGATTTAAAATTTTAAATCGTTCTGTAACAACTGAGACCGTCCGACGTGCCTTTTTTATATTTTCAAGTGGAATAATTTTAGCAAGTTTAGCGACCTTTATTCTTTTAATTACCGAAACGATTCCTGAGGGTTTTGGGATAGAATATATTTTAATTGAAGTTTTTTCTTGTTTAGGTACGGTAGGTTTAACCATGGGATTAACCCCTCATTTAACCATTATCGGTAAAATTGTTTTAATTTTTCTGATGCTTGTCGGCCGTGTAGGTGTCATGACTTTCTTGTGGTCATTAGCAAATAAAAAACGCGAATCACGTATTAATTACCCTGAAATTAATTTATTAGTCGGTTAATTATAAACAGTAAAAATATTAGAGGTGGATTGAGAATGAGACATACAACAATTGGCGTATTAGGATTAGGTCTTTTTGGCAGTTCAGTGGCACGAACCTTGGCTCAGAATAATGTCGATGTGATTGCGATGGATAAAAACATGGACCATGTGGAAGAAGTGGTCGATGAAGTCGAGGCTGCTATTCAAGGAGACTTTACTAAGCTCGAACAACTAACGGAAGCTGGTTTTGCTGAATGTGAAGAGGTGGTCGTCGCTTCCGCTGAAAAATTGGAAGATACGATCTTAGCTATTTTAAATTTACAAAAATTAAATGTTCCTAAAATTACCGCCAAAACAAAAAATACGGATTACCGTGAAGTTTTACTCAAAGTCGGTGCCACGCGGGTGATTCTACCCGAAGTGGAGATGGGGGCCCAAGTCGCCACCATGCTGGCCAACCCTACTGTCCATGAATTATTAAAATTAGACAGTCGGTATAATATTATTGAATTTCCTTTCAGTGAACGGTGGGTAGGAAAAGATATTGACGAAATTGATTTTCGCAATAAATATGATACCAACATTATTGCGATTCAACCCGCGCAATCAGATGAATTTACGATTGAATTCGGCCCTCGCTATGTCGTCACCGAAGGCGATGTATTTATTGGCGTCACCACCGATGAGGGCATGAAAAAATTATTAAATGGTTAGGTCGAGACAATAGCTTTGAAATTATCTCGATTTAGTAGTATTATAAACTTCGAATTCAAAATAAAAGGAGTATTCCATTGACTAATATTACTGAAAGCAAAACAAATATTGTAACAAAGAGTGTTTTACTTAACGCACAAAACAGCCAACAATTGGCTAATTACTATCAAACCGCTATTGGTTTAACTTTAATCGAAGAAGAAAATGGTTTTTATAAATTGGGAACCCCAGACGGTACGGTCTTACTTGAAATTCGTCCAACAGAAGTTGCGGCGGATCAAGAAACTACCGGAATGTATCACTTAGCCTTTTTACTACCGACTTATAAAGATTTAGGAACGATCCTGCGTCACTTAATCGTCAACCAAATCCCTGTAACAGGTGCCAGTGATCATGGTTATAGTCATGCGATTTATTTAAATGACCCTGAAGGAAACGGTATTGAAATTTACTGGGATAAACCAGAATCTGAGTGGGATATCCGCGAAGATGGAACAATTGCTGGTGTTACGGAACCGATGGATGCCGATGCCGCTTTAGAAGCCGCTTCTACTTCCTTTGAAGGTTTGCCAAACGGCACGACGATGGGCCATGTCCATTTACATGTCGATGAATTGGAAAATTCATTAGACTTCTATACAAAAGTGTTAGGTTTAGGCTTGAAATATAAATTTGGTCCCGCAGCGCTATTCCTTGCCAGTGGCGACTATCACCATCACTTAGGCGCAAACGTTTGGAAACAAGGGCAGTTAGCTCATCCAAAAGCGGATGCTCCTGGTTTAGAACATGTAACTTGGTCTGGCTCAAATGAAGACCTTGATTATATTGAATTGCAATTAAAAGAACAAAATTACACTTACGAAAAAATAGACAACGGCTTAGCTTTCACGGATCCTGCAGGAATTAAACACGTCGTTGTTTCCAATTAATTTATTTTAAGCACTTAAAAACGCTTCTGCATTTTGAGCAGAAGCGTTTTTTATTTATATCATTTATCTTGGCCCTACTAATTCATGAGGAATATAGTATTTTTCTAATGCTTCCATATCTTCTTCATCTAAACGTACCTCTAGAGCACCGACGAAATCATCTAAATATTTTTCTTTCGTCACTCCGACAATAGGCGCCACAACTCCTTTGGCCCACAGCCAAGCAACAGCGATTTGTGCTCGCGTCGCATCATGCTTCGCAGCCACTCGACCGACTTCTTCAATAATTTTACGGTCAGTCTCTTCTGTATCATCATATTTTCTTTTAGCTGAAGCATCTGTTTGGGAACGTTTTGTATCTCCTTCCCACTCTCTCGCCAAACGCCCCGCCGCAAGTGGACTGTAAGGAACAAGTGCTATGCCTGCTTCTTTACAGTACGGGTTCATTTCTCGTTCTTCTTCGCGGTAAACTAAATTATAGTGTCCTTGCATCACTGAAAACTTCGTCCAACCGTTCTTTTCAGCTACATGTTGGGCTTGTTGTAATTGCCACGCAAACATATTAGAAGCGCCCAGATAATGCACTTTACCTGCTCGGACTAGATCATTTAAAGCCCCCATTGTCTCCTCGATCGGTGTCTCATAATCCCAGCGGTGAATATAGAGAATATCTACATAGTCCATTTCCAAACGTTCTAAACTCGCTTCTACTTCATGAAGAATATGTTTACGGGACAAGCCCGCACCATTCGGCCCTTCATGCATCCGACCATTCACTTTCGTCGCAACAACGACTTCTTCTCGATGCGCAAAATCTTTAATCGCTCGTCCTAAAAATTCTTCACTGACCCCGAGACTGTAAATATTTGCTGTATCAAAAAAGTTTATTCCCAAATCCAATGCTTTTTTGATAATTTTTCTTGATTCGGTCTCATCGAGTAACCAATCATGCATCCAAATATCTGGGTCGCCGAAACTCATACAGCCTAAGCAAATTTTCGAAACATCCAATCCTGTCTGTCCTAACTTTGCATACTCCATCTAAATTCCTCCTCGTAAAGCAAGTATACTAGAAACAACCGGGAAAATGCTATAATTGATATGGGTGAAGCAAATGAAAACAAAAGAATTTATTCTCTTCCTTCGGGAAAATAAAAATCCTGAAAAAATTACCGGGATGGAAAACTATATGCGCAATCAATTTAAGTTTTTAGGTTTACAAGCGACCGAACGGCGGCAGCTGGCGAAAGATTTTTTAAAAGAAAAGCGTGCAGAAACCAAAAATCGCGCGCTGACTTCTCGTTCTCAAGAGTCTGTGATCGATTGGTCGTTACTCTACTTACTTTGGGAGCTTCCTGAACGGGAATTCCAGTTAATCGGTTTAGATTATTTGAAACGCGTCGAACAATATTTCGTCCTTGAAGATTTTACTCATTTACAACAGTTGGTTTTGACCAAGTCATGGTGGGATACGGTTGATTTTTT
The DNA here is from genome assembly GCA_910588235.1 of uncultured Atopostipes sp. Lineage (GTDB taxonomy): Bacteria > Bacillota > Bacilli > Lactobacillales > Carnobacteriaceae_A > Atopostipes. The sequence continues at coordinate 8,262 of CAJUOQ010000028.1, read as the reverse complement.
AGCTAAAAACATTGGTCATTTAGTGTTGAAGGAACCTACTTTAAAAAAAGACATGGAAAAATGGAGCTTAGAAGATAATATGTGGCTACGACGTGTGGCTATCCTTCATCAGTTGGCGTTTAAAAATCAAACAAACACAGCCCTTTTAGAAATAGTTATTTTAAATAATATCAAAGACACTGAATTTTTTATACGAAAAGCTATTGGTTGGACGTTGCGAGAATATGCGAAAACAAATGAAGATTGGGTTCGTCAATTTGTGCAGACGCATGAGCAGGACTTAAGTTCACTAAGTTTCCGCGAAGCAACCAAGAATTTAAAGCGCTAATTAATTGAAGTTACGCTGTTTGCCACATATAATAAAGTAGAAGAAAATAAAGAGAGGAAGATTCAATGGGACTACTAGTAGATGGTAAGTGGTATGATCAATGGTATGATACGGATAAAACAGGTGGACGCTTCATTCGTTCAGATTCGCAATTTCGGAATTGGATAACTCCTGATGGAAGCCCTGGTCCAACAGGCGAAGGAGGATTTAAAGCAGAACCTCATCGTTATCATTTATACATTTCGTATGCTTGTCCATGGGCTAGTCGCGCAATGATTATGCGTAGTTTAAAAGGACTTGAAGACATTATTTCCGTTTCGGTTGTCAATCCTTTAATGGCTGAACATGGATGGACTTTTGATCCTGCACCAGGTGTCGTTCCTGATCCAGTTATGGATGCAGACTATATGTACGAAATCTATACAAAAGCAGAACCAGAATACAGCGGGCGTGTAACCGTACCTGTACTTTGGGACAAAAAGAAAGAGACGATCGTAAACAACGAATCTTCGGAAATTATGCGCATGTTTAACTGGGCCTTTGAAGGTTTAGGGAGCAGCGACTATGATTATGCGCCGGAAGAGTTGCTTCCTGAAATCGACGAAGTCAATGATGAAATTTATAACACAGTGAACAATGGTGTTTATAAAGCTGGTTTTGCGACCGAACAAAGCGTTTACGAAGAAGAAGTCACAAAACTTTTTGAAGAATTAGATAAACTGGAAGAACACTTTGAAACAAATGAATATTTAGTCGGCAATCAAATTACTGAAGCTGATTGGCGTCTCTTCACAACCCTTGTACGTTTTGACTCGGTTTATTATGGGCATTTCAAATGTAATTTAAAACGACTGGTCGACTATGAGAACTTATGGCGTTATACAAGAGAATTGTACAATTGGCCAGGAATCGCTAAAACCGTTAACTTCGATCACATCAAGGAACATTATTACCGCAGTCATGACACGATTAACCCTAACGGCATCGTGCCTAAAGGACCAGAAATTGACTGGAGCTTGGATTATTAATTGTATAAAGAGAAAAATCCTCGCGATGGCGAGGATTTTTTGTGTCCATTTTATTGTTCAGTCGTTCACTCATAATAATTTCAACGACTAATAACTGTCATCCTTTCGAAGCTCCGCTCATTGAAAAGCCTTTAGACATGTAGTTCTGAGCGAAATAATACAGAATAAATGTTGGCAACATATATAACACGGAATAAGCAGCTAGTTGTCCATAGGCTGCATAACCGTATTGCCCGAAAAATTGGTATAAAGTAACGGAAGCAGGCAATTTACTTGGAGAGGATAATAGAATATAAGGGACAAAAAAGTTCCCCCAACTTCCTATAAAAGTAAAAATGGCCACTGTAAAAATTCCTGGTTTCATTAACGGCAAAATCACTTTCCGAATGCCTTCTAGTTTAGAAGCTCCATCAATCCATGCGGCTTCTTCTAAATCCACCGAAACATCATCCATAAAGTTTTTAGTCATCCAAATACCAAAAGGTAATTGCGAGGCCGTTAGAAACAACATCGTCGCCACTAAAGAATCTGTCAAATTAAATAAGATAAACAGCTGATAGACAGGAACCATGACTGCTGTAATAGGAAGTGAAGTCATAAATAAGATATTGAGCATAAATTTTTGCTTATGTTTCAAAGTAAAACGCGACAGCGGATAGGACGCGATGATCGAGAGAAATACTACAAGAATCGTCTGGCCTCCAGATAAAAACAATCCATTTATAAAAGCCTGTTGATTCCCTTCGCTTGTGATCACTGAGACATAATTATTTAAAGTTGGGTTTTCTGGTATTTTTAAAACTTGACTAGCCTCTGCATCCAACGAAGCTACTATCACCCATAGCAAGGGAATAATAAATACAATAGCTAGTAAGGTTAAAAATAGATACCCCAAAACAACACTTGATTTACTCTTTTTCAATGTGCTCACTCCCTATTTATCTTCAACACGAAGCAGTCGAATGTATAGAATACTTAATAAAATCCCGAAAGCTAAAATGACTAAAGCGATGGCTGTTCCATAACCTAATTGATAATTAACAAACGCTTGCTCATACATAAATACTGGTAACGTAGCCGTTTGTCCAGAAGGTCCTCCACCGGTCATTGTATAAATTAAGGTGAATACCCCTAATGTACTCAATGTAATAATGACTAGATTGGTAAAGATGGTGCTTTTGATCATGGGAAAGGTAATATTCGTCAATTGCTTCCATGAACTCGCCCCATCAATCTCTGCTGCTTCGTATAATGAATCAGGTATAGCATCTAGCGCTGATTGAAACATTAACATAGATAAGGCCGAACCTTGCCAAATATTTGCAATAACAATCGAGGTCATGGGATATTCAAATAACCAAGAAATCGGTTCAAAACCTAATTGAGTAATAAATTCGTTCAATGTCCCACCATCATGTAAGAAAGTTACAAAAGAAATAGCAACGATAAGTTCTGGGGTCACCCACCCTGCCATAATTGTAGCTCCCACAATTTTTCTAAAAAGAGGGTTTTTCTTTTGCATTAAATAAGCAACAACAAATCCTAATAGCTGTTGCCCGATAATCCCTGAAGCCAGCAAAAAGATCATTGTCGATGAAAAAGCGGAAAAGAATCTCGGATCTGCAAAAAGGTTTTTGAAATTATTAAACCCTACAAAACTAACTTCGCGAGCTGTTGTCCCAGTCAGAGAGAAATCAGTAAAGGAAAAGAAAAAAGTTAAAATGACCGGCCCAATAAAGAAAACAATTAATAAAATCAGTGAGGGAAGTAAAAATAATATCGTCTGTTTAAACATTCTTTTTCTATTTGATGTTTCTGAAGTTGCCATACGATCGCCCCTTATCCATAGTACAGAAAAAGGGCCTTTGATAGGCCCTTAAACGTTTTTTGTCAATTTTTGATAATATTATCTTCGCCAACAATACGTATTAAACCTTCTTCATATTGTTGAGCTGCTTCTTCCGGAGTGTATGAACCAGAAGCCACATTTTCTACAACTTCTTGAATATGCGTCGAAATAGTCGCATAAGCATCAGCCGTCGGACGGAAATTTGTGTATTCTAAAATTTCATCTGCTTCTTTGTAATTACTCACTTCTTGGTTTAAGTAATTTTCACTTTCAGCAACGTCCGAACGAACAGTCATATCCCCTGTTTGCAATACATAGTCTAATTGATGTTCTTGATCGACTGCCATTTGAATGAATTCTTCAGCTAGTTCCTTATTTCCTGCATGTGTTGGGATCGAAAAGGCCCAACCACCTGACATCGAAGTAAAACCTGGATCTTGCCCTTCTTGAGTCGGTAAGGGTAAGAAGCCCCAAATATCCATCGCATTGTCATAAGGTTCTGCCGTATCGCCACGACGCCAAGTGCCCGTCACCCAGTTTCCGTCAATAACCATTGCTACTTCATTATCCGGCATCATTTGCTCTGCTAACTGTGTCCCCACTTGACTGTTTGAGGCAACACTTAAAGAGGGGCCTAAATTTTCTTCATAGATAGTTTGAATAAAAGAAAAAGTGTCCTCAAGCGCTGGTGTATCAATCACCCATTTAGATTCGTCGACATTATATAATTCAGACCCTGTCCCACTATAAAGGGTTTGGAAAGTACGCATGGAAGTTGCTTCTCCCGTTGCTTTCGTTGCATATATAAATAGCGGGATAACATCGGAACCTTCGTCGCGGATCGTTCTGGCAGCGTCTAGGATATCTGCCCAACTCTCAGGCGCAAAATCTTCAATCCCTGCTTCAGAAAATATTTCTTTGTTAAACCATAATCCTTGAACATCTGTACTAAAGGGCACCCCATAAATCTCTCCATCTTCCGCAGTTACACCCTCTTTTACGGTGTCACTTATTTGTTCCCATTCCTCCCAGCTATCGACCATCTCTTGCATGGAACTTAAGTAATCCGCATTAACATCCGAATTAAGAACGAAGGTATCTTCAACCGCTACATCGGGAGCGGTTTCTGGTGATTGCATCATCATTGCTTGTTTAGTTGTTGTGTCATCAAATAAAGGGATCAATTCTACTTCTATCCCTTCATTTTGTGCTTCAAAATCTTCCTTTAAATCAACAAACCAATCTTCCCACCACGACGGATAAGAAACTTGTAAAACATTAGAGCCCTCGTTCGTAGTCGTATCCTCGTTAGGATTGTCTGTGGTTTCATTGCTCCCACATGCTCCTAAAATCATTAACAGTACTAGGAAACCCAATAAGTATCTTTTTTTCATGGTAAGTCCTCCATATATCAGTATTTTATATGTGAGTTGAATTGACGTCTTAATTAATGAGTATAAAAATGCTCTCATTATACTACTTTTATTCTCCAATCATTAATGATTCAACGTAAATTCATGCTCAATTACCAGTAAAGCAGAAGTTTATCCACCTTTAAGAAACCGATTTCTTTTTATTATTATATTCCTCTTGAACTTTATGTCAACTGATTAGAATTGTAGACTTTTTTGAGATTCCATATTTTAAATCATTTTCTAGCATACCCTACAGAATTTTTTTTAATTTTAAGCAAAAAGAAACCGCTAACTCGAAAATAAGTTAGCTGGTTTCTCTGGTTTATTTTATGTTTTAATTCTTTATTTAAATTGTCTTTATGAAGACTATTTTTAATCATCTGTTCCCAATTGTTGGTTAATTTCTTGGCTTAATATATTAGCTTTTCCACCAAATACTGCTTGGACGCCTCCATCAACTTCAAAGACTGCTGAAGCTCCCAGTTTTTTAATAGAATCTTTATCTACTATCTGATTATCTGCGACTGAAACTCTTAATCGTGTCGCACATGCTGTAACGTTTTCAATATTAGCTTCCTCACCCAAGGCAGTGATAATTATTTGAGCTTCTTCTGTCAAAGTATTATCCTTTGATGAACTTGAAGAATCTACATCTTGTTCCTCTACTTCAGAACCTGGAATAGCCACTTTAAATTTATTGATACAGAATCTAAAGACTACATAATAAATTAATGCCCAAGCGAGACCTAATGGAAGGACTCGGACCCAGTTGGTAGAGGCATTTCCTTGTAAAACGCCAAATAATAAATAATCAATTAATCCGCCTGAAAATGAATTAGCAATCCTTATATTTAAAATATCTGCCATAAAGAATGATAACCCATCTAAGATTGCATGAATAACATATAGCCACGGAGCTGCAAATAAGAATGCATATTCAATCGGCTCTGTAATTCCTGTAAAAAATGAAGTAAATGCATTACTTATATATAAACCTGCGTTTTTCTTTCGGTTCTTTTTTGGAAGAGTTTGTAACATTGCAATAGAAGCAGCAGGTAGACCAAACATCATAGTCGCAAAACGACCAGCGAAAAATCTAGAACCGTAAGTATATAAACCTGTATGGCTGGAATCAGCTAATTGGGCAAAGAATATATTTTGAGCGCCAGTGATAGCTTCTCCTGCTACTACTTCTGTTCCACCTAATTCTGTATACCAAAACAATGGATAAACCGCATGATGTAGACCTACTGCCCCAGTTAATCTTAATAAAAATCCATATAAGAAAGAGCCAAAACTTCCCATTTCAGCGATATATCCACCTGCAACTACTAATAGTTCCTGAATAGGCGGCCAGATTATAAAGAAAATTGCTCCGATAATAATTGCTGCTAACGAGGAAACAATTGGTATAAAACGCGAACCACCAAAAAATCCTAAAAATTGTGGTAATTGGATCATTCGGTACTTGTTATGGAGGAAAACAACTGTTAATCCAATAACAATTGCTCCTAGTACTCCAGTATCTACAACTGCTTCTTCTCCTAAAAATAGGGATGCTAAAATACCTAGAGTTCCAGTAAATACAACAAAAGAAACAGCTCCTGCTAAACCAGCAGTTCCTTTGTCTCCTTCAGCAAGTCCAGCAGCAATACCAATAGCAAATATTAAAGGTAAATTTCCAAAAACAGCATCTCCAGCTGCATTCATTACTTGTAATATTGTTTGAAGCCAATTCTGATCTAGCACAGGAAAAGCATTGATAGTTGCTGGATTAGATAACGCTCCTCCAAGACCCAGCAGTAATCCTGCTATAGGTAATATAGAAATAGGTAGCATTAAAGCTTGTCCCAATTTTGATAATTTTTTAAACATTTTATCCCTCCATACCATTATCTAATGCGTTTACAAATCCTGCAGTAATATTTTTAGGCCTAGTAATTGCACTTCCCACAACAATCCCAACAGCTCCCAATGCTTGCATTTTTCTTGCCTGTTCTGGACTGTGGATTTTACCTTCCGCAATAACTTCCACACCTTCATCAACCAGTTTTTCAACTAGTTCAAAATCAGGGCCATGAATATTTTTACTATAATCGGTATACCCGGAAAGTGTAGTACCAACAAAGTCAATGCCTTGCTCATAAGCATTAATTCCTTCCTCAAAAGTACTAATGTCAGCCATAAATAACTGATTAGGATATTTTTCTTTTATTTTTTGAATAAACTCATTAATTGTCAATCCATCATAACGTTCACGTTTAGTACAATCTAAAGCAATAACATCTACACCAACCTCTACAAGTTCATCAACTTCTTTCATTGTTGCTGTAATAAAAGGTTCCTGTGGAGGATAATCTTTTTTAATAATTCCGATAATAGGAAGATCAACTTTTTCCTTGATTTCTCTTATATCTCTTACTGAGTTAGCTCGAATACCAACAGCTCCTGCTTCTTCAGCAGCTTTAGCCATTAGCGGCATTACTCCTCCTGCCTCAGTGTATAAAGGTTCTTCAGGCAAAGCTTGGCAAGAAACGATAATGCCGTCTTTAATTTGCTTTATAAATTCTTCTTTTTGCATTTTCTATTCTCCATTTTCTTTTATTTCTTCATCTAACGCTGTTAATGTAGATGAAAATATTTTCTTTCTTGAATCAATATCTGATCTTAAAAAGTAAGCATATAACACATCAATAATAACCAATAATGGAAATTGCGGTGAAATTCGGTTCCCAAAATTTAAATTTTTTCGAGTAGCGATTGAAACTACCTCATCACAATTTTCATCAACGGAAGTCTTTCTATTTGCAGTTAATAAAATTGTTTTCGCATTTCTTTGTTGAGCTTGTTCTAATGAATCTAATATTACTGCGGTATCGCTCGAAATAGATAAAGCAATAACAACAGATTCTTCATCTAATAAGGAACTATTTATTTTCATTAAGTCTGCATCTGTAAATGCATCACAGACTAATCCTAAACGCATAAATCGTGATTTCATTTCTTGAGCAACTAAGCCGGAACTTCCTATTCCATAAAAGTAAACTCTTTTTGCATTTATAATTAATTGGATGATATGCTCAATTTGTTTCTCATCTATTAAAGAATATGTTTTATTTAAGATTTCGTCATAATCAGCCAATACATTTTGTGTTAATTGAGTATGAGGATTTGAAGGTTCTGTGATATTCAATTTGTAAACATAAATAAATTCACGATAACCGGAAAACCCACATTTTTTTGCAAAACGAGTTAATGAAGCTTCAGAAACATGTAATAACTTAGATACATAACTTGCCGAAAAATCTAGTGCTTGTTCTGCGTTATTAATAAAAAAGTCAGCAGCAATTCTTTCTGATTCTGTTAAAGTTTCATATACCGATTCAATAATCGGCACAACGCTTTTATCTAACTCTTGCATAAAGATTTCCTTCCTTTTAAAAATTCCCAAAGCACAATGATAACGCCACCAATTTAATATAGCAGCTTTTGAAATTGTTTTCAACAGTTGCCACCTTTTACGAATCTACTTTCACTATTGTGAAATAAAAATCCATTTTATCTATATTTTTGAAATTACTTTCGTTCCTAAATTTCAAGTTTAAGTTAGCCACTTACAATAAGTTATTTCTGTAAATTTCA
>CAJUOQ010000027.1 GCA_910588235.1 uncultured Atopostipes sp. | reverse complement strand
CGGATCCGTACGTCTGGTGGTGTGAGAGGACGATTTATTTCGTCCTACTCGATTTTACAAAATTTGTACAAAGGAGAATTTAGATGATTGAGCTAAAAAATATTGATGTCACATTTGAAACGAGTGAACAAACGGTTCAGGCCGTCAAAGATGTTTCTTTATCGGTGGATAAAGGAGATATTTACGGGATTGTTGGTTACAGTGGAGCGGGTAAAAGTACATTAGTCCGTACGATTAACTTATTACAGAGACCAACGGCCGGTGAGGTTTTCGTAAACGGTCAAAATCTATCGGTTTTACCGGCTGCAGAATTAAGAACAGAGCGTAAAAAAATAGGAATGATTTTCCAACATTTTAACTTAATGACCCAGCGAACGGTTGCGGGAAATGTGGCTTATCCTTTGTATAAATCAGGTTTATCCCAACAAGCAATCGACGAAAAAGTCAATGAGTTATTAGAGTTAGTAGGATTAGCGGATAAAACAGACGCCTATCCTTCTCAATTATCAGGGGGACAAAAACAAAGAGTGGCGATCGCGCGGGCATTAGCCAATGATCCTGAAGTTCTTTTATGTGATGAAGCGACGAGTTCACTCGATCCTAAAACCACCGCTTCTATCTTAGAACTACTCAAAGATTTGAATAAAAAGCTAGCCTTAACGATTGTGATTATTACCCATGAAATGGAAGTTGTCAAAGAGATTTGTCATAAAGTAGCGGTCATGGAAGAGGGCGAAGTGATTGAAAAAGGCGATCTTGTTTCGATCTTTACGGCACCAAAAGAGAAACTTACTCAAGAGTTTATTCAGACAGCCACGCATATTGATCAAGCAGCTGAAAAAGTTATTAATCACCCGACACTGCTGAGCTTAACGCCGGATGATGTGTTGGTCAGTATCACTTATGTCGGTGAAAGCACGAGCTCGCCTTTACTCGCTAGTTTATATGCGCGCTTTGGGGTAACGACAAATATCCTTTATGGGAATGTAGAAATTTTACAAGGCACACCAATCGGCAACCTCATTGTTGTGCTCTCGGGGGATACAAGACAGCGCGAACAAGCCATCGCTTATTTAGAAGCAAGACAGGTAACCGTCAAAGAAGTTAAACATCAAACCAATGTCATTTCATTTGCGGAAGAAAAATTAATTTATGAGGAGGAAGGTAGATGATGAATTTTTTAGAGAAATATTTTCCAAATGTGATCCATATTCAAGATGAAGTTATTGATAGTATCTGGGAAACGTTGTACATGGTGTTGACGACTGCCGTCATTGCCGGAGTTTTGGGGATTATTTTAGGCGTTGTTTTAGTGGTAACGGCACCAGGTGGTATTTTAGAAAATCGCCGAGTCAATCATTTTCTAGAGCAAGCGGTGAATATTTTCCGTTCGGTGCCTTTTATTATTATGTTAGCTTTAATTGCACCGATTACCCGCTTAATTGTAGGGACAACGATTGGTACTACAGCGGCGATTGTTCCGCTAGTGGTAGGAACCGTTCCTTTTTATTCGCGCCAAATCCAAAATGCTTTACTAGAAGTGGATGATGGAGTAATTGAAGCGGCGGAAGCGATGGGTTCTTCGCCTACAGAAATTATTTTTCGAGTTTATTTAAAAGAAGGGTTACCATCTATCATCCGTGTTTCTTCAGTGACCATTATTAACTTAATTGGTTTAACCGCGATGGCGGGAGCGATCGGAGCGGGTGGTTTAGGTAACTTAGCCATTGCGCGAGGCTATAATCGTTTCCATACCGACGTTACTTTAGTCGCGACGGGCGCAATTTTAGTGATTGTTTTTATCAGTCAATTGCTTGGAAATTATTTAGTGAAGAAAACGAGTCATTAAGCATAGAAAGACCTAGATATTTAAGAAGGAGCTTGTCAATGAAAAAGAAACAATCTTGGTTACTCACGTTATTAGCTGTTGTCACTATATTTGTTTTGTCGGCTTGTGGACAACAGGCCGCCTCCGAAGAAAATCAGACCGTAACAATCGGTGTGGTCGGCGAAAAAAATGAACCGTGGGAATATGTGCAAGAAGAATTAGCGAAAGAGGGGATTAATATTGAGTTGGTGAAATTTTCCGACTACTCGACCCCTAACCGTGCGTTAGCCGATGGTGAAATAGATATGAGTTCATTTCAGACGAAAATCTTTATGGAAGAGTTTAATGAAGAGTCTGGTAATCATTTAACACCCATTGGAGATACCGTATTAGCACCGCTCGGTATTTACTCCTCTAAAGTAGAGGATGTCAGCGAAGTCAAAGAAGGAGACACCATCGGTATTCCCAACGATGGCTCCAATGAAGGGCGCGCCTTACGTTTACTCCAAGAGGCCAGCTTGATTGAAGTAGATCCTGCGAAAGGCTATTATCCAGTCGTTGCAGATATTACTGAAAATCCTTTGAATTTAGTGATTAAAACATTAGATTCTTCGCAAACAGCGCGATCATTAGATGATTTGACACTCTCGGTGGTAAATAATGGCATGGCTGTGGATGCGGGCTTTGTACCGACAGAAGATGCTATTTACTTGGAGGCCGTCTCCGAAGAATCGGATCCTTATGTGAATGCGATTGTGGTTCAGGAAGAAGACCAAGACAATGAATTGTACTTGCAGATCGTTGACGCTTACCAAACCGAAGGAACGAAAAAAGTCATTGAAGAAACGAGCAAAGGTTCTTCAATTCCAGCATGGGAGTAGAAAAACACTCTTATATCCAAAAAAATAAATCGTTTAAAAAGGGGAAAATAAAATGAAACAATTTAAAAAATGGATTTTATCATTAGGGCTTGTCGCTCTTGTCGCTGTTCTAGCAGCATGTGGAGCGAATGCCGAGGACACTGTACGCATCGGTGTGGTAGGTGAAGATAACGAAGTTTGGGACTTTGTGATTGATAAATTAGAAGAAGAAGGCATCTCAGCCGAATTGGTGAAATTTAGCGATTATACCCAACCGAACAATGCGTTAGACCAAGGCGAGATTGAGCTGAACTCTTTCCAACATAAACTATTCTTAGAATCTTATAATGAAGATAGTGGGACAGATTTAGTCGCGATTGGGGATACGGTGATTGCCCCTTTAGGTATTTATTCTGAAGTTATTACTTCGATTGATGAGATTGAAGCAGGAGATACGATCGCTATTCCAAATGACGTGACGAATGGGGGCCGAGCACTTCTATTACTTCAAACAGCAGGTTTAATTACCGTGGACCCAGAAGCAGGCGTGACACCGACTGTTAATGATGTGACGGAGAATCCTCTAAATCTTCAAATTGAAGAGCTAGATGCTTCGCAAACCGCCCGCGCACTCGAGGATGTAACAGCATCAGTGATTAATTCAGGAATGGCCGTCGATGCAGGCTTTGTGCCAAATGATGATGCGGTCCTGTTAGAAGAAGTGACCGATGAGACAGATCCTTATGTCAATATCATTGCAGCAAGAGCTGAGGATGCGGACAATGAAGTTTATCAAAAAATTGTAGAAGCTTATCAGGCGGAAGATACGATTGAAGTGATTAATGAAACATCAGCAGGCTCTTCAGTTCCTGCTTGGAAATAATACCGACCATAAACGGATGATTTTATCAGAAAGGAATGGATGCATTTGACAACATTAACGGATCTTTCAATTAAAGAAGAGGTAGCTGCTGGTGCAGAAGAGGTCATTGCCTTAAGAAGATATTTCCACCAACACCCCGAACCAAGTTTAAAAGAATATGAAACCATCAAACGGATTAAAGAGGAACTGACGAAATTAGATATTCCCTATGAAGCGGTTGGCGAAACAGGAGCCATTGGGACCATCCAAGGGCAAAAAGGACCAGGACGAACAATCTTGCTGCGGGCAGATATCGACGCCTTAGAACTCGATGATGCCAAAGAGGTCGCTTATAAATCGAAAACCCCAGGACTACACCATGCTTGTGGACACGATGGTCATACGTCCGCCTTATTAGGAGCAGCTAAAATTTTAAAAGCACATGAAGACAAATTCGCAGGCACGATTAAATTAGCATTCCAACAAGCAGAAGAAATTGGTGCAGGCGCTCGCCAATTTGTCGAAGGGGGTTTTGTGGAAGATGTGGATGAAGTTTTTGGTTTGCATCTAGACTCAAGTGTTCCGGTAGGTAAAATTGTTTCTACTCCGGGAGCGACCAATGCTTCTTGCGATATTTTTAAAATAAAAGTTCATGGAAAAAGCGCTCATGCGGCGCGCCCAGATCAAGGAGTAGATGCTTTGCTGGCAGCAGCGGCAATTACAGTAGAGTTGCAAAGTATTGTAGGTCGTGAAGTGAGTCCGTTGGATAATGTGGTAGTTGCGGTAGGAGTGCTCAATGCCGGTACACGTTATAATATTGTGGCTAATCAAGCGGCATTGGAAGGAACGGTTCGCACCTTTAGCCATGAAACGCGCGCTTTCGTCTTAGAGGCGGTTCAACGTATTGCCCGCGACATTGCTCAATCACATCGCTGTACAATTGAATTCGAAAACTATGATGCAGCCGCACCTCTAATCAATGATCAAGAGCCGGCACAGCGAGCAGCAGCACTCGCAGCAGATATTGTCGGCGAAGAGAACGTGATTACTGATCTACCAAAAAGTTTAGGGGCGGACGATTTTGCTGGTTTCTTAGCCGAAGCTCCTGGTGTCTATGCCCGTGTCGGGACGCGTAACTTAGAAGATGAAGAGACATGGTATGGACATCATCATGAGAACTTTGATATTGATGAAAGAGGACTCGCTTATGCTACGGAAATCCATGTCCGTTATGCGTTAGATTTTTTAAATCAATAACACCAAACCAATAAATAAAAAACACCTCTTCCGTTATTTAAAGAAGAGGTGTTTTGTGGTGGGGAGGATTGAATCGTCAATAGGAAAACTTCATTTAATTTATTGTTCATTGCTTTTTAACGAAATACAACATTTGTTTTTAGTGAGCAAAAAGTAAGCAAAGAACAATCAATAATGAAAGCTATATTGTTTTTTTAGTTTGAGGTATACCACCTGTTTAAGGGGATAAAGACGATTTGTTGGAGCTTTAAGAGTTATAGCTAAGCGTTTTCTGAAATGACTGTTGTTTTTTAATAATTGCTCATGTTATTCTAACGATCATTGAATTTTTATTTTATAAGTGCTACAATATTTCTTAATTGTCGTTTTTTTAATTTTTAATTATGAGGAAGGTGCGAAATAATGAAAAAATGGTTAAAGGTTACTTTGTTTTCAGCGATTGCTTTATTCTTAGTGGCCTGTGGTAATGGAAATAGTGGTGAGGGAGCTGGTGGTACAGATGATGTCCCACAAGAATTAAATTGGACAACAAGTTCTGAGCTTCCAACGATGGATGCAACACAAGCAACGGATACAGTGAGTTTCGAAGTTCTTTCAAACACCAATGAAGGTTTATACCGCCAAGGACTTGAAGGCGGTACAGAATTAGGGGTTATAGCGGAAGACCCAGAAATTGCGGAGGATGGTGTCACTTATACTTATACCATTCGTGAAGACGCTGAATGGTCGAATGGAGACCCTGTAACAGCTGATGACTTTGTTTACTCATGGCAACGACTCGTCGACCCAGATTCAGCAGCAGCTTATTCTTACCTAGCGGATGGTATCATTGCAAATGCTTCAGATATTATTGCAGGTGAGATGGATCCAAGTGAACTTGGTGTGACTGCTATTGATGACAAAACATTAGAAGTTCAATATGAAAAAGCTGTTCCTTATTTAGAAGGACTATTAGCTATGGCTCCGTTCTACCCATTAAATGAAGAATTTGTAGAAGAGCAAGGGGACAGTTATGGAACAAGTTCTGACCGTGTCCTCTACAATGGACCTTTTGCTTTAGAAGATTGGGATGGAACTGGTTTAACTTGGACGTTAACTAAAAATGACACGTATTGGGATGCAGACACGGTTCAATTAGATACAATTAATTACCAAGTATTGAAAGAACAAAGTACTGCGATCAATTTATATGATTCGGCAGAGATCGACTTTACAACCGTCTCAAATGAATATGTCCAACAACGTCAAAATGATCCAACTATGCAGCAAAACCCAGAAGCTTCTGTCTTTTACTTAAAGATGAACCAAGAGCGTGATGGGGAAGAAACACCATTAGCAAATAAAAATATTCGCCACGGAATTGCACAAGCGATTGATAAAGAAAGTTTAGTGACTGATGTTCTTCAAGATGGTTCTGAAGCCGCAGACTTTATCGTTCCTTGGAACCTGACATTTAACCCAGAAACAGATGCTGACTTTAGAGAAGATAGTGGCGATCATTTAGGTTTTGACGCAGAACAAGCGAATGCTGATTTCCAAGCAGGATTAGAAGAGTTAGGTACAGATTCTGTAACCTTTGATATTCTAACGGATGACACAGAAGGTGGACAGCGTACGGCAGAATTCTTGCAAGCACAGTTAATGGATAACCTTGATGGTATTGAAATTACAATTTCCAATGTGCCATTTAAGAACCGTATTCAACAAGATTCCAATCAACAATATGACTTGCAAATTTCTGGTTGGGGCGCTGACTATACCGACCCGATCAGTTTCTTAGACTTATTTGTAACAGATGGTGGGAATAACAATACAGGTTATGCTAACCCAGAATATGATGAGTTGATTGAAGCAGCAAACGCTGAGACTGATGATGAAGCAGCTCGTTGGCAAAGTTTAGTGGATGCAGAGCATTTACTATTAACAGAAGATGCCGCTGTTGGCCCACTTTATCAACGTGTTCAAAACTACTTACTCAGTCCTAGAGTACAAGATGTAGGTGTACATGCTGTCGGAAGTCCTTATTCATTTAAATGGGCATCTGTCACTGAAGAATAAAACTACGCTTAGCTCTTTATAAAAATAAAAAAGAATAAGACAAAAAAATAAAATCGCCAATCAAAGACGTTTTTGATTGTCGATTTTATGCCTTTTTGTCAAATATTATAGAATAGAAATAAAAAGAACAGGGAAAGTAGTAGAAAAAGACCACCAATTTTTAAGCCTGTTTTATACCAAGTGCCGATTGAACGTGATAAACGTTGAGGATCTTTCTTTTTACTGTCTTCGTCTGTATGAGGTTTAAAGAGGCGTTGGCCGAATTTATTCCAAGTATGATGAAAGAAATCAAAAGTCCCATCTTTTAAAACGGCCCCAAACAAAGAAACAAGTAAGATTGGTGCAGCAATATAGAAATAGGCATTACTGAGGAATGATAGCCAAGATTCTGGTTGAGTGAAGACACCAATTAGAATTGGAATGACGAGTAGAGTGATTAAAAGAATCGAACGAAAATTATTTTTCAAAATGGAGATCAGACCTTTCATATGTACAGATATAAGTTATAAAATAACATAATTTAGGAGGTGAAGCAATTTGAAATCATATACTAAATTTATATTAAGACGTATTTTTTATATGATCCTCACACTTTTTATAATTGCTTCAATTACATTTTTCTTAATGAATTTACTACCGGGTACGCCTTTTAACGCAGAGGATAAGTTATCACCCGAGCAAATTGCGATGATGAATGAGCGCTATGGTTTAAACGACCCGATTATTGTCCAATACTTTCGTTACATCGGGGGAATGTTGGTTGGAGACCTGGGAGTTTCTTTCCAATTTAATAATACGCCGGTTGTTGATTTAATTGGGAATCGGATCGGACCATCGATTCAACTTGGTTTGCAAGCGTTAGTGGTGGGAACCGTCATTGGCGTTATTTTTGGCGTGGTTTCAGCGATGTATCGGAATACATGGTTGGACTCGTCCTTAACCTTTTTATCCATCTTAGGTCAGTCGATTCCAAACTTTGTTTTTGCTGTGTTACTGCAACTAGTTTTTGCCGTCTGGTTGAACTGGTTCCCCATCGCACTGTGGAGCGATGGCTTTGCATCGACCGTTCTGCCTACCGTGGCCCTTTGTATATCGCCCTTAGCGAACTCGGCGAGATTTATGCGGACGGAGATGGTGGATGTCTTAAACTCAGATTACATTGAATTAGCGCGTGCAAAAGGTTTATCCCAAATGGCCGTCTCTTTTAAACACGGACTAAGAAACGCGATGATTCCGATCTTAACCATTTTAGGACCGCTAGCAGTTGCTTTAATGACAGGTTCTATGGTCGTTGAAAATATTTTTGCTATCCCTGGAATTGGTGAGCAATTTGTTAAATCGATTACGACCAATGATTACTCAACCATTATGGGTGTAACCATGCTTTATTCATTGGGCTTGTGTTTAATTCTATTAATTGTTGATGTTCTTTACGGTATTGTTGACCCACGTATCCGCATCAGTTCAGAAGGAGGAGACTAATATGAGTGAAAATGTGAATGAATTTCCCAAAATAGCGCCCGAACAATTTTCACCTGCGCATCGCGAAGACTATAAAGAACGCGAAAAAATAACGACGCCTTCTTTAAGTTTTACGAAGGATGCTTGGCGCCGTTTGAAAAGAAACAAGGCAGCAATGGTCAGCCTTTGGATCTTAATCATTGTCGTTATTATTGCGCTCCTGGCTCCTCTGATTGCGCCGCATCACTATGCGGCACAAAATGCAGCTTATGCCAATTTACCTCCAAAAATACCCGGTTTAGAGTCTATCCCTTTATTTAATGGGATGAGCGAAATGGCTGGGAGAGCGGTGGATACGTATGCAGCCGCTGGTGTTCCTGATGATGTTTACTTTTACTTAGGAACAGACGCACTCGGACGAGATTTATTATCACGAGTCCTTTATGGTTCTCGGGTCTCATTATTTATCGGAGTGGTCGCTGCGCTCTTGAACTTGTTAATTGGTGTGCCTTACGGAATGATTTCCGGCTGGATGGGCGGCAAGGTCGATAACGTCATGCAACGAATTCTTGAGGTTCTATCCGGTGTGCCAAACTTAGTGGTCGTTATTTTACTCCTCTTAGTTTTAAAACCAGGTATTAGTTCAATTATTCTAGCTTTAGCCATTACAGAATGGATTACCATGGCTCGTTTAGTGCGAGCGGAAACGTTGAAAATTAAGAATGAAGAATATGTCCTCGCGGCAACCGCTCTAGGAGAGTCGCCCTTTAAAATATGTATGATGCATATTTTACCGAACATTTCAGGGGTCATCATTATTCAAACGATTTTCTCCATTCCATCAGCTATTTTCTTTGAAGCCTTCTTAAGCTTTATTGGATTAGGAATTCCTGCTCCACAAGCTTCATTAGGTACTTTAATTAATGATGGTTACAAGACCTTTAGATTCTTACCTCACTTAATGTGGTATCCATCTGGTGTATTAAGTGTCATTATGATTTCATTTAACATGTTAGCGAATGGATTACGCGATGCACTAGATCCAAAGACAACTGATTAGGAGGCGAGTAAATGAACAATGAAAATGTATTAGAAGTAAAAAACTTAGAAATTGATTTTGAGACGTTTGCTGGCCCAGTCCATGCAATTCGTGATGTCTCATTTGATTTAAAAAAAGGAGAAACCTTTGCGATTGTAGGGGAGTCTGGATCAGGAAAGTCCGTAACGGTTAGAAGTTTGATGAATCTACTCAGTAACAATGCGGTCATTAAAAATGGTCAAATTATGTACCATGGAGAAAATATTCTAGAAAAAACAGATGAAGAAATGCAAAAAATCCGCGGCGCTGAAATCGCGATGATCTTCCAAGATCCAATGACTTCACTTAATCCAGTGATGACGATTGGCGATCAAGTGTCCGAGCCGATTGAACTTCATCAAGATGTTTCGAAAAAAGAAGCTCAAGAACGAGCGTTACAATTACTCAAAAGAGTGGGCATTCCTCAAGCGGAAGAACGTTTTAAAGATTATCCACATCAGTTTTCAGGGGGACAGCGTCAGCGGATTGTGATCGCAATTGCTTTAGCTTGTGAGCCTGAAATATTAATTGCCGATGAACCAACAACGGCACTGGATGTAACGATTCAAGCTCAAATCTTAGAATTAATTAAAGAATTACAAGTCTTTAATGATACTTCGATTGTGTTTATCACGCACGATTTAGGCGTTGTAGCGAATGTAGCGGACCGAATAGCGGTCATGTATGCAGGACAGATTGTTGAATATGGAACGGTGGATGAGATTTTCTATAATCCACAACATCCTTATACTTGGGGCTTAATTACTTCGATGCCGACATTGAAGACAAGAGGAAAGTTATTATCAATTCCTGGAACCCCGCCCGATCTACATGAACCACCTAAAGGGGATGCTTTTGCAGCTCGTAGTGAGTATGCGATGAAAATTGACTATGAAGAAGAACCCCCTTTCTTCCATGTGTCTGATACACATGCGGCAGCTACGTGGTTACTTCATCCTGATTGTCCAGGGGTGGAAGTTCCGCGGGAAATTGCTGAACGCTTTAAAGTCTTTGAAGACTTACGAAAAGAACATGAAATTGAAATAAATACTGCTCATGCAGTACCCGACCAAGCTCAACGGGACCCTAAACGTGTGAAGGAGGGAGCGAATGAATAATTCAAAAGAACCGATTTTAACCGTGAAAAATCTAAAACAGTATTTTAATCCAGGAAAACCGACTGAAGTACGAGCGGTAGATGATGTCACTTTTGATATCTATCCAGGCGAAACATTTGGTCTCGTAGGAGAATCCGGCTCAGGAAAAACGACCACGGGCCGTTCTATTATGCGCCTCTATAACCCGACAGACGGTGAAGTCCATTTTGATGGCTATGACTTATCAGAGCTGAATAGTCGGAAGGCCGACCTAAATTTCCGGAAAGATATGCAAATGATTTTCCAAGATCCTTATGCGTCTTTAAATCCACGAATGAAGGTAGAAGATATTGTGGCGGAAGGACTAGATGTTCATAAATTAGCTAAAAACTCGAAAGAACGTCGTCAACGTGTAATTGAACTGTTGGAAGTTGTTGGTTTAAATGAGGACCATGCAACCCGTTATCCGCACGAGTTTTCAGGAGGTCAACGACAAAGAATTGGGATCGCTCGAGCTTTAGCGGTAGCACCTAAAATGATTATTGCGGATGAGCCGATTTCAGCGCTCGATGTGTCTGTGCAAGCGCAAGTGGTCAATCTCTTACAGTCCTTGCAAGATGAATTTGATCTCACTTATTTATTTATTGCCCATGATCTCTCGATGGTAAAATATATTAGTGACCGAATTGGTGTGATGTACAATGGGAAGCTGGTCGAAATTGCGGAAGCGGATGAACTTTACTACAATGCGCTTCATCCGTACACGCAGAGTTTACTTTCAGCTATTCCTTTACCGAATCCAATCTATGAACGAGAACGTGAGCGAATTGAATATGAGTATCAACCATTTACAGGGAAAGAAGAGATGACTGAAATTTCCCCTGGTCATTTTATTTTCTGTGAACCGAACCAAGTAGACGAACTCAAAGCAAAAAGAGCTGCACGGAATGTAGCGCAGAAAGAATATGATTAAAAAATATTGACTCAAGGAGAACAGGAGCTTTTACCTGTTCTCTTTTTTTATGTGTTCGATCGTTAAATTAAAATTGTATTAGAAATAAATGAATAAATGATTGTTATTTGATGGGCTTTATGCTAATCTAATCCATAACATTGAAAAGATACAGATGGAGAAGGGGAAGGTCAATGAAGAAAACTTCAATATATTTTGTATTAATAATTAGTTTATTTTTAACGGCTTGTGGTACAGATACAACGGAGGAAGGAAGTGCCGCTGCAAGTCACGTTGTAAATTATGTGGCACCGACAGAAATGTTAACTTTGGATTCTACTTTAGTGACGGATATGAATAGTGCAAACTATGTATCACATATGCAAGACGGTCTCTATTGGGAAGATGCTCATAATAATATTGAACCCGCTTTAGCAGAAGATTTACCGGAAGTTTCGGAAGATGGATTAACTTATACTATCCAATTACGAGAAGATGCGCAATGGAGTGATGGGACACCGATCACTGCAGACGACCAAGTCTATGCGATTCGTCGCCTAGTAGATCCTGAAGTTGCGGCACCTTATTCTTATTTAGCGGAAAATATTGTGAACGCACCAGAAGTGTCTGCCGGAGAATTACCTCTTGAAGAGCTAGGTGTGACGGCTTTAGATGATTATACTGTTGAAATTCAATTAACAACGCCGACACCGTATTTGACGAACCTCTTGGCATTTCCTGTATTTTATCCTTTAAACCAAGAGTACGTTGAGAGTCAAGGCGATCGTTACGGCACTTCGTCAGAGACAGTCATCGCAAGTGGTCCTTATACAGTGGATGATTGGGATACAACACAGGAAACCTGGACATTAAATAAAAATGAAGACTACTATTATGCTTCAGAAGTTGAGATTCAAACCGTTAATGTCCAAGTATTAAAAGAAGTATCAACGAACGTGAATCTTTACGAAGCCGGAGAAGTCGATAACGCTATTTTAAGTGGAGAACTTGCGAAACAATACCAAGACCATCCGGAGGCTGTGCCTCATGAAAAATCGAGAACTTACTGGTTACGTTTTAATGAAAATATTGACGTATTAACGAACCAAAAGGTAAGAGAAGCAATGGATTATGCGATTGATAATCAAGAATTGACACAAGAAGTGATTGGAACGGGCGCTATTCCAATCTCGACCTTAGTTCCAACAAACTTTATTTTCAATCCTGAAACGGAAGAAGACTTTGTAGAAGAAGTAGCGATTGCTCCCAAATTTGATACAGATAAAGCGTCTGAATTGTGGGAGGAAGCGAAAACAGAATTAGGTGTGGAAGAGTTGACGATCCGCTTAGTGACAGATGATGAAGAGCATATTAAGAAAATATCGGAGTATATCCAAGGACAAATCCAAAGTGCCATGCCAGGCGTGACGGTTGAGTTACAGAATGTGCCGAAGAAAAATCGCTTAGATGCCGAAGATAATCGAAATTATGATATCATTCTATCAAGCTGGGCCGCAGACTTTGCTTCCGGTGTGAATTTTTACGAACTTTACGAGTCGGACTCTCCATATAACCGTGGCGACTACAATAATGCTGAGTATGATGCACTCTTACAAGCGGCTAAAGGAGAAGATGCGAATGACGAGCTGGCTTCTTGGGAAGATTTCAAACAAGCCCAACAAGTTCTTTCCGATGAAACAGCACTCGTTCCTTTATACCAAGAAGTGGAAATTCAATTAAGAAATCCAAATCTCCAAAACATGACTTTAAGATCGGTCGGGAACGAATTCGATTTACGTACGGCCACTTTTTCAGAAGAATGAATAAAATAAACCATAATAAAAACGATGAATGCTCGCGAATTTCATCGTTTTTATTTGGCTTGAATTTAACTAAAAAGGATTATCTAGCTATTCTTTTCGCCTGGCTTCAGGATAAGCATCGATTTCAGCCGAATAAGCTTTGATATCGAGTAAAGGACTTTGATCAAGCGCATCTAAATTCCTAACTTTTAGACGGTTGTCTTTCACTTCAACCACTTCTGCCACACAAAAAGCGATTGGATTTGGACGATTAGGTGAGCGCGTGGAAAAGACGCCCATCGTTTCTTCACTCCACGGGGTCTTGGTTTCCAGAGTTTGACGGTCAGATTGACTACCCCAATATAAAATAATTAAATGGGTGAGTTTTTCAATGTTTTTTAAACCAACTTTGTATTCATCAAAAAGCTCAATTTCGCTTATTTCATGGTCGAACTTTCCTTGTTTAGGGTCTTCTTTTTTTGTTTGATAGGGACTATGGATGATTCCAATTTGTTTTAATTCCATCAGTAACACTCCTTACATGCGATTTATTTTGCAGTTTCTAAGAAAGGATATCGCGCATCGTTTGGTCGACACTTTGTTCATAGATGCCGCCAAATTTATGAAGGTGCACCATAAATAAATATAAGCGGTAAAAAGCAAGTCGCTTTTCAAAACCAGGCGCCATCGGGAAGATGTCTTGATACGCTTCATAAAAACTTTGACTATATCCGCCGAAGCCGGTCGTCATCCCAATATCAAACTCACGATCCCCATAAAAAGAAGCGGGATCAAATAAGGCGGGCTCACCATTGGTTAGAAACATATGATTGCCACCCCATAAATCCCCGTGTAATAAGGAAGGTTTACTTTGATGTTGGGCAAGTTCGTCAACGATCACGGCACGAACTTGTTCATACGTTTCGGCTTGCTGTTGGCTCCATTTATTTGCTTGGATAATATCATCGCGTAATTTATCTAAGCGTCTCTCGACAAATAATTCAATCCAAGAATCCGTCCAGTCATTACTAAAGGTAGTGTCTCCTCCTTGGTGGGGATAATCATACCCAAATTGACCATTCTCGCTGTAAGTCTGATGCATTTTAGCAATTGTTTGAGCTAAATCGCGGTCGTCTCCGCGTGCTCCTTCTTGTAAGAAGCTGATTAAGAGATAAGCATCCCCGTCAATTTCGCCTACTTGATACACTTCGGGGACAGTAATCCCTGCTTTTTGTAAGTCCTTCAGACCAGCAGCTTCTGCATGGAAAAACTCTTCGCCAGTGTTTGGTTGTACTAGCAAGAAATATTTCTGCTGTGCACTGTCCACTTCATAAGCATCATTTACATCGCCACCACTGACTGCTTTGATGTTTTCTATCTGAACCACGGGTAATTCATCGATCCATTTATTGTTCATCGTACCATCCTTTCGTTAAATATAGTGTAGCAATATCTGATGGATTTCTCTTGCATGAGCGTTTCAGCATAGATTTTTTCATTAAAAGATCACATTGCATGAGGTTTAAACGTTAGAGCAGTGGCTGATTGATTCATTATTCAAAAAAAGATCGATACGAAAGCAAAGACTTGACAAAAGTATCTTTTCGTCGTAAAATTATGAATCGTAATGATTACGATTTAGTTCAAAAAAGATAAACGAATAATAAAAACAATTTACGTAAGGAATACAGAAAGGAATTATTTATATTTATGGCTAAAAAATCTAAAATAGAGAAATTAAAAAGACAACGTCGTACAGTCGAAAAGTATGCAGCTCTTAGACAAGAATTAAAAGACAATAAAGACTATGAAGGACTCTCTAAGTTACCAAGAGATGCTTCACCGACACGAATACAGAATCGTGATCGCCTAGACGGACGCCCACGTGGTTATATGCGAAAATTTGATATGTCACGAATAAACTTTCGCAAATTAGCTCACGAAGGGAAAATCCCTGGGGTCAGAAAAGCTAGCTGGTAAAAAAGAGTGAAAGCTCACTAGAGGAGGAATGCCGATGTCTAAGAAAGTCGATTTAGCAACAGCTCAGCGGATGATGAAAAGTCCTAATAAAAAGACGGCACGCCGCGGCTTAAGAGTGATTAAAGAATATAAACAACAACAAAAAGGAATCAAATAGAAAAATCCTGCCTTGCAAAAAGGGCAGGATTTTTTATTGTTCATTTATATTATTTCTTCTTCATTGATTTCAGTCAGCATTTTTTGAAATGCACTTTTAGCCGTATCATTTTTAGGCAGCGCCTCTTTAATGCGTTTCAGGCATTCAGTATGATCATGTTTACGTGCGACGCATTGGTGACGACCGAATAATAAGATCGAATGATGCGCCGGATACCACATTTCAGATGGTAGTTTATCGGTCATAATGTCTTCAACAGCGGGGACAGAAGCATTTTTAGGGACGAAATGCAGTTTTTTCGAAACGCGATCGACATGGGTATCGACCGCAAAAGCAGGGGTTTGAAAGCCGTTAGTTAAAACGACATTGGCTGTTTTCCGTCCAACGCCCGGCAGGGACATTAGTTCTTTACGAGTATGAGGGACTTCGCCGTCAAATTTGTCTAACAAGGCTTGCGCCATATTTTTTAAATATTTAGATTTATTATTATATAAGCCAATACTCCGGATATGTTCTTTAATGTCTTCGACCGGTGCAGCAGCCATCGCTTCAGGAGTGGGGAAGCTTTCAAACAAAGCTGGGGTCACTTTATTCACCGAGATATCAGTGGTCTGGGCACTTAAAATAACCGCACATAATAATTGAAAATTACTTTCATACTTTAAGGCGGTTCCGAGTTCAGGATAAATTTTAGTTATCGCTTTGATCGATTCGATGACTTCTTTATCATTTAATATAACTTCTTCAGACACAACAATCTTCCTTTCTATACTTTCTGTACCTCTATTGTAATCCTTTTACCTTCATTCATAAATCAATTGCTTTGCCTCTTGCTGGGCTTAAAAAATTTGAAGATATGTGCTTTTTATAAGGTTAGTCAGTGGTAAATGTAGGCCATCTGTGGTAAAAATAATTTGAAAGGGGTTTTATAAATGGATAAAATGTATGATGCAGTAGTAATTGGTAGTGGTGTTGGTGGCACAGCTATCGCGAATGGTTTGGCAGCAGCGGGGAAAAAAGTAGCAATTATCGAAAATGATCTCTGGGGCGGAACTTGTCCGAACCGCGGGTGTGACCCAAAAAAAGTATTATTAGCTGCGGTTGAAGCCAAAGACCATGTCACGCAATTAATCGACAAAGGTTTTACAGAAACACCTGCAGTTAATTGGCCGGATTTAATGGCGTTTAAAGAAACCTTTACTGATCCTGTTCCGCAATCGAGTCAAGAAAGCTTGCAGTCAGCAGGTGTTGAAACGATTACAGGCAGTGCGCAATTTATTGATGAAGAAACCTTACAAGTGAACGAAGAGACAGTGACTGCGGAATATTTCGTTGTTGCAGCGGGTGCAAAACCTTCTATTTTACCGATTGAAGGTAGCGAGCACTTTTTAACAAGTGATGACTTTTTATCTTTACCTGAGATGCCGGCAATGATTACCTTCGTGGGTGGAGGCTACATTGCCTTTGAGTTAGCAGCGATCGCGAATGCCGCTGGGGCTGAAGTTCATCTGATTCAGCACAATGATCATCCGTTAAAAGCTTTTGAGGAAGAATTCGTCAATGAGATCGTCCAACAATTGGAAGCAAAGGGCGTCCACTTTCATTTCAACATTGAGACTGAAAAAATTGAGAAAATAGAAGATGGTTTCCTTTTAACCGATGGAGAAGGGTTTGAATTAACAAGTGATCAAATCTTTTGTGCGACAGGACGTGAGCCCAATATCGAAGAGTTGGAATTAGAAAAGGCTGGCGTAGAAGTTGAAAAACAAGGCATTACTGTCAATGAATATCTACAAACGGCTAATGACCATATCTTTGCTTGTGGTGATGTATTAGCTAAAGAACAACCTAAATTAACCCCTGTTTCTACTTTTGAAGGGGACTATCTCGTCAGCTACCTTACTGGAGAAACAAAGGAAAAAATTACTTATCCAACGATTCCGACCGTCGTGTTTGCGAGCCCTAAATTAGCGCAAACAGGCATCACTCCCACAGAAGCGGCTGAACAAGAAGATTATGAAGTATCAGAGATCGACGCGACTTCTTGGTTTAGCTATCGCCGTGTGAACGAGCCGGTTTCGAAAATAAAGATTGTCACCGAGCGTGACACCGGTTTATTAGTGGGAGCAACTTGTATTAATCAACGAGCCGATGATCTGATCAATTTCTTTAGCTTATTAATTGATCAAAAAACACCGTCTGCAGAAGTTGCGCAAATGATTCTCGCTTATCCAACGATTGCCAGTGATTTACCATCGATTTATGCTTAAAGAGCTAGTTAAACAGTTCAGTTTATTCAAATCTGGCGAAGGTATATAATGAGCCTGTAGATGAAAGAATGAAAGGGAGGCTAAACATGAAAAAAATTGTGTTTGTACGTCATGGACGCAGTGAATGGAATGCTTCGAACCAATTTACCGGTTGGGTCGATGTGGCTTTGGATGACCAGGGGATAGAAGAAGCACATGAAGCAGGACGGAAGTTAAAAGAAGCGGGGATTGAATTTGACTTAGCTTTTACGTCAGTTTTAAAACGAGCGATCAAGACTTGCCATATTGTTTTAGAGGACTCCGACCAACTATGGGTGCCCGAGATTAAAACTTGGCGCTTAAATGAACGACATTATGGAGCGCTCCAAGGGTTAAACAAACAAGAAACAGCGGATGAATATGGAGCGGAGCAAGTACAATTATGGCGTCGTTCCTATGATACTTTACCCCCTATGTTAGACCCGGATGATCCGCATTCGGCTTTAAATGATCGACGTTATGCGCATTTACAAAAACGTGTGATTCCCATGGGTGAGAATTTAGAAACGACCTTAGCGCGCGTTATTCCATTTTGGGAAGATCATATCGCGCCAGCGGTCTTAGATGATAAAACAGTCTTAGTTGCCGCGCATGGGAACTCTTTACGCGCCTTAGCGAAGTATATTGAAGAAATTTCAGATGAAGATATTATGGAACTCGAAATTCCAACAGGACAACCCTTAGTCTATGAATTAGATGACGATTTAGAGGTTATTCAAAAATATTATCTTTAATTTAAAAAAAGTTAGCGTAAGTGTGTCTTGAAGTGCCCTTCGTTAAGTTAGAGTTTTTACTCAAACTTTCGGAGGGCATATTAATGCTAAAAAATCTTTGATAGAAAGTGTCTAAAAATAATTGACAAAGAATGGGACACCCCTTATAATGTTTAAAGTTTGGCAAACAATAAACAGGAAGGGGATTTGACAATGGAACGTAGACAACCGATTATCGCATGCGATTTTAATCAAGCATCGGAAGTTCATAATTTTATTGATTCATTAGGTATTGAAAAATTAAATATTAAAATTGGAATGGAGTTATTTTATTCCAGTGGTCCTGATATCGTGATTGATCTTATTGATTCCAATCACGATATTTTTTTGGACTTAAAGCTGCATGATATTCCAAATACAGTCAAAAAGACGATGAAAGTCTTAGCTCAATTGGGGGTGGGCATGGTCAATGTCCATGCGCAAGGAGGCAGAAAAATGATGGAAGCTGCTAGAGAAGGACTGGAAGCAGGGACACCTGCTGGAAAACAGCGCCCCAAATTACTAGCGGTCACTCAGCTAACTTCTTTATCCGGTCAAGAAATAAAAGAAGAACAGCAAACGTATGCCACGCTAGAAGAGAGTATCTTGCATTATGCCGCGTTAGCTTTTACCTCGGGTATGGATGGGGTGGTCTGTTCCCCTTTAGAAGCTAGAAAAATTCATGAACAGATAGCATCTGAATTTTTAACGGTCACGCCAGGTATCCGTATGACCCAACAAACCATGGATGATCAGACGCGGTTCGCCACGCCTAAAAATGCTGCAAAAGGTGGTAGTGACTATATCGTGGTGGGTCGACCGATTACCCAAGCAAAAGATCCACTCTCTGCTTATAAAGAAATTCAAGCTTCATGGGCACAGGCATTAACAGAAAGGATGAAAGCTAATGACGAATAACATTTCTTCGCAAGTAGCAAAAGCACTTTTAGATATTGAGGCTGTTTCACTAAAACCAGCGGATCCTTATATATGGTCGAGTGGGCTAAAAGCACCGATTTATTGTGATAATCGTTTAATTATGAGTTTCCCTGAAGTTCGAACATTTATCGAAAATGAACTGGCACACTTAATCCAAGAAAACTATCCCGAAGTGGAAGTGATTGCAGGCACTGCTACCGCAGGGATTCCTCATGCGGCTATTGTGGCTGATAAGCTTGGTCTACCGATGATTTATGTTCGTTCAAGCAATAAAGACCATGGTAAAAATAGTGCGATTGAAGGTTCCCTGCAGAAAAAACAAAAAGTCGTGATGATTGAAGACTTGATTAGTACGGGAGGCAGTGTCATCGAAGCTGCCGATAAAGTAACCGCAGCGGGGGGAGAAGTCATCGGGTGTGCCGCTATTTTTAGTTACCTCTTGGACGAAGGACGTGCAGCTTTTGCAGAGCAAACCTATGATTTACAGACCTTGACGACTTATCCGGAATTAATTGAAGTCGCTGTTCAAGAGGAGGAACTGCTTCCCTTTAAAGAGACTTTGACGGATTGGTATAAAGATCCGGTGAAATGGTCACAGGAAGCGAACTAAAATAATAGAAGGAGTGGGTTATTATATGAAAACAAATGATAAACGGGTATTAGGAACGGCTATCTTAGGCTCAGGCTTAGATGATATGAATGTGATGTTTCTATCCTTCTCCCTTTCGAGTATTATTGCAGATTTGAATCTATCAGGGTCAGAAGCCGGCTGGATCGGCACGATTACAAATCTGGGAATGTTAGTAGGCGGTTTACTTTTTGGAGTCCTTGCTGATCGGTATAATAAATTTCATATTTTTAAAATAACCGTTTTGATTTTTAGTCTAGCCACTGGCTTTATCTTCTTTGTAGATAATATTTACATCCTTTACCTCTTGCGTTTCATTTCAGGTGTCGGCGTGGGTGGTGAGTATGGGGTGGCCATTTCAATTATGGCGGGTATTGTTCCTTTAAATAAAATGGGCAGAATCGCGTCTCTCAATGGCATTGTAGGTCAAATAGGCTCTATCTTAGCTGCTATTCTTGCGGCCTTGATAGCGCCGAGATTAGGTTGGCGTGGTTTGTTTCTCTTCGGTTTTCTGCCGGTAGTACTCATTGTGTGGGCTCACTTTTTCATAGATGCCCCAGCGATTACAGAAACAGGAGCCGAAACGACGCCACAGACGGAAAAGAACCCCCCACAAATCAAAGAATTATTTGCGACCCCACAATTGAGCCGACTCACTCTTTCTTTGATGTTGATGGCGACGATTCAAATCGCCGGCTACTTTGGGATGATGAACTGGCTCCCTACGATGATGCAGTCTCAGTTAGGGGTTTCGGTGAGTGATTCATCGCAATGGATGATTGCCACCATTATAGGTATGTGTATCGGGATGTTTGTTTTTGGGCAGATGATCGATAGAATAGGCCCTAGAAAAAGTTTTGGCAGTTTCTTAATTTGTTCCGCACTCTCTGTGTATTTGTTTACATTGGCGAACACGACCTTCACAATGATTCTAGGCGGAGCCGTTGTTGGTTTCTTCGTTAATGGCATGTTTACCGGCTATGCGACGGTGACGACTTTATTATATCCGCAACGCATCCGGACCATCGCGAATAATACGATTTTAAACGTTGGTCGAGCAGTTGGCGGCTTCTCTTCTGTTATTATCGGCATGATCTTAGACCATTCTGGGATACCGATGGTGATGCTTTTCCTGGCGAGTTTATATGGCGTCAGTTTATTGACCATGTTAAGCATCCCTGATTTGAAAAAAGAAAATTACCAGCCGAGTACACAAGCAGTAAAATAATAGGGACTTCTTATGACCTTGGATCACTGAATGAGGTATAAGATAAAAAAGGACCCAACCGATTCATGGGTTGGCGTCCTCTTTCTATTTAATTGTATTGATTAATATTCAAGAATTGTTGTAAGGTTTCATCTTCCGGGTGGTTTAATATTTCGTCCGGTGTGCCGTCCTCTGCGATCCGTCCCTCATTCATAAAAAGCACCCGAGAAGCAATGTCTTTAGCGAAAGAAATCTCGTGCGTGACGAGCAGCATCGTGATATTGTCTGTTTCCACCAGATGTTTAATAGTCTGTAAAACTTCCGATACAAGCATAGGATCAAGCGCAGAAGTTGGTTCATCAAATAAGAGAACTTTGGGATTGACAGCTAATGCGCGTGCGATCCCCACTCGCTGCTGTTGCCCACCAGATAATTGCGAAGGATAAGCATCCTGTCTTTCGGCTAAACCGACTTTTTCTAACTGCTCAATGGCGATTTCTTTGGCTTCGTCTTCAGGGACATTGCGTACAGTGACGAGAGACTCCATCACATTTTGGAGAGCCGTCATATTTTTAAATAAATTATAATTTTGAAAAACCATAGAAGTCTGTAATCGTAACTGCTGGACATCTTTTTTAGAATAATTTTCAGCATCAATCGTCACATCGCCCACGGTCATTTTTCCGGTTGTCGGTTCATCTAAAAAGTTTAACATCCGCAGAAAAGTGGATTTCCCTGTACCCGATGGACCAATAATCGCTACGATTTCATTTTCTTTAATTTTTAAATGGATATCTTCCAACACTTGGTGCTCACCAAATGATTTGGATAAATTTTGAATTTCAATCATGTTTTGACTCATTGATTTGCTCCTCTCTCTAACTTAATAAGCTTCAGAGAATTTTTTCGCGACGTATCTCTGGACAATCATTAATAAGCCAATAAGGACTAAATAAACAATAATGACGCCCCCATAAATTTCGAAATAACTAAATGTTCTAGAACCTTCAATACGGGCAGAACCCATCACATCGACCACACCAAGCATAAAAGATAAGGATGTCATTTTCGTGATACTAATGACATTATTAAATAGACTCGGTACCGCAATTCTCACCGCTTGAGGAATAATGACGCGTCGCATGAGTTGTCCGTTGGTCATTCCTAATGAATAAGCGGCGTCTTTCTGACCTTCATCCACAGACAGCAAAGCACCTCGAATACTTTCAGCCATAAACCCACCGGCCGTTAGACTAATAATAATCGAAACGGCATTTAAAGGTTCCATTTCACTGACAAAGGTACTGTAGCTCGCAATTCCATAGTAGAAAAAG
Source organism: uncultured Atopostipes sp. (assembly GCA_910588235.1). Classification (GTDB taxonomy): domain Bacteria; phylum Bacillota; class Bacilli; order Lactobacillales; family Carnobacteriaceae_A; genus Atopostipes. Next base: position 8,340 of record CAJUOQ010000027.1, on the reverse strand, counting down.
TAGAGCAGAGCTACCAGCGGAGCACCGCGCATAATGAAAAGGTAAACTTTTGCGAGCGGGTTCAGAATTTTTACTTCATAGTAACCGATGACCGCAAGAATGAGACCAATGATTAAGCCGAAAAATGAAGCAACCAGCGTTAAATATAAAGTAAATCTGGCAGCATAAAAAAGGTTAGGAAGAACTTCCAACAGGTAGTTAAAATCAAATCCCAATTCAATTCATCCTTTCCATATTATTCTTGTTCTGTTTCCACATCTTCAAGGTTTTTAGTCATATCTGTATAAAGCCATTTTTCTGTGATTTCTCCCATCGTTCCATCCGCAATCATCTCTTCAATCACAACATTTAGTTCATCGCGAAGTTGCGCATGTTCTTCCGTATCTGGTAAGAAATAAACAATAGGGGTAGCGCTCAGATTTTCTTCAAGAATCTTAAAGTCAACATCTCTTCTTTCGATATATTCATTTAAGAGAGATCTTGGGCCAGCAACGGCATCAAGGTTATCAATTTCTAATTGTTGAAATGCGTCGCCTGTTCCTTCATAACGAACTAATTCAAAACCTATTTCTTCTTCTAATTGAGTAAGCGGGATATCAGCTGCTTGTCCGGCCATCACGCCAACTGTTTTTCCAGCAAGATCATCAAGCGTATTGATTTCATCGTTCCAACCTTTAGTGGCTACGGTATTGGCATCCGCATAAACAGGTTCGGTATAAATATAATTTTGCGCTCGTTCTTCCGTTAAGGCGTAATTATTGGCTGCGACATCACTACGGCCTGTATCAAGCTGCCCAAAGATAGCATTCCCGCTGACTCTTTGCACATCAATATTCCAGCCTGTTCGCTCAACAATCTCCGCCCAAATCTCAGCTTCTGTTCCGGTCCAATTCCCTTCATCATCAATTAAACTGTAAGGAGGTCCACTACCAGGGGTTGCGACATTGATCGTTTGGTCTTCCCATGCCACTTCTTCTGAAGCGTCATTTTCTGAACCACAAGCGATTAAAACAAAGGTTACGAGGGCTAAAAAGCTAGTCATTGTTAAAAGTTTTTTCCAATTGTTTTTCATGTTTATTCACCTTTCTTTTTACAAATTAAAGATTACTTGTGCAACAAAATATTTTAGAAGAATTCTTCCATCCTTTCTACAAAAAATGCCCCTAAACAGAAATGACTGCTAAAAAGAGTCATCTTTGTTTAAGGGCAAAATAAAATTACTTTGCGTTTCCACCTTAATTTTACGAAGCCATCTATTGCTCTTCTGTTCTTCGTAAATCTCTGACCGGTACCACAATAATAGACCGGCGAGCGCTAACGGGCTCTCCCGGCATAACCTCAAGAATTTCTTCATTCAGCTATGCAACTTCAAGATGCACTTCCAAACGCATGACAGATCTCTTTCCACCTACCGAGATTCGCTGGGCTGTTGTTCGTTTGTACTCTTCTTTTTATCGTTTTTAATTAGAGACAATTAATTAAAATACAATTTAACAGACCTTGTTTTGAACTTCAAGAAAAGTGTCTCGTTCTTTCGAAAAAACTGTTTCTATAATTTGAAAACCAAAAGTGCTATAATAAAAAATAAAAGGTATGAATCAAAATGAAACTTTTAAGAAAACTGATTGCGCTATTTCTAGCGATCTTGTTGGGGTTTTGGCTGGCTTCGGCAAATATTCTGAGTGGTACCAAAGCCGGAGAAGTTATGGACACGATTGTGCGATATCTTCCAGACCGAGAAGATCTACAGCAAATACCGATTTTAGAAGATATTTATCCGCCGGCCGAGCCCGAAGTAAAGGAACCAGTAGAAACAGCCCAAACGTTAACCGCGAGCGATCAGGAAGTCGATGCGCAATTAATCGAAAGTAAAGTGATCGAATTAGTGAATGAATTGCGCGCTGAACAAGGTGTGCCTTCGGTGGCTCCTAATGAAATGTTGCGAGCCGCCGCGACGATTCGAGCAGTGGAAACCGAAGAGGCTTTTTCACATACGCGGCCAGACGGTTCCGACGCTTTTACAGTCTTTCAAGAAGAAGGGATTTCGTATCCTTATCGAGCTGTAGGTGAAAATTTAGGAATGGCGACTTATCATTTACCGGATGAAGAAATGGCTGAGTTTCTATTTAACGGTTGGGTTGAAAGTGAAGGGCATTATGAAAATATGATCCGCCCGGAGTATAATGAGATAGGAATCGGCGTGCACTATGATGGGGACGTTTTATATGTGACTCAATTATTTGGCACTCAATATTAGCGAGAAGATTAAGATCTCAAGAACTCTTCGAGGAGGGGAGGCTTGAGATTTTTCTTTTTTTAAATAGCTGATAGAATAAAAGATTCAAGAACAAAAAAATAGGAGCGAGATGAATGAAAAAGAGTAGAATTAAAAAATGGTGGTTGGCAGGGATCGGCTTGTTGTTTTTAGTGCTAGGTACAGCCTGTGAAGCGGTCGAAACAAATACGACACTCAGCGTGGAAGAGGATGATCTGCGGATTGCAGCGGTAGGTGACAGTATTACTTATTATAGTTTTTCTGGAAATAATTATCCTGAACAATTAGATGAAATGCTGGGTGAAGGTTACGCGGTGCAAAATTTCGGAAAATCGAACTATGCTGCGCAGTCCTCGAGTGATTTTCCTTACAGCACCACCGAAGCTTATCAAGAAAGTTTAGACTATGAACCCGAGATTGTTCTGTTTATGTTAGGTACTAATGATACTAAAGCGAATAATTGGGCAGGAGCTGAGCAATTTAAGGAAGAGTATACGGAACTTTTAGAAAGTTATTTAGAACTTGAAAGTGTTTCGCGTGTCATTTTAGCGGCACCACCGACTGTATTTTTAGAAAATACTCCCCGTGGTTCAATTGACCCGGGTATTATTGAACCGATTCATGATGTGGTAGAAGAAGTCGCCGCGGAGTATGACTTAGAATTTTTAGATATGACAAAAGCGACTGCCGGACACCCCGAATGGTTCTTTGACGGCATCCATCCGAATGAGATAGGCGCGAAACAATTGGCTATAACCTTCTATGAAAAAATAAGCAAGGAGGCAGAAAAACAATGAAGATAACCATCCGGCAAGAAACGCCAAAAGATTATACAGCTATCGAAGAAGTGATTAAAGAAGCTTTTTTAAGGGAAACAATGAGTGATCAGCAAGAACATGTTCTTGTCCAAAAACTGCGCACTTCCTCGGCTTTTGTCCCTGAACTCTCTTTAGTGGCGTTCAATGAAGAGGAAGAGATCATTGGCTATCTATTACTGACTGAAAATAAAATTGTCAATGAAAACCAAGAAATGCGAGCTTTATCGCTGGCCCCTGTTGCTGTCCATCCAGCTTTTCAAAAGCAAGGGATTGGTAGCCAATTAATAAAAGAAGGTATCAAAAGAGCCAGAGCTGCCGGCTATCGAGCGATTATTGTTTTAGGGCATCCTGATTATTACCCACGATTTGGTTTTAAGCCGGCTTATTTGTGGCAGATAAAAGCCCCATTTGATGTACCGCAAGAAGCTTTTATGGCTTTAGAATTAACTCCTGACGCTTTAGAAAACCAAACAGGGACGGTGCAATATCCCTCTGCATTTTTAAATTAAAGTTCGTATAGATGGGTAATGAATGATTTTGACTGTTTGTGGTTGAAAATGAGCGGATGTAGTGCTATTATTGAGATATAAGGTGATGAGAATGCTTACAGAAGAACGACATGCATATATTTTAGATAAACTTAAAAGAGAAAATACCGTTAAAATTAAAGATTTAGAGTCGGAATTAAATTGCTCGATATCAACGGTTCGAAGAGATTTATCTGAGCTTGAAGAACAAGGGCTGCTTACACGAGTTCATGGGGGCGCAAAGAGAATTTATACCCTGAACACAGAGTTGGAGATGAAAGAAAAATCATCCAAAAACATTCATGAAAAGAAACAAATTGGCGCTTTAGCCGCTTCTTTTGTGACAGCAGAAGATATTATTTATTTGGATGCGGGGACGACTACTTACGAAATGATTCCTTTTTTAAAAGACATCAAAGATTTATTAGTGGTCACAAACGGGGTCAATCATGCTGATTTATTGACGGATTATAATATTTCTACTGTCTTGTTAGGCGGACAGATTAAGATGAGAACCAAAGCCATCATTGGCTCTGTTGCTTTCAAGCAATTAGAAACATATGGCTTTAGTAAGACATTTTTAGGGATGAACGGGATTGATGGTGAATTTGGTTATACCACCCCTGATCCTGAAGAGGCCGCTTTAAAACGTTTAGCCGGAAGCCAAGCGAATCAAACGTATGTCGTTGCAGACTCAACGAAATTTCATAAAGTAAATTTTGTCAAAGTGAGTGAATTGGAAAATTATGCGGTGATCACCAGCCGACTCGACGAGTCAGATCGAGCACAATTTACAAACTGGACCAAAATATGGGAGGCGAACCAATGATCTACACATTAACATTAAATCCATCGATTGATTACGTGATCAACTTAGATGAAGTGAAGCTCGGCGAGCTCAATCGCATCCAAGCGGATCACTTTTTTACGGGGGGAAAAGGCATTAATGTTTCAAGAGTTTTAAAGAATCTAGGCCATGCGAATACCGCTCTGGGTTTTATGGGCGGTTTTACGGGTGACTTTGTTGCAGAAGAGTTAGCAAAGGAGAACATCCAAACTGACTTTACAGCGATTGAAGAATACACGCGGATTAATATAAAAGTAAAAGCAGCTGAAGAAACAGAATTAAATGGTCAAGGACCGCGAGTTGATGAAGCAGCGGCGACCAAATTATTAGATCAGCTGACAGCGGTTCAACCAGACGATCTCGTTATTATTTCAGGCAGTCAACCACGGAATTTACCGACGGATTACTACCAACAAATTATTACTGCGATCAAGAAGGCAGGCGCGGAATTTGTGATTGACACGACGGGTAAAGCGTTAGAAGCTGCGCTAGCTTCCAAACCTTTTTTAGTGAAACCGAACGATGTAGAGCTGGCTGAGTTATTTAACGTGACTTTGAAAACGGAAGCAGATTACAAGAAATATGGACAAAAATTGATTGATGCAGGCGCACGTTTTGCGATTGTGTCGCTTGGAAGTAAAGGTGCCCTTTTATTTTCTGAAGAAGGGATTTTCCGCGGTAACTCGCCTAAAGGTGCTGTGAAAAATACTGTTGGGGCCGGCGATTCGATGATTGCCGGCTTTGTGGGCACATTTTTAGAAACAGAAGATCTGCAGGAAGCTTTTAAGATTGGTTTAGCTAGTGGTAGTGCGACAGCATTTACGGAAGATTTAGGGACGAAAGAAGAAATTGATGCTCTATACCCACAAATTCATATCGAAAAAATAAGAGAGGATGAATAAGCATGAAAATTGAGGATATATTATTTGAAGACTTAATGATCATGGATTTACAGGCCGAAACGAAAACAGCAGCGATCGAAGAAATGGTCAATAAGTTAGCTGAACAAGATATTATTGACGATGCAGAAGGTTATGAAAAAGGAATTATTGCCCGCGAAGAACAGACTTCTACAGGTTTAGGAGATGGTGTGGCGATGCCACATGCGAAGCATCGTTCAGTGAAGAAACCGGCGGTACTCTTTGCTAAAAGTAAAAAAGGTGTTGATTTTGAAGCATTAGATGGTGAACCCGTCTACTTATTCTTCATGATTGCTGCGCCTGAAGGTGAAAACGATGTGCACTTACAAGTGTTAGCGAGCTTGTCACGTTCTTTAGTCGATGGTGATTTTATTCAACAATTGAAAGAAGCACAAACTTCTACCGAAGTTTTACAATTATTCACAGCTAAAGAACAAGAATTAAATGGCGATGAAGCAGCTAGCGAAAGCGATGAAACGCCACAAACGACGGAAACAGAGTCGGCATCCGCTGCTGACACGGAAGAGAAACCATTTATTGTGGCCGTTACCGCTTGTCCGACAGGTATTGCCCACACGTATATGGCCGAAGAAGCGCTCCAAAATAAAGCAGAGGAGTTAGGCGTGGATATTCGCGTCGAAACTAACGGTTCCAGCGGTGTTCAAAATCGACTCACTGCGGATGAAATTGAACGAGCAGATGGCGTAATTGTTGCGGCTGATACAAAAGTTGAAACGAATCGTTTCGCTGGTAAACATGTTATTCAACGTCCGGTTAGCGATGGCATTAACAAAAGTGAAGAGTTAATTAACCGAGTCGTTGAAGGTCAAGCCCCTATTTTACAAGCAGATGAGGCACATACTGCTGAAGAAACAGCAACGGATGAAGACTCATCAATTTGGAATAATATTTATAAAGATTTAATGAACGGTGTCTCCCACATGCTACCTTTTGTAGTAGGTGGCGGAATCTTAATGGCGATCTCTTTCTTATTTGAAAGCTGGTTAGGGTCGGATAGTGTTTGGTTTACTTCCTTAAATGAAATTGGAAGTGCTTCTTTTGATTTCTTAATTCCCATCTTAGCTGGGTTTATCGCATCTAGTATCGCCGACCGACCAGGTCTATTGCCCGGTATGGCAGGTGGTTTGCTTGCGGTGAATAGTAACGCTGGTTTCCTCGGGGGACTAGTTGCCGGGTTCTTAGCCGGTTATGTAATGAACGGCATCAAGAAAGGTTTAAGAAACTTACCGCAATCCTTGGAAGGACTTAAAACCATCTTGTTATTCCCCGTACTCGGATTGCTTGCTACAGGATTACTGATGTATTTCATTGTTGGACCTATTTTTGCAACGATTAACACGGCAATGATTACTTTCTTAGAAAATATTGGAACAGGAAACGCAGTAGTATTAGGTGCAATCCTTGGAGGTATGATGGCGATTGATATGGGTGGACCCTTTAATAAAGCAGCGTATGCTTTCTCCATTGGAATCTTTACCGATACGGGAGACGGAAGTTTAATGGCTGCCGTAATGGTTGGTGGAATGGTGCCACCATTAGCGATTGCTTTAGCTACGACATTTTTCCCGAATAAATTTAACGAAATTCAAAAACAATCAGGTCTTACAAACTTTATTATGGGGATTTCCTTTATTACGGAAGGAGCTATCCCATTCGCCGCAGCAGACCCTATGCGAATTATTGGCTCTTCCGTATTAGGATCAGCGATTGCTGGTGGACTGACTCAGTTATGGAATGTTGCGATTCCAGCGCCACATGGTGGTTTATTTGTCGCTACACTCGCAGATCATCCATTGATGTTTGTCCTCGCTTTAATTATTGGTAGTGTGATTGCCGGTGTTGTTTTAGGTTTATGGAAACCTAAAGACGAAGCAGCAGAAGTTGTTCGTTAAAATAAAAATATGAAGACAAAAGTCGTTTGGTAACAGAAGGATAGACTCTGTTATACAAACGACTTTTTATTATGGAATGAATTGCTCGATTTTTATCGGATCTTTAAACTGCATGTCCATCCTTTCGCTTATATCATTTATTTTGGATATATCAGTCTCGGCTAGCATCTATAAGGTTATTAAAAATGAAAAATGAGATTGAATTCTTAGCTGTTGTTACATTCCCTTTCATAACTGCTTCTGTTAATTACTTTATTTTTATATAAACTGGTTAATTTTTTGTCTTAGAAGATCCTAAGAAAGCTGGACGTCCAGTAGAGTTATTAAATTTTGTACCTGCACCGTCTGGAATGATTGATATAATACTCACCGCATCTCTTTTTTAGATCTTACTTTGATTGAAGCGGTACTTTTAGAGACTGTAAGTACAACAGTCTCGTTGGTAGCTATTGAATCATACATGATAGACTTAATATAAAATAAATTTGGGACGCGTAAAGGAGTTCTGTAATTAGTGTTCACTGGCTCTTCCATTCTGAGTTCTATTTTTATCTTTATTATCTCTTGCAGAGAAAGATGCTTTTCAAGTGATTAATTTACTAGAAATTCTACTTTTTAGTATAAGCGATGTTCTAGTCGACTTAGTAGGTAGGTATTTACTCACAAAACTCTTTGAAAGGTAAATATCAATACGATTACACAAGTACTAATTATGATGAATATTTTCTTTTTATTGGTTAGTTTTGAAGATTTCTATAAAAGTCTTCCATTCTTAGCGATTTTAATTACTTCGTCTTTTAACACATTTGGAATTGACTAAGGTATAAAAAAATTATTACAATTTAATTGTTTTTATCAGTGCATTCTTATACTTTGAAAGAAAATCATAAAGAAGACGCTTTTCCGAAAAAAATATTGACTTTTCCTGTCATTGTGATAAATTATACAAGTATTCAAAAAGAAATATTTAACAAAATGTTAAATATGGTACCTCCAAAAGTTCTATGAAAAACAATGATAAAAAATAAGCTGTAAAGATA